>NC_014960.1:321125-642250 GCF_000199675.1 Anaerolinea thermophila UNI-1
CCGCCGGACAATGGTTTGACATTGCCATCGCCAATGGCGTCATTGCCGCCATTGCCCCCCATGTGGATGGCAGTGCCGCTCAGGAACTGGATGCCGCTGGCGGACTGGTAACCGAGTCCTTCGTTAACACCCACCTGCATCTGTGCAAGGTGTACACCCTGCAGATGATGGACGAGGAAGCCCTCAAAGACTATCACGGCGCCGATATGGGCAAAGCCATGACTGCCATTGAACTGGCGGCGCGCGTCAAGGAAAAATACGACGAGCGCTGGATTATCCAGAATGTGCGCCGCGCGCTGGTGGATGCCGCGCGCTACGGCAACACTCACATCCGCGCCTTTGCCGATGTGGACAGCAAAGCCAAACTGGAAGGCGTCAAAGCCCTCATCCGCGCCCGCGAGGAATTTCGCGGCATTGTGGATATCCAGGTGGTTGCCTTTGCGCAGGATGGCATGGTGCGCGAACCCGGCGCCAGAGAACTGATGCGTCAGGCGATGGAACTGGGCGCCGATGTGGCGGGCGGCATCCCCTGGATTGAGTACACCGATGCGGACATGCTTCAGCACGTGCGCGAAATCTTCGACCTGGCGGTGGAGTTCAACAAAGACGTTTCCATGCTGGTGGATGATGCCGGCGACCCCGGCTTGCGCTCTATCGAGATGATGGCGCTGGAAACCATCCGCCGCGGCTGGTTCGGGCGCTCGCTGGCACATCATGCCCGCGCCATGTCCATGTATCCAACGCCCTACTTCCAGAAACTGGCGGCACTGCTCAAGAAAGCCCAGATGGGTGTGGTGAGCGACCCGCACACCGGTCCTCTGCATGCCCGCGTGCGCGAACTGCTGGCAGAGGGCTGTCTGGTGTGCCTCGGTCAGGATGATATCTCCGATGCCTACTACCCCTACGGGCGCAACAACATGCCCGAGGTGGCGTTCCTCGCCTCGCATTTGCTGTGGTTCACCACCGCTTCCGATATGGAAACCCTCTACGACATGGTGACGGTCAACGCCGCCCGCGCCATTGGCTTGAAAGATTTTGCCCTCAAGGTGGGCGCGCCTGCCCATCTGGTCGTGATGGAACAGCAGAACGTGCTGGAAGTCCTGCGCTATCACGAAGCGCCGCGCTACGTCATCAGTCACGGCAAACTGGTCGATCAGCAAGCCGTGCGCAACATGGCTGGACTTTAGGGGTTTCATGACTATATGACAACGTTTATTGGTGTCCCTCAACCCCGCATTGACGCCTTTGAAAAGGTCACCGGTCAGGCGGATTTTGTTGCCGACTTAAATTTCGGGCGCATGCTCCATGCGCGGGTGGTGCGCTCCACCCAGGGACACGCGCGCTTGCGCCGTGTGGATGCCACGCGGGCGCGGGCGGTGCCGGGCGTGCGCGCGGTCATCACTGGCGAGCAATGCCCCAAACGCATTGGCTTTGCCATCAACGATCATACGGTAATTGCCTGCCGCAAGGTGCGCTATGTGGGCGAGCCGGTGGCGGTGGTGGTGGCGGTCAGCGAAGAGATTGCCGATCAAGCCGCCCGCCTGGTGGAAGTGGAGTATGAGCCTTTGCCGGTCATCGTGCATCCACGCGATGCCGTTGCCCCTGGCGCGCCGCTCATCCATGAGGACATGGAAGAATACGCCCATGACCCGGTGGTGCATCCTCAACCCGGGACGAACATTGCCCACCGCTACCGCCTTTGGCGTGGCAACGTGGAGCAAGCCTTCCGCGAAGCCCATCTGGTGGTGGAAAACGAGTACTGGATTCCCTGGATTGCCCATGTGCAGATGGAGCCTCACGGCGCGATTGCGCAGTACGACGGCGAACGCCTGACCATCTACACCAGTTCGCAGTCGCCTTTCTACGTGCGCGAGACGGTAGCGTACCTGTTGGACATGTCCTCTGCGAACGTGCGCGTGCAGGTGCCTTACGTGGGTGGCGGCTTTGGCGGCAAGTCGGATGTGACCATTGAACCCTTGCTGGCGCTGGTGGCGTATCATGTGCCGGGCTTGCCCATCCGTCTGATTTTGACCCGCGAAGAGATGTTCTTCGGCACGGTCAACGGGCGCGGGTGCTGGGGGCGCATGAAGACGGCAGTGGACCGGGATGGAAAACTGCTGGCGCATCAGTCGGAACTGTACTTTGGCAGTGGCGGCTACGCCGATTACTCCATCTGGATCAGTCAGGGCGGGGGGCATAACGCCACCGGTCCCTACTATATCCCTAACCTGGATTTGCGCTCGCACGCGGTCTATACCAACACGCCGCCCACCGGCGCGTACCGCGGGTACGGGCATCCCGAAGTGCACTGGATGATGGAAAGCCAGATGGATCAGATTGCCCGCCAACTGGGCATGGATGCGGTGGAACTGCGCCTGCGCAACCTGCTTCGTCCGGGCTTGCAGAACGCCATCGGGCAGACGATGAAAGAGTACAATGGGCGGGCGGATGCCTGCTTGCTGGCGGTGCGCGATGCGCTGGGAAAAGAAACCACCCCAACCGTGCCGGGGCGCATCCGCGCGCAGGGCATTGCCTGTTTCATGAAGTCGCCGGTGATGAAGACCAACGCCCAAAGCGGCGCGGTGATTAAGTTCAATGAAGACGGCACCGCCACCCTCTTCACCGGCTCGATTGAAATGGGGCAGGGGGTGAATACCATCCTCACTCAGATTGCTGCCGAGACCCTGCACATGCCCATTGAGCAGGTGCAGTACGCGCCGGTGGTGGATACCGAGTACTCCCCGCAGGAATGGCAGACGGTTGCCAGCCATTCTACCTGGGCGGTGGGCAATGCCGTGCGCATGGCGGCGGAAGATGCGCTGGAGCAACTCCGTCATGCCGCCGCGCTGGTGTTCGACGTGCCGCCGGATGAGGTGGTGGCGGATGATGGGTGTCTCTATCCGCAGGGCAAGCCCGAAAAAGCCCTGCCGTACAGCCGTTTTGCGGTGGGCTATACCCGCCCGGACGGTTCAGCGCTCAATCCGCCGGTGATTGGGCGGGGCATGTTCGTGCCACGGGGATTGACTTTTCCAGACCCGGCAACCGGGCAGGGTAACATGGCGGCTTCGTGGACGTTTGGCTGTCAGGGGGTGGACCTGGAGATTGACCCCGACACCGGGCAGATCCACGTTCTCAGGATGGCCAGTGCGCAGGATGCCGGCAGAATCATCAACCCGGTGACTGCCCGCGGACAGGTGGAAGGCGCCATGACCATGGCGCTGGGCGCGGCGCTGATGGAAAAACTCAAGTTCGCCCCCGACGGGCGTATCCTCAACGCCGGGTTTGTGGATTACCGCATCCTCTGCGCCGCCGATGTGCCGGAGATGGAAGTGATATTCATCGAAACGCCGGATGCCACCGGTCCATACGGCGCGCGCGGGCTGGGCGAGCATGGCATTGTTGCCATTCCGCCGGCGGTTGCCAACGCTGTAGCCCGCGCGTTGGAAGTGGAGTTCTATGAACTTCCTGTAACACCTGATCAGGTGCTGGCGGCGCTGGAAACGCGCCGGAAAGGAGGCGTTTCTGCATAGTTCTGGTAAAATATTTGTTAGTGTTTCCGTTTGTTCCGTTCAATCTAACTGCTGAATGGAGGAGAACATGAAATTCAACCGCTTTGTTTCCCTGCTGGTGCTGGTGCTGTTTGTAGCCAGCCTGCTGGCGGCTTGTGCGCCCGCGGCGACCCCTACAGCGGCGCCCAAATCGGAAAAACTCAAGGTTTTCGGTGCCTTCGCTACGCCCATTGAAGAGCCGTGGGACGGCGTCATCCACGCCGCGTTGATCAAAGCCCGCGAAGAGGGCAAGATTGACTACGAATATACCGAAAACATTGGCTACTCGGGCGACATGGAGCGCATCCTGCGCGAAGTCGCCGAGCAGAAGAAACCCGATATCATCTTCGGCGATGCCTTCGGGAACGAGGAAGCTGTGCGCCGCGTTGCCAAGGATTTCCCGCAGATTGCCTTCGTTTTCGGCTCGGGCTTGGGTCCCTCTGACCCCAACCTCTCCGTGTTCGACAACTGGATTCATGAACCGGCTTACCTGTGCGGGATGCTGGCAGGCGGCTTGACCAAGACCGGAACGATTGGTGTGGTGGGTGGATACCCCGTGCCGGAAGTGAACCGTCTGGTCAACGCCTTCATCCGCGGCGCCAAAGAAGTCAATCCCAACGTGAAAGTCCTGGTGACCTTCATTAACTCGTGGTTCGACCCCGCCGCCGCCAAGGAAGCCGCCCTGGCGCAGATTGATGCCGGTGCCGATGTGCTGTATGCCGAGCGCTTTGGCGTCATTGAAGCCGCCAAGGAAAAGGGCTTGTGGGTATTTGGCAACATGAGCGACCAGAATGAACTGGCGCCTGATCTGGTGGTCTCCAGCCCGGTGTGGAACATGACCCCCACCGTGGAGTACGTCCTCAGCCAGGTGAAAGCCGGTGTGTACACCGCTCAGGATCTCAAGGACTTCTCGATGGTTGCCAAGGGCGGCGCCAGCCTGGCTCCGTTCCACAACACCGAGAGCAAACTGCCTCCAGACCTGGTGGCGAAGGTGCGCGAACGCGAACAGCAGATTAAAGAAGGCTTGTTCCGCGTGGACATTGACGAGAATCAACCGCAGGCAGTCAACTAATCCGGTAAGGAAGACCGTTGAACCTGCAAGAGGTGTCGTAATTCTTTTGTAACGTGCATGGGGTCCGTGTGGAACTCCGCGGACCCCATGCGGGTATTCAACGCCAAAGGAGGATCCCGCCTTGAACTTCATAGTGGAAATGCAAGGGATCACCAAACGATTTGGGGTGGTGGAAGCCAACCAGAACATTGATTTCTACCTGAAGCCGGGCGAGATCCATGCTCTGCTGGGCGAGAACGGCGCAGGCAAAACCACCCTGATGCGCATTCTTTACGGGTTGTACCGCGCCGATGAGGGCGAAATCCGCGTGGCGGGAAAAGTGGCAACCATTCACTCGCCCAAAGATGCCATTCAACTGGGCATTGGTATGGTCACCCAGCACTTTACCCTGGTGCCGCCGCTCAGTGTGGTGGAAAATGTGGCTTTGGGTCAGGAAGGCGGCACCACGCTGGACCTGGTGCAGATGCGTCAGCGGGTGGTGGATGCGGCAAAACGCTTCGGCATAGAGGTCAAACCCGATGCGCTGGTGCGTCATCTCTCGGTGGGGGAACGCCAGCGGGTGGAAATTCTCAAATCGCTGTACCGCAATGCCCGGGTGCTGATTCTGGACGAGCCTACCGCCGTGCTGGTGCCGCAGGAAGTGGAAGCGCTGTTCGAAACGCTGAACAAACTGCGCGAAAGCGGCATGGCGCTGGTCTTCATCAGCCATAAACTCAACGAAGTCATGGAATTGTGCGACCGCATCACCGTCCTGCGGGATGGGAAGAAAATCGGCACGGTCCTGCGCGGTGAGACCAACGAAGCCGAACTGGCGCACATGATGGTGGGGCGCGAGACGTTTGGCGTGGTGCGTCCTGCCGAGCGGCGCGGCGGCGAGGTGCGCTTGCGGCTGGAGAAAGTCAATGCGCTGGATAAGAAAGGACTGCCTGCTTTGAAGAATGTCTCGCTGGAGGTGCGCGCCGGGGAGATTCTGGGCATTGCAGGCATTTCCGGGAACGGGCAGAGCGAACTGGCACAGGTGCTTTCGGGAATGCTCAAGCCGGTGAGTGGTACGGTTTGGGTGGATGGCAGAGACATGACGGGGGCAAGCCCGGCTGACTTTGCCGCCGCTAACATCGGGCGCGTGCCCGAAGACCGTCACAGCGGCGTGGTGGGGGACCTGAGCGTTGCCGAAAATCTGGTGCTGGAGCATCTGGAAGAGTTCTCCCGCAACGGCATGATGGACTACTCCGCTGTGCAGAAGTTTGCCCAGCAGATGATTGAGGACTTTCAAATCAAAGCCCGCCCGCAGGATCCCATTCGCACGCTTTCGGGCGGCAACATGCAGAAAGTCCTGCTGGCGCGGGCGCTGGCGCACAAACCGCGGGTGCTGATTGTTGCTCAGCCTACCCGCGGGCTGGACATCGGCGCAACCGATTATGTGCGCGGTAAATTGCTCGAACAACGCGAGGCAGGCACGGCAATTTTGATGATTTCTGAAGACCTGGATGAGGTGCTGGCGCTCTCTGACCGCATTGCCGTCATGTACGAAGGGCGCATTGTGGGCGTTGTCTCCGGCAGGCGGGCTACCCCTGAGGTGCTGGGGATGATGATGTCGGGCGCGCTGGAGGTGGACTATGCCGAAGCTTAAGATTGAACGCTACCCCGCG
Organism: Anaerolinea thermophila UNI-1; assembly: GCF_000199675.1. Taxonomy (GTDB): domain Bacteria; phylum Chloroflexota; class Anaerolineae; order Anaerolineales; family Anaerolineaceae; genus Anaerolinea; species Anaerolinea thermophila. Next base: position 327,395 of record NC_014960.1, read on the forward strand.
CCGTTATGGGTAAGACCGCTGATTCCCATCATCAGCATTGTGGTTACCTTCCTGCTCACCTCGCTGGTGGTGCTTTCGCTTAACAAGAATCCCTTTGAGGCGTTCTATTACTTCCTGATTGTGCCGCTGGCTTCGCAGAGCAGTGCCATTGAGGTGCTGGTTAAGTCCACTCCCTTACTGCTCACCGGCGCGGCGGTCACCTTTGCTTTCTCCGCCGGGTATTACAACATTGGCGCCGAGGGGCAACTGCTGGCGGGCGCGATTGCCGCCGCCGGACTGGGGATGGTACTGCAAAACGTTCCGCCGGTGCTGGCAATCCCCATCATGATTGTGGGCGGTTTTGCCGCCGGGATGGCGTATGCGGCAATTCCCGCCCTGCTCAAGACGCGCCTGGACGTGGACGAGGTGGTGACCACCCTGCTGTTGAACACGGTGATCCTCTTCTTTATCAGTTTTCTGCTCAATGGGGTTTGGCGTTCGCCGGTTTCGGGCTGGCCTCAATCGCCCGAAATTGCCGAAAGCGCCATTTTCCCGCGCCTTATCCCGCGCACCCGCTTGCATCTGGGTTTCCTGCTGGCATGGATTTCCATCGGCGCGGTGTGGCTGGTGTTCCGGCGCACAGTGCTGGGCTTGCGCATGCGCGCGGTAGGGATGGGCAAAGAAGCGGCGCGCTTTGCGGGAGTCAAGGTGGAACAAACCATGCTCACCGCGGCGTTGATTTCCGGCGGGATTGCCGGGCTGGCAGGTGTTAGCGAGGTGGCGGGGATCCACTATCACCTGATCGAAGCCATTTCCAACAACTTTGGCTACACGGGGATTATCGTTGCCATGCTGGGCGCACTGAACCCGCTGGGGGTTAGCCTGGCGGCGTTGTTTCTGGGCTTGCTGGATACCGGCGCGCAAACGGTCAGCCGGGCGATGGGCATTCCCATTTATCTGGGCAATATCGTGCAGTCGGCGCTGTTGCTCATCACTCTGGCGGCGCTGGTTCTGCAAAATTACCGCATTCGGAGGGAGTGAGCCATGGAAGCCTTTCTGGTTGGTTTAATTGCCGCAACCCTGCGCGTGGCTACTCCGCTCATCCTGGGAACGCTGGGCGAACTGTTCAGCGAGCGTTCGGGCATCCTCAATCTGGGTATTGAAGGCACCATGTTCCTGGGGGCGTTCACCGGCTTTGCCGTGGCGTACACCACCGGTTCATTGTGGCTGGGCTTGCTGGCGGCGGTGATTGCCGGGGTGCTGGCGGGCTTGCTGATGGGCTTGTTAACCGTCACCCTGGGGGTGAACCAGCACGTCTCCGGCTTGGGCATCACCCTGCTTACGACGGGGATTTCCCTCTTCCTGTACCGCGTGATTTTTGGGGAGCGCAGTGTTCAGCCCTCGATTGCCACCTTCACAAAAGTTTCGCCCTTTGGCGATACGCCCATTTTGGGACCGATTTTTGAGCAGTATCTGCTTACCTACATTGCCATTGCATTGGTGCCACTGGTGTGGTGGGTGCTGTACCGCACCAGTTTTGGTTTGCACCTGCGCGCGGTGGGCGAAAACCCCGAAGCCGCCGACGCCGCAGGGATTAATGTGTTCCGCATCCGCTACCTGGCGCTGGCCATTGGTGGTGGGTTGATGGCGGCGGGCGGCGCGTTCCTCTCGCTGGCGCAGTTAGGCTCATTCATCTTCGGCATCATCGCCGGGCGCGGCTGGGTGTGCATTGCGCTGATTATCTTTGCCAACTGGTTGCCCTCGCGGGTGTTGTGGGGCGCGTTGCTGTTTGGCGGCGTTTCGGCGTTGCAATTGCGCCTGCAATCTACCGGCGCGCAACTGCCCTATGAATTGTTCCTTGCTCTGCCCTATCTGGTAACCATTCTGGCGCTGGTGCTGGCGGGGCGCAGTGCCACGGCTCCGGCGGCACTGCTCAAACCCTACCGCCGCGAGTAGGCTCTCAATTGAGAAAAAATGGAGACGGGAAGACAAATCCCGTCTCCGTTGGTTTAAAGGCGAAAGCCCTGCTGAAGGCAAAGGCAGGGCTTTCTTCCATCATGGGGGAGACATCATCCCTTTTTGAACAGCGCCTCAAGGCGCGGTTTGATGGCTTGTACAATCGGACAGCGGTCGTACACGGCGCTGAACAGGACAATCCCGCCCAAAGTCAGGAAAACCCAGTTCATTTGCATGGACCACCCCACCAGGAGCAGGACAATGCCCGTACCTGCACGCAGGGCGCGCTCCAGCGCCGAAAGATGCTTTTCGGGTTTCTTGCCTTCCAGCGCGGCGGTAAAAGCTTCGCGTACCCCTGCCAGGGGCAGGGCGCCGGTGCGGCGGAAAATTTCGCCCTGGGCATTGAAGCCCAGCACGGTAGGAATGCCCATGATGCGCAGGTCACGCACCAGTTCGGGGTGTTCGTCGGCATTGTAGCGCCACAGGTCCACCTTGCCCTGAAATTCTTTGGCGACCTGCTTAAGCGAGGGCTCCATCACCTTGCAGGGAGTGCACCAGGGCGCCCAGAACTCCACAATCACCGGTCGAGGGTGCTTTTGAATTTTCCTTAAGAGTTCAACGCGATCCATGACCGGTCAATCAGGCTTTGTTGGTGCGGAATTTAAACAGCGCGTATGCCGGGCAGAAGCCAATCAGACCGGTGAGCAGAGGAAGGAAGCCCAAAATCTTGAAAACTACACCCAGCGTGCCGCTGACGATGCCGCCCCACCCCAGTACCAGTAACACCAATCCTAGGATGACGCGGATGACGCGATCCAGTCCCGATTCATTGATCCAGTTTGACATACGATCCTCCGATTGAAACCAAAACTAAACAAATCCTGATGGTTTAGATGTACCCTCTGAAAAAAAGTTACACAAACTCCCTCAACATATTCCAAAAATCAGGAAGAATGTCCGTTTACAGGGCTTTTTTTCCTCGCTATAATCAGCATGTCTGACAATTCCACAAATCCTCTCATTGAAAGGACGTTGCATCCGATGGTTGATCTTTCTCTCCATCTCTGGGGGCATACCTTCAGAAATCCAGTCATCCCTGCTGCCGGTCCGAATGTAGGCTCCGGTCGGATGGTGCGTCGTGCCGCTGAGGGGGGTGCGGGTGGTTTACTGACCAAGACGATTTCCAGCCGCGCCGCTCCGGTACCGCATCCCAACATGGTACGTTTTGGCACGGCAGGCATGCTCAATACCGAGTTGTGGAGTGAATTGCCCCCGGAGGTGTGGTTTCAGAAAGAATACAACGAAGCCCTTGCCGCCGCGCGGGAGTATGGCTTGCCTCTAATTGCCAGCGTGGGCTACAGTGCTGAAGACCTTGCGGTGCTGGCTCCACGCCTGCAGGACAAAGGGGTGGATATCATCGAGTTTTCGGTGCATTATCTGGATGCGGAACGTCTTATTGAAACTGCGCAACTTCTGCGCGAAGTGGTGACCCTGCCCATTATTGCCAAACTCAGCCCGCATCTGGGCGATTTGGGGGCGTTCGTGCGCCTGCTCGACCCGTATGTGGACGGGTACGCCTGCATCAACAGTTTTGGTCCCACCCTGAGCATTGATATTGAACACGGGGGCGAACCCTATCTGGGCTCCAAATTCGGCTACGGCTGGATGTCGGGCGCGCCGCTCAAACCGCTGGCGGTGCGTTCGGTGTTTGAAGCCGCGCGGGTGACCGACAAACCCATCATCGGGGTGGGCGGAATAACCCGCGGAGAGGATGTCATCGAGTTCCTTATGGCGGGGGCGTCTATGGTGGGAGTGTGCACTGCCGCCATTCTGCGGGGACCGGACATCTACGGCAAAATTGCTGCCGAAACTGCCCGCTGGCTGGAAGAACACGGCTATTCCAGTTTGCAGGAAGTCAAAGGCAAATTCCTGGAGAAATACCGCAACGGTCAGCGCGTGGTGACTTCGCTGGAGCAGGTAGCGGTGGTGGACGAAGCCCGCTGCAAGGGGTGCGGTGTCTGCGAGCGGGTTTGCCAGTACGATGCTCTGCGTGCGCCGCAGAAGCAGGTGGCGCAGGTGGATGCGGAGTTGTGCGCGGCGTGTGGTTTGTGCGTCTCGGTGTGTCCGCACGATGCCCTCAGCCTGCGCCTACGCTGGGAGAAAAACTAGTCCAGAATCAAGCCTTCGGCGCAAATACGCTCATCGTCTTTGGGAGCACCTCGCTTGTTCCTTGAAGAGGATTTTATTTTTCAGGGAGATGGTGCTATTCTTGAGACATTCCTCAAGGGGGAAGTGGTAACCCATGGACATTTTTCCAGGCAAAAATTTGATTGGCTTATAATAAAAACATGAATATCATTTATACCCATTCCTGTGAAAGAATGCCAGAGTTAGAAGAAGGGGCGGTTTCCCTCACGGTCACTTCACCGCCTTACTGGAATGCCATTGACTATGATCGCCATGCTGAGGATGACTCACAGTATTACCGCACAAGACAGTACGCAAATGGCTATCAGGATTATCACGAATATCTGGATTGGCTTGTGCGAATTTTCAGGGAAGTGTATCGGGTGACCAAGCCGGGCGGTTTCTGTGCAGTTGTGATTGGCACAGTATTGTTGGAAGGGAAATTGTACCCTGTGCCATTTGATATGACTTCTCAGTTTGTACAAATTGGGTGGGAATTTTATCAGGATATCATCTGGCATAAGTGTACTGCGGGGGTGAAGCGTGCAGGGGTAAGCATTCAGAAGCCTTATCCGGGATATTTTTACCCCAATATCATGAATGAATATATCCTGATCTTCCGCAAACCTGGTCCCAGAATTTACGAAAACCGATCCCAAGAGGAGAAAGAACAAGCGCAGTATTCTATTGATCGCCTGTTCACCATGGATATTGCCAACAATATCTGGCATATTGCGCCAGTTCCGCCAAAAATCATTCCCCATCCGGCTCCGTTTCCTGAGGAAATTCCTTTTCGTCTTATTCAACTGTATTCTTATCCTGGCGATTTGATCCTGGACCCATTTGTCGGTTCAGGACAAACTCTGAAGGTGGCTCGTCATTTAGGACGTCCATATGTAGGGTATGAGGTCATCGAAAAATACGTTCAGCTGGCAAAACAGAGGATTCCAGAGCCGCTGGATTTGCGTCAGGAACAACTAATAGCGGTGTTTGATAAGGTGTCTATTGGTGAACCGATTAAGGGCAAAGCCAATGGAAAAGTGCACCAGCCCAGTTTGCTGAAAGAAGAAAAATAAACATGGAACTGCAAGAACTCGTCATTGCCATTGCGGAAGTAGGGAAAGAGCATCCTTCCCGTCCCCTTCTCCATGAGGTGGAAATTTTCCGGCACTTTTTTGTCCAGGGCGAAATAGACTGGAAAAACCTTGATCAAAGAGATGGCTCTTTAACTCGACGGGAAACTCTGACACGTTTTCTGTTATTATGTGCCGTACTGGATCAAGGCCCCGATATTGAAGGTATTCGTCGCATGCTGATTGAGACGACGAATGAACTGTACCGCAAGGAAATCCGTTTTTTGCACAAGCCGATTTCTTTCTTTAGTGAAATAGGTGTTGCCATTGATGAAATCCTTGCCCGGCACGAGGCAATTAAAAACATTCGGGCAAGAGTATGGGCAGAAGCCAATCGTTCAAACCCAGCACGTTATAACCTGTTTATGGATAATGCCAGTCAGGTGTTGGGGTACGCTATTTTTCGCTGGGGAGTGCCTTTAAGCTTGCCTTATTTGCTGGAAAAGGATCGCCAAAAGGAAAATTTGAGTGGAGAAAATGCTCTGTTGGACTATCTGGAAAGTTATGATTCTGCAGAGAGAATGACGCAGCAGCTCAAGGATCATTCCAGGTATGGGCTTGGTAAAGCCATTGGAGATAAAGCATCTCATTTGTTTGGGAAGTGGTTAGTATCCAGTTTTCGGTTAACTCGCCAGTCCGGGGATGGTTGGGATGATTTCTCTTACGAGGTTCCCTATGATTCAAATGCTGGGCGTGTTTTATGGCGCACAGGTTTCCTGCTTCACTGGGCGGATGAGGAAGATTTTAAAAAACAGTTAGTTCTTCAATCAGGGAAAGGAAAAGGCAACACTACATACCTGCGAGTGACCAATTTGCGAGGAATGAAGGCGGTTAAGAATGTCGGGGATAATTTGAAAGAACCCTATGAAGAAATTTGCCTTCGCCATTTAAAGACGCACAAAAAGCGTCCAAAAAATTTTCAAATTCAACAAATCCAACATATTTATCTTTGGCAAAACCGAGGTCGCGGGCTGCATGCAGCTCATTTTGATGATGGTTTGATTTTTATTGGCACTCATTACTGTTTTAATCATGATCAGCCAGATTGTCAGCAATGTCCTATAAATACTCTATGTATGGGATACTCTTCTGAAAGAAGGTTAATTCGGGATTTCAGGACGTGAGCTTTATGAACGCTGGGGCAGAGCGCGCTCTGCCCCAGCAGAGGGTTAAACTCAATTCTTTCTAATGTAAGGAAGATAGACATTGCGCTGGATGCGGGCGCCTGCCCAGAATCCTCCTTTCAATGTATAGGTATTGCCTTGAAGCACGCCGGCATCGGGCTGTCCAATCGTCCCGCCAAGGGAGTACCCGCCGTTTTGGCTCCAGGTCAGTCCTCCGCCCTCCACCGTCCACCAGGTGATTTCATATCCCGTCCCTGCCAGAGGTTCAGCCGATAGCGCCTCGGCTTTCGCGGGCTGGCTTTGAGTGGAGAAGGTGGCGGAAAAGGTCAGCAACAGCAGGAAAGCCAGCAGGGAGCAGAAGAAACGGAGTTTGTGAGTTCTGAAGATTTGTGCGTTCATGGTGTGTCACTCCCCCAAAACACTTCTGCCGTACGAACCGTGGCAACCCAGCGTACCACTTCATCGTTGCCCTTGCACTGGATGTTCAGAGTGTCGTTCACATCATCCGCGATTACCCGCACATTCCATGCCGGATCGTCTTCGCCGAGAATTGTAATGGTGGGCGTTCCAATGAAAGAGAGAGATTTGTCAACGTTTTCGATGATCCCCTGAATGTGGTATCCCGCCGATTCTCCCGTATTACTGCGTCCGGCAATCAGGATATCAAAGGTCAGGGTGCGCCCATCGGCGATGGTCAGAAGGGCGCTGGTACCATCCAGGTAGAGGGTGATTGATGACGACCCCGTGCTGGAGTTGCGCATAACGAACGTCGAGGTCTGGGCGTCGCCCGTCGTGCTGAATGACCCGCTGGCGAATGCCATTTGCCCGAAGTGGTCTGCTTTGGCTCGATATCCGCCGGGAATTGCCGCCATGACAGCGGTGGTGGTGTTATAAGCCCCGCCGCTGATGACGGAGTTACTGCCGTTGGCAGTGTTGTTCATGCCCCCGCCCACCGTGTCGCCGTCTTTCAGCGCCTGGTTGTTTCCGCCGCCGCTCACGGTGGCGGCATAGCCCACGGCGGTGTTAATGTTCCCTCCGCCAATGACAACAGCCTGCCCGTTGGCGGTATTTGCCGTGCCGCCGCTGATGGTTGCGCCATTCCCATCGGCAGTGTTGATTTTTCCTCCGGAGATGGTGGCGAAATCCCCTGAAGACTTGATTTCATTCTTCCATACATCATTGCCGCCGCCTCCAGCGATGGTGGCTCCAACGACATTCGAACTGATGGTATTAGCAGCATGACCGGCGATGATATTGAGGGTACTGGAAGTTTTGGGTTGAATCAGCAGGGCGCGCTGGTTATTGACCCGCAGTTCCAGAGGTTGGAAATCTGTTGTGCCCAGAAAATGAGTGCCTGGGACCGTCCCCTTGTTGCCGCTGGTGCTCCAGGAATTTTTACTGTAAAGAGCGTAAGGCACGGCAGTCAGCGGCTGGCGTGGGGTCAGGGTGGTGAAACCCGCATCGCCGGTGCATTTGACGGCAATCTCCAGCCAGCGTTCATCGCCCGGGAAGGCATAAGCGCCAAAGTCCAGATTAGAAATGGTGAAGATGCCGTTGGTCACCTGGACGCTGGTTTTTTCCTGGGTTGTGCCAATTTGAGTGCCATCATTGCTGGCATTCCACAGGCTGAACTGAAAGTCGCACACCCCGCTGTAAGGGTTTCCCCCTTTGTTCAGCATTCCCTGATAGGTAAACCCGTCCCCGATTGCGGCTTGTAATTGTGCGGGATTGGCTTGTGCCTGCGTCAGCCCTGCGGTTAAAGCCAGAGCCAGAATGGTCGCAAGCATTCCAAGAAAATTGAAAGATTGTTTCATTTCACACCTCCAGTTTTTTTGGGTTGAACCCATCGAATGCGGATGGGCATTCGATTTTCCCAAGTTTTAGGCTGATGCAGTTCAGTCCAGGGTGATGTGATTGAAAATGAACTTCCTGGAAAAATTCGTTTCCCGGCGTTTTCCCCCACAAAGATACATGATGTTTATGTGTTTATTATATAAATATATCCTGTTTATGGGTGTTTCAGTGAAAAAACTGAGCAGGGCGCTCTTCTGAATGGGTGCCTGGTAATCTCCCCCTCGAAAAAAAGTTGTGAGGAATGGCGTTTTGGGCTAAACTGATATCGTATGGCGAAATTCCTGATGTATGTGGGTGTGGCGCTGGCTTCGAGCGGGAAACGCCCCACTGCCTTCACCGCGCTGGATGCCAGAGGACATTCGCTGGCAATTGGCACTGGCACGCTGGCGGATGCGCTTGCCTTTGCCGCCGGCGCGGGCAGTGCCCTGCTGGTGCTCACCCCGCCTTTGCGCGCCCGTACCCTGCGTTCTGCTGAGCCTGCTCCGGAGTCTCCATCGCTGTTGCCGGAAACTTCTGAAGAATCCACTCCGCCGCTGGCGGCGACCCTTCAGCGGGTGGGGTATGTGAATTTCTCCGCCGAGGATGAGAGCCTGCGTCAGTGGCTGGAAACCGATGCCGAAAGCGCCTTTGAGCGGTGGCTGGGACACCCGCCTCTGCCGGGGAATACCCTGGAAGGGCGCATCCAGCGCCAACTTCTGCTGGCAGACCTGGATTGTGATGTCCCCGATGCCATGGAGTTTTTCGAAGAAATTACCCGCTTTAAACTTCTGCGCGGGCAACTGCCCTACGAAAAAATTCTCTCCCTTGCCGAATTAAACGCCTACGCCGCGGCGGCGATTGCCCGCTTGTGCGATCAGTCCCCTGACCGCGTTCAGCACATACAACCCCGTATGTTTCTCCCCCTGTAATCTGTCATCCGCATTATAATTGACGCAAAAACGCTGAAGGAGATAAAAATGAGCGTTAATGTCGGTATGTGGATGAAAGCCCTGCAGGTGATTCCTCGCATTACCCGCGAGGAATGGGAAAAACTGGATGTCATCTCCCGCTGGTTAATTTCCACCCGCGCGGCGGTGCTGATTATGACTTTTACTTCAGCCACCATCGGCGGACTGCTGGCGGCGCGTGATGGCAAATTCAACCTGGTGCTGTGGTTGCTGGTAGCGTTGGGATTGGTGCTGGCTCATGCCCTCAACAACCTGCTCAACGACCTGACCGATTACGAGCGCGGTATTGACGAAAACAATTACTTCCGCGCTCAGTACGGACCGCACCCCCTGCAACAGGGGTTGATGACCCGCAAACAACTGCTCACCTACGCGGCGGTCACCGGCGCGTTGGCGCTGGCGGCGGGTTTGTATCTGGTATTCCTGCGCGGCTGGCTGGCGCTGGTTCTGCTGGCGCTGGGCGCGTTCTTCGTCTTCTTCTACACCTATCCCCTCAAGTACATTGGCTTGGGCGAAGCGGCGGTTTTGCTGGTGTGGGGTCCGCTGATGATTGGCGGCAGTTACTTTGTCATCACCGGCGAATGGTCGTGGATGGCGGTGCTGGCGGGTTTGCCCTATGCGCTGGGACCGACCACGGTCATTTACGGCAAGCACATTGACAAACTGGACGCCGACCGCCAGAAAGGGGTGCGCACCTTGCCGGTCATCATCGGAGAGAAAGCCGCGCGCGCCAGCGTGCGGGTGATGATTGTGCTGATGTATGCGCTGGTGGCGGTGCTGGTGCTGGTGGGCTACTTTACCCCCGCCATGCTCATCGTGTTCTTTGCTTTGCGCTATCTGCCCGAAACCTGGAAGATGCTGGGTTCGCCGCGCCCGTCTGAACCGCCCGCCGAGCGCAAGGATATCTGGCCCCTCTGGTTTGTAGCCGCAAACTTCTATCACAACCGTGTGTATGGCATGCTCTTCCTGCTGGGCTTGATTGCCGATGCCATCCTGCGCAATATCCTGCTGAAGTAAGCAGTGCCTGAAATGCTTTTTCAGACGTCCGGGGATACCGGACGTCTTTTTTATTCCTCGGCAATCTCCAGCCATGCCGCCGGGTTGGGGAGTATCCCGCTTCCCAGATTGCCCTGCAGGTCGAAGTACGCCATCTGATTGTCGATCCATGCCAGGGCTTTCATTTTGCCCCGCGGCGCAAAGGGCAAAGCGGCTGACCAGGTGCCATCCACCTCAAAAGAGACACGCTGATGCTCCCAGCGCAGGGTGTAACGGTGCCACGCGGTGACATCGACCGGCAGAATTACAGCCTGGTCGTGAATCCAGCGGCGGGCGAGGCGGCGCAGTCCCCGCCGGGTGGCGGGAAAAAGCAGTCCCGCCAGCAGAGGGAGCGCGGGAAGCCATGCCAGCGGGGAAGTGGTTGGCGAAGAAAAGACCATGCCCATCCAGCCCCTGCCGGGCTGATCATCGCGCAGGGAAAGAAATGAGGGCGGCGAAGCGTAGAAGCACCACGCCGCGTTGGGGAAAACCGGCAAAGCCCGCCGCATGCCGCGCAATCCCAATCCCGCGCTGAACGGTTCATTCCAGAAGCCAAAGCCCCACGTGCCGGGCAAATCACCTGCTGAGACCCGCGCCCAAACCGTCCATTCTACCGGCGGGATGAGCGGGAACTCGGTACGGGTACGGAATGGTCCTTGCTCAATTTGTGCCAGCCGATAGGCGCGTCCATCGCCGGCGGGAATGGAGAGATGCCAGCCGTGGCGCGCTCCCACTGGCAATTGGGAAGGCGTTAGCGGCACGACCTTCCCGACGCCAGATATCTGGACAAAAAGGGAAGTTCCCAGAATTATCTTCATCTAAACCCATTATAGGTTTTCTGGTGAACAAATAATCAGGTTACAATTGTCCTGTTCGCTCGGGATGTTCTTCAGGTTACGAGCCTTAAATTGACTAAAGGATATATACTTACGGTATGCAGGAAATCGTCCCTCAAGTTTATATTGAAACCGCTTACCCCGGCGTGACGCTGGGCGCGATCAACTCCCCCCATGGGTTGATTTTGATTGATGCCCCTTTCCGCCCTGAGGATGCTCGTTCGTGGCGTTCGGCGCTCATCAGTTTGGGCGGCGGGGTGGATCGTTTGCTCATCAATCTGGATGCGCATTTCGACCGCACCATTGGTGTGCGCAATATGGAGTGCACCGTGCTGGCACATGAGCGCATGGCAGAGGTGTTTCGCAATCGCCCCATGACCTTCAAGGCGCAGGGCAGTGAAACCGGCGCTGAGTGGGAACAATACAATGGGCTGGGGTCGGTGCGCTGGTCGCCCCCGGAAATTACCTTCAGCGACCAACTCACCATCCACTGGGATGATCATCCCATCCGTCTGGAGTACCATCCGGGTTGTTCAACGGGTGCCATCTGGGCAGTGCTGACCGAGTCGCGTGTCATTTTCCTGGGGGATGCGGTGGTATTAAACCAGCCCCCCTTTCTTGCCAGCGCCAACCTGCCCCTGTGGATTGAACAGTTGGAGAGCCTGCTCCAGGGCGAATATCAGGATTATTTGCTGGTCAGCGGACGAGGCGGGCTGGTAGCCCATCAGCAGGTGCGCGCGCAAATCCATTTCCTGCGCACCGTGCAGGAAAAACTGGATGCGCTGGCAAAACAAAACGCCCCCGTCAGCGAAACCGAAGCGCTTGTCCCGGCTTTGCTGGAGCCTTTCAATCCCCTGCCCTTGTATCGTCAACGCTTGCGTTACGGCTTAACGCATTACTATAGCCGTCATTACCAGTCCAAAGGCGAAGAAGTCGAGGAGTAAGCATGAATCCTTATCAACCGCTTGTTGAACTCACCCGCGGTCCGCTGGTGGAGTCGATTCATTTTGGCGCGCTGGCAGTGGTGGACTCGACCGGCAACCTGATTGCCTCGGTGGGCGATCCTCACCATGTGGCCAACCTGCGCTCTTCTGCCAAACCGTTTCAGGCGCTTCCCCTGGTTGAGTCCGGCGTGGTGGATGCCTTTGGCATCACCCCGCGGGAACTGGCAATCATTTGCGCCTCGCATTCCGGTACAGAGGACCATGTAGCCGTCCTGCGGGGATTGCAAGCCAAAATTGGCGTCAGCGAGGATAACCTGCTCTGCGGTACGCACTATCCCCTGCACGAGCCAACCGCTCAGGCTTTGCGCGCCCGCGGTGAAGCCCCTACCCAGAACCGCCACAACTGTTCGGGCAAGCATACCGGCATGCTGGCAGGATGCCAGTTCAACCGCTTTGCGCTGGAAGATTACCTGAACACCGAACACCCCTGGCAAAAACGCATTCTGCAAACCTTTGCCCAGATGGTGAGCCTTGCCCCGGAAGACGTGCCCATTGGCATTGATGGCTGTTCTGCGCCCACCTTTGCCGCGCCTTTGCAAAACGCTGCCCATGCTTATGCCCTGCTGGCAGACCCTGCCAGTCTCCCTGAGCCGCGCCGCTCGGCGCTGAATCGCATTTTCCATGCCATGACCACATACCCCGATATGGTTGCCGGTCCGGAGCGCTTCGACACCGTGCTGATGCAGGTCACCGGCGGGAAAGTGGTTGCCAAAGGCGGCGCCGAAGGCTATCAGGGTATGGGGGTACGCCCCGGCGCGCTGGGTCCCGGCTCGCCCGGGTTAGGCATTGCCATCAAGATTTCGGATGGCGATACCGGCGGGCGGGCAGTGACGCTGGCAGCCGTGCAGGTCTTGCGTCTTCTGGGTGTGCTGACTGCTGAAGAACTTGCCGGGCTGACAAAATTTGACCGCCGTCCCCTCTACAACTGGCGCAAACTGGAAATTGGCGAGATTCGTCCTTGTTTTCGGTGGTAAATCCCTCGTTTTTTCTGCAATTGTGCAGTCTTCCCTGTGAGGGGTGAATGTCTCTCTGAAAGACATGCTGTAAAGGGAATGCCATCACGGCGTTGAAAAAACAAAGCCATCCCCGGGTATGGAACGCGGGGATGGCTTTGATGTTCGGTAAAGAGTCGATTACAGGCGGTTGACGAAGCGTTCCATGCGGCGCAGGGCTTCTTCCAGTTTTTCGTAGGCGGTGGCGTAAGAGATGCGCACATGTCCTTCACCACCCGCGCCAAACCCGGAGCCCGGAATGACCGCCACACGCTCCTCGGTGAGCAGGCGGCTGGCAAAGGTTTCGTCATCCAATCCGGTCACGCTCACTTTGGGGAAGGCGTAGAAAGCGCCTTTGGGTTCAAAGGTGGGCAAGCCTATCTCGTTCAAGCCCTTGACGATGAGACGGCGGCGGCGGTCGTATTCTGCCACCATTTGCTGGACGTACTCTTCGCCGTTGCGCAGGGCTTCGATTGCCGCCATCTGCGCGGTGGTCGAGGCGCACATCACCGTGTACTGGTGCAGGCGCAGTAAGCCCTGCAGGATGGCGTGCGGCGCGGCGGCGTAGCCAATGCGCCAGCCGGTCATGGCGTAGTCCTTGGAAAAGCCACCCAGCAGGATGGTGCGCTTCCACATCCCCGGCAGGGAGGGGAAACAGACGTGCTGACCGTCGTACACCAGGCGGTCGTAAATTTCATCAGACATGACCAGCAAGTCGTGTTCTTCTGCAAGGCGGGCAATTTCCAGCAGGGTTTCGCGCCGGGCAATGGCACCGGTGGGGTTGCTGGGGAAGCCCAGCAGGATGGCTTTGGTGCGCGGGGTGATGGCGGCGGCTACGTCCTGAGGATCGACTTCGAAGTTGTTTTCCATGCGGCAGGGCACTTCCACCGGTACGCCGCCCGCCATGTGCACCTGTGCCTGGTAGGACACAAAACATGGCGTGGGGATGATGACCTCATCGCCGGGGTCGAGGGTTGCCGAGGCAGCCAGGTAGAGCGCTTCTGACCCGCCGACGGTGATGATGATTTCAGTGGGGTCGTAATGCACCCCATACAGGCGTTCCAGATGCTCTGCCAGGGCCTGACGCAGTTCCATCACGCCGCTGTTGGAGGTGTAGTGGGTGTATCCCGCCTGCAGGGAGCGGATGCCCGCCTGCACGATGGGGGCAGGGGTGTCGAAGTCCGGTTCGCCAATGCCCAGCGAGATGACGTCTTGCATGGTGGCGGCAATGTCAAAGAATTTCCGAATAGCAGAAGGGCGAAGCCCACGAATGCGGTGGTTCAGGAAAGTTTCGCGCATGGCTACTCCACAGGGTTCAGGCAATTTCACGGACGCTCCATTCGTCCGTCAGTTCCTCGTACAGTAGTTCAAAACGGCGTCCGTCTTCCAGACGCACACGGAACAATTTGCCGCGCGGGGTACGGCTCTCATGCTCTGCTTCCGCCACTGTGACGCGGTTCTGGTCAAACCACAGCGCCACCGGGCGTTGGGGGTAGGTGTACTCCGAGCGACATTCCACCCGCACTCCTGGCATGGTCTTAACGCACTGCCCAGGATTGATCGCCCAGATTGAGGTGCAGTGGGGTTCCATGCAGACTGACATGCCTGCCCAGCAGGGATCCTTCGATGGCAATGTCCTCGATTTCTGAGCCTTCGTCAATTATTGAATTGGACACAATGGCGCGCTTCAGGGTGCATTCGGCGCCAATGGAGACATGCGGACCGATGACCGAGGCTTCGATGTGCGCGCTGGGGTGGATGAATACCGGCGGCACAATGGTCACCCCTGGGCGGGCGGCTTCGGCGCTGTTGTCGCGCCCGTGATCCAGCAGGTAGCGGTTGGTTTCCAGCAGAGACTCGGGCGTTCCCGCATCCAGCCACACCTCGACCTGGTGGGTGGTCATGCGGGTGCCGCGCTCCAGCAGGATGTTGACGGCATCGGCGAGGAAATATTCGTTCTTCAAAAGCACGTTACGGTGCATCTGCTCCTCGATGGCTTGGATGAGTTCCTCGCCGCTGGGGAAGTAGTAGAAGCCCACGATGACCAGATTGTTGCGCATGTCGCTGGGCTTTTCAATCAGGCGGCGCACCCAGCCCTGTTCATCCAGTTCTACCACGCCGAAGCGCCGCGGGTCGGGCACGGGCTTAACCCAGGCAATGGCATCCCGTGCGTTTTCTTTCAGGAAAGAGAAATCCGTTTCCACCAGGGTATCGGAAAACGCCATCAGCATGGGACCGTTCAGGTATTCTCGCGCCAGATAGAGAGCGTGCGACTGCCCGCGCATTTCGGCTTGCAGGACGTAATGCACTGTCTTCTGCGGGTGGTGTTCTTCCATGTACTCGCGAATTTGATCCCCCTGAGGACCGACGATGAAGATGTACTCCACCTCAAATTCGGGGGGGATGGTGCTGAACTGTTCGAGGACGTAATCCAGCACGGTTTTTCCTGCCAGCGAAACCAGCGGTTTGGGCTTACTCCAGGTATGTGGACGCATGCGTGTTCCCAGCCCTGCCATGGGAATGGCGATTTTCAGCGTCGGTTTGCTCATTCCATCTCCCCTTGAAATGAATTCTGGTTCGATTGTACCATTCTCAAAAAAGCCTTTCGCGTTCTAAACGTCATCATTCCGGGGGGAATAGATTCCCCATTCCGTAAGTTATACCTGCATGGCGGAGAGCATGGCATCCACCACACGGCGCAGGGTCTCAGCATCAAAGGCAAGGCGCGCGCCCCCCGTCTGATACAACTGCGGCAGGGTCACCGTGCCGCCCAGCGAGAGGGCTTTGCGGTACGCCTGCACCGCGCCAGTGCGGTCTTTGAGCGAGTTGAGCCACACCTGCGCCGCGCCCAACTGCGCCAGCCCGTACTCCACGTAGTAGAAAGGCACCTGGAAGATGTGCAGTTTCCGGTGCCAGCCGGTGGCGACCACATCCTCAAAGCCGCTTTCGTCCACGCCCACCATGAAGCGCCGCCACAGGTTGCTCCAGGTTTTATCGCACTCGGCAGGGTCGGCAGCCAGGCGCGGATTTTCGTACACCCAGTGCTGGAACGAATCGACCACCGCCATGTAGGGCCAGAAGAGGATGGCTTTCTCAAACTGCTCCCAGCGGGCGCGTTGAGCCTCTTCGGGGGTGTAAAATGCACCATGCTCGCGGGTGAGGAAGGGCAAGCCGAGGTACTCCATGCTCATCGAAGCCACCTCGGCAAATTCCATGGGCACGCTCAACTGCTGGATGTAGGGCAGGGCGGCGCTTTCAAAGACATGGAAGGCATGCCCGCCTTCATGGAGCAGTGTGGAGACATCATCCTGCGTACCGACGGCGTTCATGAAGATAAAGGGCTTGCGCGCTACGGCAAAAGAGGTGCAGTAGCCGCCGGGGGCTTTGTTCTTGCGGTTGTCCAGGTCGAGCAGACGCTCGCGGCGCATGGTGTCGAAGCGCTCGCCCAGCACGGGGTCAATGTGATGGAAGATGGCGGAGATGCCCTGTTCGAAGGTCTCCACCGAATCAAAGGGGCGCAGTCCGGGGCGTCCAAGCGGGTCAACATCCACATCCCATGGGCGCAGGGCGGGTAAGCCCATCTGCTTGCGGCGTTCCTCGCGCAGTTGCCGGGCGGCAGGCACTACGGCTTCTTCAATGGCGGCGCAGAAGCGCTTGCTGTCTTCGGGGGTGTAGTCAAATCTCAGCATTTGTTTCCAGCGGTAAGCGCGGTAATCGGGCGCGCCGGCGTTGGCGGCGATTTTCTGGCGCAGTTCCAGCAACTGCACCCACAGGTCGTTCAGCGCCTGACGGTCAGCCAGTCGCCGCTCGGCGGAGAGCCGCCACACCTTTTCGCGCAGGGCGCGGTCGGGGTCGTGCAGGTAGGGGGTCAGCGCGGTGAGGGTTTTTTCCTCGCCGTCCCACTGTACGGTTTGCGCGCCGACAATGCGGTCGTATTCCTTGGTGAGTTTCTGTTCCTCTGCCAGCAGGGGCAGGTTTTCGGGACGGAAGAGTTCGGCTTCGGCGCGCAGGTTGCGCAGGGGAATTTCAAAGCCCTCGGGTTCCAGACCGCTGTGGAGCAGTTTTTCCTTCAGCGCCTGTTCGGCTTCCATGGATTGGGTGTAGGTCTCGTCCAGGAAGCGCATGTACAGCGCGCGGCTTTCCTCGTCGGCGGTGTTCACCGTCACGGCGACGTATAAACGGTTATAGAGTTCATCCACCCGTTCGGCGATGCTCGTCCAGTCCTTCAGCCACTCCGTCAGGGTGGCTTGGGTGAGCGGGCGCTGTTTCAGGTCATCGTAGTAGGGCGCAAAATCCGCCCACGTCCAGTTGCGCAGTTCAGCGGGGTTGGTGGGAAGTTGGTCAAACATGGAATCTCCTTTGAACAGATAAGGGTTTAGGGGGCAGTGGGGGGACGGCGCAGATGCCAGTCGGTTACCTGCTGGTAGGCGTGCGCCGTCTGGAAGAGGATTTCCTCGCGGAAGGGGGCGCTCATCAGTTGGATGCCGATGGGCAGTCCCGCCGCGCTGAAGCCTGCGGGGAACGCCAAGCCTGGCACACCGGCAAGGTTGGCGGGCAGGGTGAAGATATCTTCCAGGTACATGGCGAGAGGGTCGTCGGTATGCTCGCCAAGGCGGAAGGCGGGGGTGGGCGCAACCGGGCAGGCGATGACATCCACCTGCTGGAAGGCGTCCAGAAAATCCTGGCGGATGAGGGTGCGCACCTTCTGCGCCTGCGCGTAGTAGGCATCGTAATACCCGGCGGAGAGCGCATAAGTGCCCAGCATGATGCGGCGTTTCACTTCAGCGCCAAAGCCGCTCCCGCGGGTGCGGTCGAACATCTCCCACAGGCGTTCGGCGGGGGCGCGCAAGCCAAAGCGCACGCCGTCGTAGCGCGCCAGATTGGCAGAGGCTTCGGCAGGGGCAATGAGGTAATACACCGGCAGGGCGTATTCGGTATGGGGCAGGCGCACCATCTGCACGGTTGCGCCTAAATGCTCCAGTTGGGCAATGGCGGCGCGCACGGCTTGTTCTACCTCTGCCGACATGCCGGGGATGAAGTACTCCTGCGGCACGCCAATGCGCAGTCCCTTCAGCGCGGGTTCATCCGGCAGGGTGATGGGTGAGACCGCTTCGCGCGCTGAGGTCGAATCCAGCGGATCGTGTCCTGCCATGAGCGAGAAGAACAGCGCCGTCTCGGCGGCACTGCGGGCAAACACGCCTACCGTGTCCAGCGATGAACCATAAGCCACCAGCCCGTAGCGCGACACGCGCCCGTAGGTGGGTTTGATGCCGGTCACACCGCAGTAAGCCGCGGGCTGACGGATGCTCCCGCCCGTATCCGAGCCCAGCGCGGCGGGGGTCATGCGCGCGGCAACGGCGCTGGCGCTCCCGCCGGATGAGCCGCCGGGTACGTGCGCGGGATTCCAGGGGTTGCGGGTAGCGCCAAAGGCGGAGTTTTCGGTGGAAGAGCCCATGGCAAATTCATCGGTGTTGGTTTTGCCCAGCACCACCACGCCGGCATCCAGCAGACGCTGGACGGCGGTTGCCGTGTAGGGCGGGATGAAGTCCTGCAGGATGCGAGAGCCGCAGGTGCAGGGTACGCCCTTCAGGCACAGCACATCTTTCACCATCAGGGGGATGCCCAGCAGAGGGGGCAGAGCCTCTTCGGCGGGGGAATCTGCGCGGCGCCATGCGCGGTAGCGGCGGTCGGCGTCTTCCGCCATGCGCAATGCCAGTTCGGGGGTGAAGGTGATGAGGGTGTGCAGGCTCGGCTCGAGGCGCTCGATGACCTCGAGAAAGGCGCGGGTCACTTCCACGGCGGAGAAATCGCCGCGGCGCATGCCCGCCAGCAGTTCGGAGACCGAAAGATCGGGAATCCGGCTCATCTCATCCCTCCAGCACCGGCGGCACGCGGAATTGATCGTTCTGCACCTGCGGCGCGTTGCTCAGCACCTCAGCGGTGGACAGTCCCTGCGCGGGTACATCTTCACGCAGGGGCGCCTGAGCGTTGAACGTCCAGGCGGTGGGGGAGATGGAGCGGGTATCCACTTCCTGCAGGCGGGCGGCGTACTCCAGAATTGCCGACAACTGCTCGCGGAAGCGGTTCTTTTCCTCCTCAGTGAGTTCCAGGTG
The DNA here is from genome assembly GCF_000199675.1 of Anaerolinea thermophila UNI-1. Lineage (GTDB taxonomy): Bacteria > Chloroflexota > Anaerolineae > Anaerolineales > Anaerolineaceae > Anaerolinea > Anaerolinea thermophila. Next base: position 346,555 of record NC_014960.1, read on the forward strand.
TGCCAGACGGGCGATGTGTTCAACCTCAGCCAGGGTGAGGGACATGCGGACACCTCCTTGCGTGCGCGTGTCCCTTATTATACTGGCAGTGAGGGGAATGTGGAAAAACGGTTTTTGGGACGGATGAATGGAAAGGCAACTTCATCGCAATCTTTTTTTGTAAAATGAATGAGAAAAAGACTATTGAGAGGCATAGCGTTTATGGAAGTCTTAAAAAGTTCCAGACATTCTAAGATCACCGGTGATTTTGCCGAGGCTCTGGTACTGTACTGGTTGTCGAAATATGGCTTTGAATGTGCCAGGGTTGATCATACGGGAATTGATCTAATCGCCAGGAATCCACACAATCAAGAGCTGTTGGGAATTTCGGTGAAAAGCCGCAGTCGAAATACGGGAAAAGAATTTACCAGTGTGTTGATTCCTCGGGACGATGTGGAGAAAGCAGAAATTGCATGTAAAGCATTCGGATGCATACCATATTTTGCTATCGTAGTGGATGCAGGAAATAAAATTACAGCGTTTATTCTGTCTATGGAGAATCTGTTAAGAATCACAAAGGGTAAGAAAACTTATAATTGGAAGATGACTCCTAAACATATAGAGGAATACTATAATGATCCAAATATGCTCTGTTGCAATCATGGTTGAAATGTGGTAAACATACGGTATGACCACACGAGAAAGCAGATACGTCCGAGTGGCGAGGATCGCCTACCGGCTTGCCAAACAAGCATTACCGATGTATTCACATGCCAAGAGTCCCCATCACTTCACGTTGCCGCAGTTGGGGGCCTGTGTTTTGTTGATGTTCTACCTGAATCTCAGCTATCGCGACATGGAAGAATGGCTGCTGGCAAGCGATGCGGTTGGTAAGGAGCTGGAATTACCGCGTGTTCCCGATCATACGACCCTGCAACGTACCTACGCCAAGATACGCAAAGCGGATTGGATGCGCATGAACGAGACCTTGCTCGAGGAAATCGGACGGCCTGAAGAAGAAGGGGTGGCTGCCGATAGTACCGGCTTCTCACCCGGCCCGGCCAGTTCTTACTACCAAAGCCGTTCGGGAAAAGCCTATCGCCACTGGGCGAAGGGCGTTTATGCCGTTGGAATTGTCTCGCAATTCATCCTTGCGATGCAATCCGGCTGGGGTCCAGGTAGCGATGCCCCTTATCTGGGCTATCTGCGCCGCAAAGCCAGGCGGTTTGCCAAACGTCGGGCTTGGGTCTTGCTGGCCGATTCAGGGTTCGATGGTCGGACTGTCCGGCCTCAAGACTTGATTCCACCCGTTCGGCGAGGTGGAAATTTGCTGGCCCCTGAACGACGAGCAAGAAGCGAGCTTGTCTCTGCGGCTCGCCTGGATGGTCTCTATGGTCAACGCTGGAAGACCGAAACCGTGAATTCGGTCATCAAGCGCAAATTCGGGCAAGCCATCCGCTCGCGGAAACGCAGCCTGCAAAACCGAGAACCGATTATCAAAGGACTGGTCTACAACATACACCGCTAGGTGTATCTCTTCCTAACCTATCTTTGCAACAGAGCAACCCAAATATTGTAATCGTGGAGTTTCATTATGAAACAAAACGCTGGTTTGCCTGAAAATAACCGGGCTCGGGGGAATCAAATAGTGTGACCAAACGCAGAATGCTTCCTGAAGAATTAAGAAGATCCTCCTCAGGGTTTATGGGGGAGAGACTGTCCCTTTTGTTGTTCAATCTCGTGGACTATTTCCTGTAAACTTTTGCCGGCAAACAGAGACGCACGTTCCCTGGTGTAATCTCCAAAACCGGTGGTAAATTGCCTGAGGAAGCGTACCGCGTTGACGACTCCCAATTCCTGATACAGTAACTGAATCGCCTGCTGATTGATCTCCGCTAAAGGTTTCATCATAGTGCTCATTTTTCAATCTCCTGAATCAATTCTACCGGTGAAACGCCTTTGACCTGTAACTCAATTTGTTTTGATTTTCGCAATAGCCGGTCATCGCAGGTGCAGAAATAATCGGCTTTTCCTGTTTCCGCCAGTGCCAGGTGCAATGCATCCAAAGGTTGGAGACCCAAATTGTTAATTGTTTTGCACGCTGGATGGCTTCTGGTGAAAGTGATAAATGCTCTCTGGCTTTGGATAAGACGGCTCTGGCATGTTCACGGCGTAGAGGGAAGGGATTTTGTTCTGTTTCAAATACCAGCGCATCTGAAGAAAACAATTCAAGGATACCCCTTTCGAATAGAGAAAGAATACCTAAAACCGCTTCGGCTTCCAGCACAATTCGTATCTGGTCAAAGGTGTCAAGTGGTCTTTGAATTGCGCATACATCCAGATAGATTTTCACAAAATTATTGTAGCATCTTTAAATTCAAAACCAAAATTCCTTGCCATTCTTTGCGCCTTTTGATATAATCCAAGCAACTTTGGGCGCGTAGCTCAGCTGGTCAGAGCGCACGGTTCACATCCGTGAGGTTCGGGGGTTCGAGCCCCTCCGCGCCCACCATATTTTCCTCAACAGACGCCAACGCCGGGCGTCTGTTTGTTTTTTTTTACGCGCGGATGGCGTCCATTTCGGGTTGGATTTCCCCCCAGCGGTTGAAGAACACTACCTCTTCAAAGGCTTTGCGACTGCGCTGACTCAGACGCTCGCGGGCGGCTTCGTCATACGATTCGCTTGCCGGGTATGCCAGCGGGGTGATCATCAGCACGCGCACATCCTCGGGAATGTGCAGGTGGCGCTTGAGGGCTGCCTCATCGAATCCTGCCATGGGGTGGGTGACCAGCCCGAAATCGGTGGCGGCAAGCAAGAGGTTAGCAACCGCCATGCCGGTGTCGAACAGGTAGTACTCCCTGCCGTTGCTGATGGAGTCATCCTGCGGGCGGGCGCACACGGCGATGACCACTGGCGCATTGCGAATCACGGCGTTGGTGCCGGTCACGGCGGCATCCACCAATGCCTGCACGGCGGGTTGTCCCTGCACGACCACAAAACGCCAGGGCTGATGATTGCGCGAAGATGCAGCGTAGCGGGCGGCATCCAGCACGGTGTAGAGAATCCCGGGTTCGATTTCCCGCGGAGAAATTTGTTCCTTCAAACTGCAACGATTTCGGATGACTTCAAGGGTTTCCATCTGTTTGTGCTCCAGAGCCTTTCGGATCATTCCTGTCCGATGAATTTCGTCCGAATTGTATCTGCTTTTTTTGCAGAAAGGGGAGGGGAAGAAGGTTTGTACACCCTTCCCTTTTTCGATGGGGTTATTTTTTGTCCCATTTTTCACCCATTAATTACCCATTCTGCCCCTTGACTTTTGCTTTCCAGCCCTTAAAATAAGGCGAAATTCACCCCAAAAGGTACTTGAAAGTCAAAAAGATGTTTTCGTCCTTCTCGCTGTTCATCCTGTTCCTTATTGCGGTTCTCGTAATTATCCTCGAGAACCCATTACCCGTTTGGGCGGTCAGGATGAGCGCAGGAATGAACGAAGAAGATTAATTCAACCGAACGCAACACAGACCAGAAGAACCGCCCAAACCGGGCGGTTCTTTTTTCAATCTTGTCCTGTGGAGAAGCCATGCGCTCTAACCGAATCAAAACAGCCCTCGAATTTGCCCCCCACCGGGCTTTGCTGAAAGCCACGGGCGTCACCGATGCCGACCTGCACAAACCCTTCATTGCTGTGGTCAACTCGTATGTGGATATCGTCCCCGGACATGTGCACCTGCAAGCCTTCGGCAAGCGGATTAAGGACGCCATCCGCGCCGCAGGCGGTGTGCCATTCGAGTTCAATACCATCGCGGTGGACGACGGCATTGCCATGGGGCATGAGGGCATGAAATTCTCCCTGCCCTCGCGCGAGTTGATTGCCGACTCCATCGAGACGATGCTCTCCGCGCACCCCTTCGATGGCATGGTGTGTATTCCCAACTGCGACAAAATCGTTCCCGGCATGCTCATGGCGGCGGTGCGCCTGAACCTGCCGGCGATTTTTATCTCCGGCGGCTCCATGCCCGCTGGCCGCACCCCCGACGGGGAAGTGATTGATCTCATCTCGGTCTTTGAAGGGGTGGGAGCGGTGCAGGCAGGCAGGATGGACCGCCGCCGTCTGAAGGTGCTGGAAGATTACGCCTGTCCGTCCTGTGGTTCCTGCTCGGGCATGTTCACTGCTAATAGCATGAACTGCCTGATGGAAGCCCTGGGTATTGCCCTGCCCTACAACGGCTCGGCGCTTGCCAATACCCCCGAACGCGAAGCCCTGGCAGAGCGCGCCGCCCGCCTTATCTTGGATCTGGTGGAAAAAGACCTGCGCCCGCGCGACATTATCACGCAGGAAGCTCTGGACGATGCCTTTGCGCTGGATATGGCGATGGGCGGTTCGACCAACACCATCCTGCACGCTCTGGCGATTGCCCACGAGGCGGGGGTGGACTATTCTCTGGAGCGTATTAACCACATTTCGGCGCAGGTGCGCCATTTGTGCAAGGTCAGCCCGGCGGGCAAATGGCACATGGAGGATGTTCATCGAGCGGGAGGAATCCCCGCCATCCTTAACGAGATTCAGCGCGCAACCGGCATGTTGCATCTCGAACGCCCGACGGTGGCGGGCGTCTCGATGGGCGATGCCCTGCGCGGCGCGGTCATCCGCGATGAGAAAGTCATCCGTCCGTGGGAGAAAGCCCACTCGCAGGATGGCGGGCTGGCAGTCCTGTTCGGCAATCTGGCTCCACGCGGCGCGGTGGTGAAGACCGGCGGTGTGGCGCCTGCCATGCGGCGCTTCAGCGGACCGGCGCGCATTTACGAGTCGCAGGACGATGCCTTACGCGGCATTCTGGCAGGCGAGGTTCAGCCCGGCGAGGTGGTGGTGATTCGCTACGAAGGTCCGAAGGGCGGTCCGGGCATGCAGGAAATGCTCAGCCCTACCAGCGCCATCATGGGCATGGGGTTGGGTGACAAGGTAGCATTGATCACCGATGGACGTTTTTCCGGCGGGACGCGCGGCGCCTGCATTGGACACGTCTCGCCCGAAGCCGCCGCGGGCGGTCCCATTGCCGCCCTTCAACCCGGCGATGTAGTGGAGATTGACCTGGACGCGCGGCGCCTGGATGTGTGCCTGCCGCAGGAAGAAATCGAGCGGCGTCTGGCGGCGCTCCCGCCCTTCCAGCCGCGCACGACCAGCCGCTGGCTGCGCCGCTACCAGCATTTTGTCACCAGCGCTGACCGCGGTGCGGTGCTGGAGTTTTAGAGTTTGCCAAAGGAGGAGATGATGAAACGTACAGGAGCGCAAATTGTTTGGGAAACCTTGATGCGTGAGGGGGTGGAGGTGGTGTTTGGCTATCCGGGGGGCGCCAACCTGCCCATTTACGATGCCATGCTGGATTATCCCGTTCGTCATGTGCTGGTACGCCACGAACAGGGCGCCGCGCACATGGCAGATGGCTACGCCCGCGCCAGCGGCAAGGTGGGGGTTGCCATGGCGACCTCTGGACCCGGCGCCACCAATCTGGTCACCGGCATTGCCACGGCGATGATGGACTCTTCGCCCGTGGTGTTCCTCACCGGACAGGTGGTCAGCAAGTTTATCGGCTACGATGCCTTTCAGGAAACCGATGTCACAGGCATCACCCTGCCGATTACCAAACACAATTATCTGGTAACTCGAGTGGAAGAACTGGGGGACACCCTGCGCGAAGCCTTTTACATTGCCCGCACCGGGCGCCCCGGGCCCGTGCTGGTGGACATTGCCAAAGATGCCCAGCAAAACAGCACCGATTGGGAGTACAGCGACCGTCCCATTCAACTGCGCGGTTACCGCCCCAATCGCCACCCCTTGAGCAAGCAGGTGGAGCAAGCCCTGGAGATGCTCTCCACGGCGCGCAAGCCGCTCATCCTTGCCGGGAGGGGTGTTTTGCTCTCCGGCGCCATGCGCGAACTGCGCGAGTTTGCCGAGCGCGCCCATGTTCCCGTGGCGGTGACTCTGCTGGGCATTGGCTCTTTCCCGGCATCGCATCCGCTCAGCTTGGGCATGATGGGCATGCACGGCGAGGCATGGGTCAATCAAGCCATTCAGGAGTCCGATTTACTGCTGGCGTTTGGCATGCGCTTTGACGACCGCGTAACCGGCAACCTGAAGACCTACGCGCCCAACGCCCGCAAGATTCACCTGGACATTGACCCCGCCGAAATTAATAAAAACGTGCGCGTGGATGTGGGCATTGTGGGCGACCTGCGCGAAAGTTTGCAGACCTTCCTGGAGCACCTGCCGCAGATGGATCATTCCGATTGGGTGGAACACATCAACACCCTCAAGGGTGAGTCGGCGGTGCGCGATATTCAGTACCTGCCCCCCGATGGTCACCTCTACGCCGCGCATGTCATCCACGACCTGTGGCGTTATACCGGCGGCAACGCGCTGGTGGTGACCGATGTGGGACAGCATCAAATGTGGGCGGCACAGTACTACCGCCACGATCAGCCTTTCCAGTGGATTACTTCGGGCGGCTTGGGGACGATGGGCTTTGGACTGCCCGCCGCCATCGGTGCCAGGATTGCCCGCCCAGATGCCGAGGTGTGGGCGATTGTCGGCGATGGCGGTTTCCAGATGACCGCTGCAGAACTCTCCACCGCCGCGCAGGAAGGCGTGAAGGTGAACGTTGCCATCATCAACAACGGTTTTCTGGGCATGGTGCGCCAGTGGCAGGAGTTCTTCTACGACCGCCGTTACGCTGCTACCCCCATGCGCAGTCCCGACTTTGTCAAACTGGCGGAGGCGCACGGCTTGACCGGTTTGCGCGTGTGGCGGCGTGAGGAGGTTTTTGACGCCATTCAGCGCGCCCGCGAGACCGATGGCACGGTGGTGATTGATTTCCGCGTGGAGCAGGAAGACAGTGTGTATCCCATGGTGCCGGCTGGCGCCGATTTGCACAACATGATTCGCCGACCGGTGCGCAACCCGCTGGTGGAAACCGCACAGGATGAGATGTAGGAGGATGCCGTATGCGTCACACTTTAGTTGCTTTGGTCGAAGATAAACCCGGCGTGCTCAACCGTGTGGCATCGCTGTTCCGCCGTCGGGCATTCAATATCGAGTCGCTCACGGTTGGGCATACCGAACAGCCCGGACTGTCGCGCATGACCATTGTGGTAGATGGGGATGACATCGCCATTGAGCGCCTGATCGCCTACCTGTACAAACTGGTCAATGTAGTGCATGTGGAAGACCTAACGCATGTGCCTGCCGTGACCCGCGACCTGGCGATGATCAAAGTTGCCGCGCCGCCCGAAACCCGTACTCAGGTGATGCAGGTGGTGGATGTGTACCGCGCCCGTATTGTGGACGTGACCAGCCAGTCGCTCATCATTGAGGTCACCGGCGATGAGGAGAAAATCGAGAGTTTTGTCGAGGTTCTGCGCCCGCTGGGCATCCTGGAGATGGTGCGCACGGGACTGCTGGCGATGTCGCGCGGGGGTGCTCCGCTGTACCCGCCCCCGAATGGCAATGGCAACGGGCATCATGCCGCCGCCTCGGCAGATTGAGAATCATCAACCCCAAAACGTTGAAGGAGATGTGTTTCATGGCAAAGATGGATTTTGCAGGTGTGCTGGAAGAAGTGGTTACCCGTGAGGAGTTCCCCCTCAGCCGGGCGCAGGAAGTCTTGAAAGATGAGGTGGTGGCAGTGCTGGGCTACGGCGTGCAGGGACCGGCGCAAGCCCTCAACATGCGCGACAACGGGATTAAAGTCATTGTGGGCGTTACCCCGGGTGGGCGCTCGTGGAATAAAGCCCTGCAGGACGGCTGGGTGCCGGGCGAGACGCTCTTCTCCATGGAAGAAGCCGCCGAACGCGGCACGATTGTCCAGTACCTGGTCTCAGATGCGGCGCAGAAACTTACCTGGGAGCGCATTCGCCCCTGTCTCAAGGAAGGCGATGCCCTGTATTTCTCGCACGGCTTTGCGGTGGTGTACCGCGATCAGACCGGGGTGGTACCTCCCCCCTACGTGGATGTCATTCTGGTTGCGCCCAAGGGTTCGGGCACCAGCGTGCGCGCCAACTTCCTCGCCGGTAGCGGCATCAACTCCAGTTTTGCCGTCGAGCAGGATTACACCGGGCGCGCCCGCGAACGCACCCTGGCGGTGGGGATTGCCATCGGTTCGGGGTATCTGTTCGAAACCACCTTCCAGCACGAAGTGTACTCCGACCTGACCGGCGAGCGCGGTGTGCTGATGGGTGCGCTGGCGGGCATCATGGAAGCCCAGTATCAGACCCTGCGCGCGCATGGACATACTCCATCGGAAGCCTTTAACGAGACCGTGGAAGAACTCACCCAGAGTTTGATTCGCCTGGTGGCGCAGAACGGCATGGACTGGATGTACGCCAACTGTTCCACGACCGCTCAGCGCGGGGCGCTGGACTGGCGTCACGAGTTCCGCGATGCCACCCTGCCGGTGTTTGAGCGTCTGTACCAGTCGGTGGCGTCCGGTGCGGAGACGCGCCGCGTGCTGGAAGCCAACAGTCAACCCGATTACAAGGAAAAACTGGAGGCTGAACTGCGCGAGATGCGCGAATCCGAGATGTGGCGGGCGGGGGCGCTGGTGCGCTCTCTGCGCCCGGAAAACTGGCAAAAGTAAATTTTCCCTTTTCTGTACCCTTCCCTGAGTGGCTCTCTCTGCGCAGAGGGAGAGCCACCAGGCGGGGAAAGGAGAGCCAATGAGCCAAGATTACGTACGCATTTTTGATACCACCCTGCGCGACGGCGAGCAATCGCCGGGGGCAACCCTGACCAGCGCCGAAAAACTGGAAGTTGCCCGCGGGCTGGCACGCCTGGGCGTGGATGTCATTGAAGCCGGTTTTCCCGCCGCTTCGCCTGATGACCTGGAGGCTGTGCGCCGTATTGCCGTAGAGGTGGGCAACCCCGCCGACGGCGGGCACGCGCCTATCATCTGCGGTTTGGCGCGGGCTACCCGCAGTGATATTGACAAAGCCTGGGAAGCGGTGCGCCCAGCCAGGCATCCCCGCATTCACACCTTCCTGGCAACCTCGGAAATTCACATGCAGTACAAACTGCGCATGACCCGCCAGCAGGTGCTGGAGCGGGTGGAGGAGATGGTTTCGTACGCCCGCAGTCTCTGCGAGGATGTGGAATTCAGCCCTGAAGATGCCGGACGCAGTGATCCCGCCTTTCTCTACGAGGTGCTGGGCGTTGCCATCCGCGCCGGAGCAACCACGCTGAACATCCCCGACACGGTGGGCTACACCACTCCCGACGAGTTCGGTGCGCTGATTGCCGGCATCCTGCGCCACACCCCCGGCATTGAGCATTGCATCGTCTCGGTGCATTGCCACAACGACCTGGGATTAGCCACCGCCAACACGCTGGCGGGCTTGCGGGCGGGTGCGCGCCAGGCGGAGGTCACCATCAATGGCATTGGCGAGCGCGCCGGCAACACTGCCCTTGAAGAGGTAGTCATGGCACTGCACACCCGCCCCAACCTGTACGGCTTGCGCACCGGCATTGATACTACCCAGATCACCCGTTTGAGCAAACTGGTGAGCAACTACACCGGCATGCCCGTCCAGCCCAACAAAGCCATTGTGGGCGCTAACGCCTTTGCTCACGAAGCCGGCATCCATCAGGATGGCATGCTCAAACACACCCTTACCTACGAAATCATGCGTCCGGAGACGGTGGGCGCGACCCAGAGCAAACTGGTGCTGGGCAAGCACTCCGGACGCCATGCGCTGAAAACCCGCCTGGCTTCGCTGGGCTATGCCCTCGGCGAAGACGAAATGGATCAGGTCTTCGAGCGCTTCAAGAACCTGGCAGACCGCAAGAAGGTCATCACCGATGCCGATCTGGAAGCCCTGGTCTCCGATGAACTGTACCAGCCGCGCGAACTCTATGCGCTGGACGGCTTGCAGGTTGCCTGCGGCACGATGGGCATGCCGACCGCCACGGTGCGCCTGCGCGGGCCGGATGGACAGTTGCACGTCCATGCGGCGGTGGGAACCGGTCCGGTAGATGCCACCTACAAAGCCATTGATGCCATCGTCGGTGTGCCCATCACCCTGCTGGAGTTTGTCGTTCACGCCGTCACCGAGGGCATTGACGCACTGGGCGAGGTTACCGTGCGCATTCAGGGTGAGGATGGTTTGTCGTCGGTCAGTGCCCAGCGCGAGGATGACCTGCCGCGCACCTTCGGCGGCTATGGCGCCGATACCGATATTGTGGTCGCCAGTGCCAAAGCCTATCTGGCGGCGCTGAACAAACTGCTGGTAGCAATGGGTACTTTCGGCCCGGCAGAGAAATCTGCCGAGCATTCTCTCGTGCAATAAATTTCTGTTTTCGCCAAAGGAGGAGTAGTATGAATCCGCACAAAGTCTCATTTGATCCCATGAAAGAAGGTCATCCCGACCCGTTCTCTCAGCCCAACACCATCCCCGGCGGTTGGGACCTGACCGATGCCGTTCTGAAAACTCACCCGCACGCGCGAGCGGCGGATATGAACGGCACTGCCTATGAACAGCATCTCCGCTTCACCGCAGGTGGTTATGAACGCCCCCAAGACGTTGTTTGAGAAAATCTGGGAACGTCATGTGGTTGTCGAGCCGCCCGACTCTCCGGCGGTGCTGTACATTGACCTGCATCTGGTGCATGAAGTGACTTCGCCGCAGGCCTTCAGTGGATTGCGGGCGCGCGGGTTGCGGGTGCGCCGACCGGAGCGCACCGTCGCCACCATGGATCACGGTGTGCCTACGCTTTCGCAGGGTGGGAATGGCAGTGGGCGGCTCGCCTTTGCCGATGAACTGAGCCGCCGCCAGATTCAGCAGTTGCAGGACAACTGCCGCGAGTTTGGCATCCGTCTGATGGATCTGGAAAGCCCCAACCAGGGCATCGTGCATGTCATCGGTCCCGATTTGGGCTTGACCCAGCCGGGCATGACCATCGTCTGCGGCGACAGCCACACCGCCACACACGGCGCGTTTGGCGCGCTGGCGTTCGGCATCGGCACCAGCGAGGTGGAGCATGTGCTTGCCACGCAGTGCCTGCTTCAGCGCCGACCGAAAACCTGTGCCGTGCGCATCGAGGGGCGCCTGAACAAGGGCGTGACCGCCAAGGATGTCATCCTGGCGCTGATTGCCCAAATCGGCACGGCGGGCGGCACGGGCTACGTCTTTGAGTACATGGGCGAAGCCGTACGCGCCATGAGCATGGAAGAGCGCATGACCCTGTGCAACATGTCCATCGAGGGCGGTGCCCGCGCGGGCATGGTGGCTCCGGACGATACCACCTTTGAATATCTGGCAGGACGTCCCTTTGCGCCGCAGGGAGAAGCCTGGGAGCGCGCTGTGGCGTACTGGCGCACCCTGCCGAGCGATGAAGGGGCGGTCTTTGACCGCACGGTGACGCTGGATGCATCTCAACTCGAGCCGATGGTCACCTACGGCACCAATCCGGGCATGGGGGTGCCCATCAGCGGATGCATCCCCACGCCGGACGAGATGAAGGACGCCAGCCAGCGCGCCGCGCTGGAAAAAGCTCTGGGGTACATGGATTTGCGTCCCGGCGCCCCAATCCAGGGTCAGCGTGTGGATGTGGTCTTTATCGGTTCGTGCACCAACGGACGTCTTGCCGATTTGCGCAGTGCCGCGCGCTTGTTCAAAGGCAGGCGGGTTGCCCCCGGGGTGCGCGTGCTGGTGGTGCCGGGTTCGCAACAGGTCAAACGCGCCGCCGAAGCCGAAGGACTGGATCGGGTGTTCAAAGAAGCCGGCGCCGAGTGGCGCGAACCGGGGTGCTCGATGTGCATCGCCATGAACGGCGACCAACTGGAGCCAGGGCAGTATGCTATCAGCACCAGCAATCGCAATTTTGAGGGGCGTCAGGGCAAGGGCGGGCGCACCTTCCTTGCCAGCCCGCTGACCGCCGCTGCTTCGGCGCTCACCGGGGTCATCACCGACCCGCGCCCTCTGCTTTCCTGAGGAGGTTTCCCATGCAGTCTTTCACTACTCTGACCTCTCATGTGGTGGTCCTGCCGGTCAACGACGTGGACACCGATCAAATCATCCCGGCGCGCTTTTTGAAGACCACCGATAAGAACGGCTTGGGGGCAAACCTCTTTGCCGACTGGCGTTACCTGCCAGATGGCTCGCCCAACCCCAAATTTGTCCTCAATCGCCCTGAATCGCAGGGGGCGCAGATTTTGCTGGCGGGGGATAACTTTGGCTGTGGCTCTTCGCGCGAGCATGCTCCCTGGGCGTTGCTGGGCTGGGGCTTCCGCGCGGTGATTTCCACTACCATTGCCGACATTTTCCGCAACAATGCCCTCAAAAACGGGCTTTTGCCGGTGGTGGTCAGCCCGCAGGCGCACGCCCGCCTGATGGCGTTGTATGCCGCTCAGCCATCCCTGCCATTGACCATTGACCTGCCTTCTCAAACCCTGCGGTTGGCGGACGGCTCGCAGGAATCTTTTCCCATCGACTCGTTCAGCAAGACCTGTCTGCTGAACGGTGTGGACGAACTGGGCTATCTACTCAGTCTGGAAGCCGAGATTGCCCGCTACGAACAATCCCTGCCCCGTTGAGGGGCTTTTATGAGGTGTGCCATGAAAATCGAAGTGTACGACACTACCCTGCGCGATGGAACGCAACGAACCGACATCTCTTTATCGGTGAATGACAAACTGAACATTGCCCGCCGTCTGGACATGCTGGGCGTGGATTTCATCGAGGGCGGCTGGCCCGGCTCCAACCCCAAGGATGCCGAATTCTTTGCCCGTGCGGCAGAGATGGAGTGGAAACACGCGCAAATTGCCGCCTTTGGCGCGACCTGTGCGGTGGAGAAAACCCCCGAACAGGATGAGAACATCCTCGCCTTGCTGGAGTCGCGCGCGCCGGTGTGTACGGTGGTGGGTAAATCTTCGGTATTGCACGTCCATGAGGTCCTGCGCACCACGCTGGAGAACAATCTGCGCATCATCGAGCAGTCGCTGGCGTACCTGAAGGCGCAGGGACGGCGGGTGATTTACGATGCCGAACACTTCTTCGATGGCTACAAAGAAGACCCTGAATATGCCCTGCAGACGCTGGCGGCGGCATTGCGCGGCGGCGCCGAGACGCTGGTGCTGTGCGATACCAATGGCGGCAGTCTGCCCTGGGAGGTGGGTGAAATTGTGCGCGCGGTGCGGGTGCGTTTCCCACACGCCAGGCTGGGCATCCATGCTCACAACGACGGCGAGTGTGCGGTGGCAAACTCGCTGGCGGCGGTGCGCGAGGGCTGTGTGCAGGTGCAGGGGACGATAAACGGCTACGGGGAGCGCTGTGGCAATGCCAATCTGTGTTCCATCCTGCCCGATCTGGAACTGAAGATGGGCTATACCTGCCTGCCGCAGGGGCATCTGGCGCAGTTGACCGACCTTTCCCACTACGTGGCGGAGGTTGCCAACCTGGCGCCGGACGAGCATCTGGCATATGTGGGGAAAGCCGCCTTTGCCCACAAGGGGGGCATCCATGTGGCTGCCATGCGGCGCACGCCACGCTCGTACCAGCACATTGACCCGGCGCTCGTGGGCAATACCTCGCAGGTGGTGGTTTCAGAACTCTCCGGGCGGGGTAACCTGCTCAGCAAAGCTGAGGAATACGGCATCCCTCTGGAAGAAGGCGTGGATGTGAGTGGCGTTCTGCGCGAGGTCAAGGCGCTGGAAGCGCAGGGCTTTTCCTTTGAAGCCGCCGATGCCTCGGTGATGTTGATGCTGTTGCGTCAGAAGCCCGATTACCAGCCGCCGTTTACGCTGGTAGATTTCACCGCCGGGGTGGAACACCGTCAGGGGCGGGGCATCTTTGCCGAAGCCACGGTTAAGGTGCGTGTAGGCGAGCAGGTCATCCACACCGCCGCTGAGGGCAATGGTCCTGTCGCCGCGCTGGATGCTGCCCTGCGCAAAGCCCTCTTGCCTTATTACCCTGCCATCTCCGCTTTCCACCTCTCGGATTACAAGGTGCGCATCCTGGACGGTCCCAACGGCACTTCTGCCACCACCCGCGTGTTGATTGAGACGCGCAATGGGCATCGTTCCTGGGGCACGGTAGGCGCCAGCACCAATATCATCGAAGCCTCGTGGCGCGCGCTGGCAGATTCCATTGAATACGGCATCTGGGTTGCCGAACATCAGGTGGAGCCTGCGCCGGCACTTCCATAATTCCTTACAACGAAGGGAAATCTCATCCATGCACAAACACATTGTCCTTCTTCCCGGCGATGGCATTGGACCCGAAGTGGTATCTGCGGCAAAGCGGATACTGGATGCCGTTGCGGGGCGGTTGAATCTCACCCTGACGTATGAAGAGCATCTCATCGGCGGGTGTGCGATGGATGCGCAGGGCACGGCACTGAGCCAGGACACCCTGCATGCCTGCCAGCGCGCCGATGCCGTCCTGCTGGGGGCGGTGGGCGGTCCTAAATGGGATGACCCCGCGGCGCCGGTGCGTCCAGAGCAGGGCTTACTGGCACTGCGCAAAGGATTGGGGGTGTTTGCCAACCTGCGCCCGGTGCGCGTCTATCCCACGCTGGTGGATGCCTCGCCCCTGCGCGCAGAGAAACTGCAGGGGGTGGATTTGCTGGTGGTACGCGAACTGACCGGCGGGCTGTACTTTGGTCAACCCAAGGGGCGCTTCGAAGAGAACGGGCGCGTGCGGGCGGTGGACACGCTGGAGTACTGGGATTACGAAATTGAGCGCATCCTCGACCTGTCCTTTCAACTGGCGCAGTCGCGCCGTGGCAAACTGACGCTGGTGGATAAAGCCAACGTGCTGGAGTCCTCGCGCCTGTGGCGGCAAATTGCCACCGATATGGCAAGCCGCTACCCACAGGTGACGCTGGAAACCGTGCTGGTGGATACGGCGGCAATGCGCCTGGTGTCTCAACCGGCGGCGTTTGATGTCATTGTCACCGAGAACATGTTCGGCGATATCCTCACCGATGAAGCCGCCGTGCTGTCAGGCTCGATGGGCTTACTGCCTTCTGCCTCGCTGGGGAAGGCTACACCGGGGCTGTATGAACCCATTCACGGCTCGGCGCCGGACATCGCCGGGCAGGGCATTGCCAACCCGCTGGGCACCATCCTCAGCGTGGCGATGATGCTGCGTTATTCCTTTCAACTGGAACAGGGGGCGCGCGCCGTTGAACAGGCAGTGGAGCGTGCGCTTGCCGAGGGCTGTCGCACCCGTGACCTGGGCGGCAGCCTCACCACTGCAGAGATGACCGACGCCGTATTACAGCGTCTGGCTTTCTAAAATTACCACACCTCAGGGAGAATACCTCATGACCGACTCACAGGAGTACATCTGGCTGGACGGCGAACTGGTGGAGAGCGAAAAAGCCACCCTGCCGTTCATGACTTCGGCACTGCACTATGGATTAGGGGTGTTCGAAGGTATCCGCTGTTACGAGACACCGCGCGGTCCCGCCATCTTCCGCCTTGCCGAACACATGGAGCGTCTCATCGACTCGGCACGCATTCTGGGCTTTCGCGATCTGCCTTACACAGCTGAGCAGTTGGGCGAAGCCTGCAAGACGGTAGTGCGCGCTAACCGCCTTACGTCCTGCTACATCCGCCCGCTGATTTTCTTTGACAGCAAGGTCAAGAACCTCAATCTGGATCAGGGCTGGGCGCGGGTGGGCATCGCCGCCTGGTACTGGGGGGCATACCTGGGCGAGGAAGCCCTGGAAAAAGGCGCGCGCATGAACATTTCCTCATACACGCGTCATCATCCCAACGTGATGATGACCAAAGCCAAAATTACCGGCAATTATGCCAACAGTGTGCTGGCAAAGACCGAATCGGTGCGTCTGGGATTTGATGAAGCCATCATGCTCGACCCGCAGGGCTACGTTGCCGAGTGTACAGGGGAAAACCTGTTTATTGTGCGCAACGGAGTGATTTACACTCCCGGCACCTGGGCGGTGCTGGAAGGCATCACCCGCGATGCGCTCATCACCGTGGCGCGCGATTTGGGCTACACGGTGGTGGAAACGCAGTTAAGCCGCGACCACCTCTACATTGCCGACGAGTGCTTTGTCAGCGGCACGGCGGCGGAGGTGGTGCCGGTGACCGAGATTGATTTTCGCACCATCGGGAATGGGCGGCGCGGTCCGGTAACCCATGCCCTGCAGAAAGCCTTCCATGCGGTGGTGCATGGCGAGGACCCGCGTTATGCCCACTGGCTGACAACCGTGAACGAGTGATGCAAAGATGAAAGTGGCATTTCAGGGCGAACCCGGGGCTTACTCCGAAGCTGCCCTTCTGGAGCATTTTGGGGGGCAGGCGCAGAGCCTGCCCTGCGAGACTTTTGAGCAGGTGTTCCAGGCGGTGGCGGAGGGCAATGCCCGCTATGGTTTCCTACCTATCGAAAACTCGCTGGCGGGGAGCATTCACCGCAATTATGACCTGCTCTTGCAGAACGACCTGTACGTGGTGGGCGAGCATCACCTGCGCGTTTCGCACTGTCTGATTGGGTTGCCCGGGGCGCGGCTGGAGGAAATTGAGAGCGTCATCAGCCATCCGCAGGCGCTGGCGCAATGCGATGGCACGCTCCGCCGCCTGGGGGTGAAGACCGAGCCGGTGTACGATACCGCCGGGTCGGTGCGTCTGGTGCAGGCAGAGGGCAACCCGCGCCGCGCTGCCATTGCCTCGCGGCGGGCGGCACAGTTGTACGGCATGTCCATCCTTGCCGAAGCCATTGAGGATAACCCGCTGAACTTCACCCGCTTTCTCATCGTGGCAGCAGAGCCGGTGCATCCGCGCGGGGATGCCAAGACCTCCATCGTCTTTGCCCTGCAGAATGCCCCCGGCGCGCTGTTCAAAGCCCTCAGCGTGTTTGCCCTGCGGGAGATTGACCTGACTAAAATCGAATCCCGTCCTCTGGTAGGTAAGCCGTGGGAATACCTGTTTTACATTGACCTGGCAGGTTCTACAGAAGAAACGCGGGTGCAGAATGCCCTGCATAACCTGAATGAATTTGCTACCTTCTTAAGGGTATTGGGGGCGTATCCCCGGCATCGCTTTACTGAACCCTTTTCATCCTGATTCCCTCCTCCCAAGCCATCCGCCCGCAGGCTTCCCTGCGGGCGGACTGGCCTTCCCTTATTCTTCGTTTCCGGGAATCTCCGCGAAGTCGGCAAACAGGGCTTCCAGCAAAGACTGGCGATCCACAATGCCCAGCAGAGTACCCTGTTTGTCCACCACTGCCAGCACCTTGCGCCCTTCTGCCAGCATGGTCTGGACGGCAGAGGCAATGGGGGCATCAGTGGGGACGGTCAACACCCCGGGGGAGTAGAGGTCTTCGGCGGTGACTTTGAGCGGGGGTGGCGAGGTCAAGCGCCGCAAAGCTTGCAGGATGCCCTTGCGCTGAGCCGCTTCTACCCGAACTACCACGTCTGAGTCGCTGATAACCCCCACGGGTTTGTTTTGTTCATCCACCACCAACAGACGGTTGGAATCGCAGGCGGCAAATTTTTCCAGCAGGGTATCCAGACGTTCGGTCAGGCGGATGACGGGCAAATCGGTACGCATGACTTCGCCGACGGTGCGCACCGCACCGCGCACAGCGGCGGCACTGGAGGGCAGGGTGGGAGAACCGCTCACCTGGCGCAAAATATCCAGACGTGAGAGCATGCCCACCAGTTGATTTCCGGCATTGACCACCGGCATACGCTTTAAGCCTTTGTCAATCATGCGGCGCACGGCATTGCCCAGGTGTTCATCCTCCCGCGCGGTGATGACGGGTTGGGTCATGACGTCTTTCACCGTGAGGGGCGAGGCGCTGAGCAGGCGCAGTTCTTCCTGAATTTCTGCTTCGTCCAGCCGCACCGCCACCGAAAGCCTCTGGCGGATGACTCCGCGCTCCAGCAGGTCTTCGCTGGTGAGGATGCCTACCACACGGCGCTCGCTGTCCACGACTGGCATGGCTTTAACGCCGCTTTCCAGCATTTTCTGCCAGGCTTGCCGTACGTTCATCTCCGGCATCAGGTGGACGACATCGCGGGTCATCACTTCACGCACCAGGCGTTCGGCGGGCAGGGGGTTGAGGTGGCGCTGGGTGTATTTGAGAATGCGCACCTCTTCCAGGGTAATCATGCCTTCCTGAACCATGGGAGAGATGGTTTCCAGCGCGTTGTGGATTTTTTCGGGGGTGTCCACTACCTCAATAATGATGGGCAGGTCGCTGGAGAGCACTTCCAGGTCTGTTGAGCGTAAATAAGCATGTGCGCCAAACCCGCTGATGCCGCGCAGAACGGTGGCACCGGCTATTTTTTGCTGGCGCAGGACGTCCAGGATGGCGTTGTACAGCAGTTTACCGCGCCAGCGGTCGCTTTCGCCCAGATAAATGCGCAATCTCAAGCCTTCTCGAGTTTGCGGAGTTTCCATGATTTACCTCCAGTCTCAGGAAAGCGCTTTTCCTAAATATACTCCAATTCCTGCGGCAAGCAGTCCCAGTACGGCGCTTCCCACCACGTTCAACAGTCCTGCCAGCCATTGCCCTTTGAGAAACAGGTTGATGCTTTCATAGGTGAAGGTGGAGAAGGTGGTATAGGCTCCAAAAAAGCCCACCGCCACCAGTAAACGCCAGTGCGGGTCAACGGGGTAGCGTCCGGTGACCAGTGTCATGAACAGACCCAGCAGAAAACTGCCGCTCAGGTTGATGATGAGCGTTCCCCAGGGAAAGGTGGTTCCCCAGCGTTGCGCCGCCCACACGCCCAGCCAGTAGCGGGCGTTAGCGCCGAAAACAGCACCAATTGAAATCCACAAGATGCGATCCATGCTTTGCTTCACCTCGTTTGCCCAATAAAAAACCCCTGCCCGAAAGCGGTTCAGGCAGAGGCTATCATCCTTACGGCGGTTCGGAGAAACTCCGTGCGAGCCTCATCGCACAGGGAGATTATATCAAAAAATTGTCCCTCTGAAGTGGAAGAGAGTAGAAATGAATATACAATCAAAGGAAAACCACGCAACAATGGATAGGAAGGAATTATGCTCCCGCCTGTTGTGTCCATTCCCGATTTACCGCCTCAATACTGCCAGGTGGAGTACTGGAGAATCACCGCCAGCCGTAAACGCATCCTTCAGGCAAACCTGCTGGCGTTGGGTTTGTTGCCGCTCTGGTGGTTAATCGCTGTTGGGTTGATGATCGCTCTGGGTTATTCAAAGGATTCCCTAATAATCACCATCCCCAGAGTGCTGCTGGCATCTGTTATCACCGTTTTGCTCCATGAGGGGGTACATGCGCTGGCAGTCAGGGCATTTGGCGGCAAGCCGCAGTTTGGCGTGCTCTGGAAAGCCCTGGCGTTTTACACCACCGTGAAGGGAATGGCATTCAAGCGCTGGGTATTTCTGGTGTTTTTACTGGCGCCGTTGGTGGTGCTGAGCATCCTGTTCCCGCTGATGGCTGTTTTCCTGCGCGGGGAGTTCTGGCTTTCTGTGGCGTTTCTTGCTTTTATGATCAATGGGGCAAGTTCGGCGGGGGATGTCTTCATCACTGCGGTTTTGCTTCGCTACCCCCCAACGGCTTATGTAGCCGATGAGATTGACGGTGTGCGCATCTTCCTGCCCATCGGGTAAATACCCTGTGGATGGGCTTGTGGTACAATCCTCACGGAGACTGACGCATGCTTTCCCGCCTGCATTCCCATCCTTACCCCCGTCAGTTCTGGCTGATGTTTGCTGGCATGTTAATCAGCACTACCGGCGCCAGCATGATCTGGCCCTTCCTGATGATTTACGCCAGCGAGAAGCTCTCTCTTCCCCTCGGTACGGTAACTTTGCTGATGACGCTCAGTTCCTTCATGGGATTGATGTCTTCGTTTATTGCCGGTCCCATCGTTGATCGGCTGGGACGCAAGTGGGCAATGGCAGTCAGTTTGCTCATTAACGGCGGGGGCTACCTGCTGTTGAGCCGTGCCGAGACCCTGCCCGCTTTTGCTCTGGCGATGGCGGTCAACGGCACGTTCAATCCCATTTACCGCGTGGGCGCCGATGCCATGCTGGCAGACCTCATCCCGCCGCAGTGGCGCACCAATGCCTATGCCCTGATGCGCATGAGCAATAACGTGGGGGTGGCGCTGGGCCCTGCCATTGGCGGGTTCATCGCTTCGCGTTCGTATGGCATCGCCTTTTACTGCGCGGCGGCTGGACTGGCAACCTATGGCTTGCTGGTCCTGCTATTTGCCCGCGAAACTCTGCCTCAGGGCGCGCCTGAGCCGCAAAGCGAACCGTTGGGCGGGTATGGGCAGGTGCTTTCCGACCGCCTTTACCGCGCCTTTCTGGTGGCGTTCACCCTCAATCAGATGGTGGCGGCGCTCATCTGGGTCTTGCTTTCGGCGCATGTCAAGCGCGCTTATGGCATCTCTGAGAGCCTGTACGGCTGGCTTCCCACCACCAACGCGCTGATGGTGGTGTTTTTCCAGTATGGGGTGTCGAAAATCACCCAGCGCTATGAGCCGCGGCGCATGATGGCGCTGGGGGCCTTCCTCTACGGCCTGGCAGCGCTGGGCATTGCCTTTTCCACCACCTATTGGGCATTCTGGACGTGCATGGTGGTGATGACGATTGGGGAACTCATCATTGTGCCTACTTCCAGCACCTTTGCCGCCAACCTGGCGCCGGCGCACATGCGCGGACGTTACATGTCCCTGTATGGTTTGACCTGGGGCGTCTCGGCGGGCATCAGCCCGCTGGTGGGCGGTAATTTGTATGAATGGCTGGGGGCGCGCGCCATGTGGCTGGGCGGCACGCTGGTGGGAAGTCTTTCCTCTTTGTTGTTCCTGCGGATGAGGCAGAGAATCCCTGCCGAAGTTACGGAAACAGCCGCCGGGCTTTGACCTCGGCAACGGCATCCGGGCGGTAGCGGTACAGGCGGGCGGGTCTGCCCTCGCCGGTGCGGCACTCTGTTGTTGGCTCGATGATACCTGCGCGTAAGATACGCCGCCGGAAGTTGCGTTTATCCAGTTTTTCTCCCAGGATCATTTCATAGGTGCGCTGGAGTTCGGAGAGGGTGAAGCGTTCGGGTAAGAGTTGGAAGCCCACCGCCGAGTACTCCAGTTTGTAGCGCAGACGCCGCAGGGCGTAGGCAATAATTTCGGCATGGTCGCCAGTGAGTGCGGGAAGGGCATCCACGGCAAACCAGCAGGCAGGGTGCGGTGGGGTTTTGCTCAGGCGGTTGGCGGGTAACAGGGCAAAATACGCCACCGAGATGAGGCGCGGGTTTGCCCGCTGAGGCTCGCCGTAGGTGTACAACTGCTCCAGGTAGGTCTCGCGGATGCCGGTCAATTCGCCAAGCCGACGGGCGGCAGTTTCTTCCAGCGAGCAATTCAACAGCACCGGCGCGCCGGGCAGTTCGTAACCGTTGGCAGAGGCGGAGCAGACCAGCACATGCAGGCGTTCCTTTAACAGGCAAAATGCGACCACGCGCACATCCACGTGGGGGAGAACTTCATCCATGAGACTCATTATAAATCAGCCCTGGGAGAGGAATGAACCGCCGGGGTGAGAATCTGAAAAAACCTGCAGGAACGATGAAGAGTTTATTCCTCGGGGGAATTCGTTGAGGATGGGGAAGGTATAAAAGTATATAATAAGATAAAAAAATCTTAAAAGTATAAAAATGTGGTAAGCCTGTCAGTCCCAAGGGGAGGGGTAAATGAAACGCTTTTTTTGCATTTTTTTGCTGATGACTTTCTTGCTGGGGGGATGTATACCCTCTGATTTCAATTTTGGTTTAAAAGCCGAAATCGAAACTTCCAGCGAACTGGGACCGGATACGCTGGCGCGCATTGATGCCGTCAACCAGACCCTGGCAACCGGCATGGAAATTGGTCCCGAAACCCGTCAGGTCATCCGAGAACTGAACGAGACCATCCGGCAGGGGGTGAAAGCCGGGTTTGACGAAGCCACCCTCAAGCGGGTGGATAGCCTTCTGCGGGTGGTGGAAGACGGGGTGAAAATTGGGCTGGATGAGGACACCCTCAGCACGCTGAACGGTATGGTGGATACTATTGACCGCATGCCCGGCAACTGGGAGAATTCTGCCACCGAAATCATCCGTACGCTGGAGCGCTCCGGCGGCACACTGGCGGGCAGGATGGCAGATGAAATCAAGGTAGTCATGGCAGAAGCCCGCCTGAACATGCAACAGATGACCGCCATGGCAGGCACAGAATTTCGCTGTAACGTGGATTTCCTCGGCTCCAAAGCCGGAGCCACCCTGCAGGAATTTATCGGGCACAGCCTTGTGGGCAGACTGCGCAACATCCTGGCAGGCGGCACTGCCGCCGAGCCGATTCCCACGCCGTGGGTGTGTCAGGTCATTCCCGAACGCATTGACCTGGTGAAGGTGGGCGACCGCATGCTCTTCGAGATGGGCATCCTCACCCTGACCGGCTACAACTACACCGATGCCAACTCGCCGCGTGCCTACATCGCCGACGAAGCGGGCAACCCGCTTCCCAATCTGACTCTCTACCCCTACCGCACCAGCCCGTATCAGATTCAACTCAACCTGCAGGGGCTGGATTTCAGCGCCATCCCGCCGCGTTCGCGCATTGTCTTCCAGTGGCCCAACGAGCCGGAAACCAGCGGGGTAGCCATCCTCTTCCCCAACGAAGGCGCTCCGGTGGCGCGCTTCACCTTCACCCCTACCGGCGGTAATGCTCCGCTCACCGTGCAGTTCACCGATACTTCCGAGGGCAGTCCCTCGCAGTGGCAGTGGGACTTTGGCGACGGCTCGACCTCTAACGAACGCAATCCCACCCATACTTTCCTTGAATCACGCTCGTACACCGTGCAGTTGACTGTTTCCAATCCTCTGGGGTCGTCTTCGGTGTCGCAGGTGCTTTCGGTGGGCGAGACGCTGGTGGCTGATTTCTCGTTCTCTGTCCGGCAGGGGGTTGCTCCGCTGATTGTGGAGTTCACCGACCGCTCTTCCGGTGCGCCTACTGCATGGGAGTGGGATTTTGGCGATGGCGAACGCTCGACCGAGCAAAATCCCATCCATGTGTACATGGTTCCGCGTCCCGAGGGCTACACCGTCACCCTGCGGGTGAGCAAGGACGGGCAAACCGCCGCCAAAACCGGCGCGGACCGCATCCTGGTTTATGAAAAACTGCAAGCCGATTTCGTTGCCGACCCCACCAGCGGCAAATCGCCGCTCACGGTTGCCTTCCGGGATACCTCTACGGGGAGTAACATTATTGCCTGGCAGTGGGACTTTGGTGACGGCTCGACATCCGATCAGCGCAACCCCACCCACACCTACAGCGCCAACAACCTGTACGATGTCACCCTGACGGTGACAAATAGTATGGGCGAAACCAGCACCAAAACCCGCCGGGGGTACATCAACGCCTTTCAAATTGTGCGTTTGCCGCGCCCGGGGTTCATCCTTCCGCCGCTGTTCTCCATCCTGCAGGACATTGAAGCCTATACGTTGAACTTCACCCTCAACGGCGGGCAGAAACTGGATATCCAGGTGCCTTACGAGAAATACGTCTGCGGGGTGATCGGGATGGAAGCCCTCAGCGGGGATATTCAGGAAAATGGCACGGGCGATATTCTCAAAGCCTACCTCTTCCGCCAGTACAGTCCGGCATTGGGCAAGGAAGGCTGGTGGCTGGATGCCGATTTTCGCTCGCATAACACGAATGAGAAATGGGGTGTGGACATCCTGTGTCTCAACCGCAAGAGCGAGGGCGGGGCATTTCTCTATAAAGAATTCCGCTCCCTTGAAGGCGGAGAGAAACACAATACCGGCATTTTCACCGCCGATTACTACTTCTGCGGCATTGTCGGGCAGATGGCATTGAACGGCGATATTTACGAATATGGAACGCACGAAGTCCTCTGGCAGGCGCGCATGGATGGGAGCGGCCCGGAGTGGCAGATTGTGGTGGATTTCATTACCCATTCAGAAAAGCCTGAGGAACGCTGGGATGTAGAAGTGCTGTGTCTCAAGAAAGGGGCTTTCCTCGCTACCGATAACCCCGTGTTCAAGACCGATACCATTGAGCATTTCTCTCCGCCTGCTTACCTAACCTCGATTTCGACCGAGGATTATGCCTGCGGGGTAGCGGGGATTGCCTTCAAGTACGGCGACATTGATGAAAATGGCACGCATCCCATTGTGTTTACCGCCAACATGCGCCCTCATCCTGATTCGTCGGTCAAGGTATGGATGGTGAATGCCAATTTCCTCACGCACGGGCGCGATGAACTCATCACCGCCGATGTGCTGTGCGTGAACAGGGCGTATATCAAAGGCGGGACGCCGCCACCGTAAACGGGTTGTTGTTGCCCGCCTGATGCCGTGGGACAGCCCAGGCTGAGCCTGTCGAAGCCTGCGCTCAACGCCCTGCGAGGCTGTTGTGCTTTGTCGATAAATACCCTGTCACTTCCAGGGCGTAAAGTGCGAAGACCATTGGCGCACCCCGAGCGGTAGCCTGAGATCATCGAAGGCGTCGAGGGGTGCGCTGTGCTGTCCTGACGAATGCAACACGATTCAGAAATTACGGCAAGGGCGCAGAGTGTCCGAAGCCATCTCCCGTAACGGGCAGGGAAGTGTCACTTCTGACGGGCACAACCCTTGCGATGACATTGCCCGTGCGCCTTCCCTGCCCCTGGGCTATAATACCTTCCATGCCCAGGCAATTCTGGTTGTGGTTGTTCCTCTTTTTTCTGGCGCTGGCAGGATGTGCCCCCCAAGGCGCTGTGCCGGTTGTGCCTTCCGCTTCCCCTCTCCTGCCCAGCATGACCTTTCCCCCCAGCGATACCCCTTCTCCCACCCTCACAGCATCGCCGTCGCCAACGGCAACCCTGACCCCTACCTTCACCCCGACGCCAACCCCGGCAGTGCTGGCGGGGGCAGGCGATATTTCGATCTGCGGGCAGGACGGCGATGACCAGACCGCGCAATTGCTGATGAATCTCCCCGGCGAGGTGTTCACCGCTGGCGATAACTCCAATGAGCAGGGCAAGCCCATCCAATATCGGCAGTGTTTCGACGCTTCCTGGGGCAGGTTGATGTCTCGTCTGCACCCTGCACCGGGCAATCACGATTACGGCACGGATGAGGGTGCGCCTTACTTTGCCTATTTTGGGGAGCGTGCCGGTCCGCCCGGCAGAGGCTATTACAGTTACGAATTGGGTGCCTGGCACATCCTTGCCCTGAACAGCAACTGTGAGTACGCCGGCGGGTGCGGAGCGGATTCGGAACAGGAACGCTGGCTGAGGGAAGACCTGCTTTCCCACCCCAACCGCTGTACCCTGGCATACTGGCATCATCCGCGCTGGTCGTCCGGCTGGCACGGGAGCGATGCCCGCACCGATGCCTTCTGGCGAGCGCTGTACGACTTCGGCGCCGAGGTGGTGGTCAGCGGGCATGATCATCACTACGAGCGTTTTGCTCCGCAATCCCCCGAGGGCGAGCGCGACGATCTTCGGGGTATCCGCCAGTTCATCGCCGGGACGGGCGGGGTGAGTTTGCGCGGGTATGAGGAAATCCATCCGCTCAGCGAGGTGCGCTACAACGACACGTTTGGGGTGCTGGTGTTCATCCTCTACCCCGACCGCTACGAGTGGCAGTTCCTCTCGGTGGATGGCGCCCGTGTGATTGATTCCGGCTCTGATGAGTGCCACCCCTGAGAAAAAAACTCCCGCAGGGAGCGTCTGCGGGAGAAATCAGGAAAAGCGGGAATTAGTGGCGTTTACTGCGCGCCCGGCGTGCCGCAGCGCGTTTGCGCCCTTCGGCTTCGGTGCCAATCCAGATGCCGTAATGCGGCAGGATGACGCGGTGCACCAGTAAAATCAGCCCGGCGACGGCAAAGGCAATCAGGAAGACAATCACCGCCCCGCCGAGGTCGTTCATCAGGGCGGGATTGATGAGCATGACTCCCGCCAGCGCCAGCATCAGCGTACCGCCGATGAGTTTGAGGATGCGCCCTTCCTTTTCTTCCAGGCGGCTGGCTTTGAGGGTAAACACAGCGGCAAAGAAAATGCCCAGTTCATCCAATTGATAAATGATCATGTACACCAGCAGAAGCGCCACAAAGGTCAGCGCAGTCACCTTTTGGGCGGTGAGCAGGTTCGTCCACAGTACCGGGAAGCCCGCCGTGCAGGAAAACTCCACCAGCGAGACGCCTGCCGCCAGCACCACCGTGCCGCCCACCATTGCCCAGAAGTTATCGCCGGCATCCAGCACGCGGCGGATGCCGCGGGCAATGCCGGGTTTCTTTTCATCGGCGATGGTGAAGGAAATGCCTTCCTTGTACCAGAAGTAATCCTTGATGTTCACCGCGCCGAAGAAGATGGCTACCAGGGCGACAATCACCTGCACCCAGCCGACAAACGAGATGATGTTGAACACCGTGAACAGCCCGGCAATGAACAGGGCATAAATCCCGGCGGTGACAGTCAGGAACACCAGCCCGATGATGACAATCTTCTTGCGCGAGCCGGTGCGCAGGGTGAGTGCCAGAAGCATGGTCAGCACCCACACCGAGCAGGGGTTAAAGCCGTCCACAAAGGAAATGAGCAGAGTGCTTACCAGCAGAGATTGCGATTTCAAGTCCACCTGACCGAGAATCGGCAGGTTGATGACCGAGGGATTGTTCGGATCAATGGCTGGACGTGGGGCGGGCTTTTCGGTTGAGGGGTTTTCCACAGGCGTTAAAATGCCCTCGGCGGCATCCTTACAGCCGGTTTGCAGGCAGGCTTTGACGGCTTCTTCGACCTCTGCCCCAATCTGTTCGTTGTAGCCTACCCAGTAGCGATCACCGATAAACGTGGTGGGAACGCCTGCGCCCTGAATCTGGTAAGCGTCAATCATTTTCTGAAATTTTTTCAGATTTTCATCGTCATGCCAGACTTCAAAGCGGCGCACTTCCAGATCGGGGTAGCGTTTTTCCAGTTCTTCCAGGAAGGGTTTCATCCTGGCGCAGTGTGGACAGCCATCCCCCCAGAAGAAGTACAGGATGACCTTTTGCCCCTGCGCCTGCACCGGTTGCGAGAACAGCATCACAGCCCCCAGCAGGAACAAAAGCATCAGCGGTAACCAGCGACGGATTTTGTGCATAGTCCTCTTCCTCCGATGTTCCTTATTAAACCATAAAAAATCCAGAGCGAATTTAGAAGATTAAAAAACTTTCAGATTCGCAGAAAAGTTAAACTCCCTACTTTGGATCATGTTTAATAAAACTGAAATCAAAGAGATCCTGCGGACATGGTTCAGGTTAAATTTTCCTGGCACACTCAGCGCCTTTGCGGTAAAAATCTTCCCTTAACTGTGTTCCCCTATATGGAGATAAATACACGATTCTGGACAGGATTTGTTATCGTTTTGTAAGGATTATTTGGATTAAAAAACGTTTTCATCTGGTATAAACATTATGGGAGTGACAGGGTAGTTCAGGAGCGGCCCCATAAGGTTTCGATAGAAAGGAGCCAGTGGCATGAACCAGCCCACCTGGCATGGATTGCTCTTCAATGCGACATTGCTTCTGGGGATGAGCGTCCTGTATGATTTGATTCTGCTTCAGGGCAGGGGGGCTTCGCGACTGCGGCAGGTGATTTCGGGCATTGTCCTCGGGGGAATTGGCATTGCCATTATCCTCACGGCATTCCCTCTCATTGATGGGGTGATTTTCGATACCCGCTCGGTATTGATCAGTATCAGCGGGTTGTTTTTTGGCTTTCTGCCCACCCTGATT
The DNA here is from genome assembly GCF_000199675.1 of Anaerolinea thermophila UNI-1. Classification (GTDB taxonomy): domain Bacteria; phylum Chloroflexota; class Anaerolineae; order Anaerolineales; family Anaerolineaceae; genus Anaerolinea; species Anaerolinea thermophila. Next base: position 374,277 of record NC_014960.1, read on the forward strand.
GCCGTGGGACTCACCGCGGCTTACCGGCTGTATCTGGGCGGGGGCGGTGCGCTGACGGGAGTGATGGTCATCTTCACCTCAGCGCTGATTGGCTGGGTGTGGCGTTACCTGCGCCGCCGCGCGTTGGAGAAGATGGCATGGTGGGAACTTTACCTGTTTGGCTGGGTGGTGCATCTGAATATGCTCTTGTGGATGTACACCCTGCCGGGTAGTCTGGCGCGCCCGGTGCTTGCCGAGATCACCCTGCCGGTGCTGATCATTTACCCCGTTGCTACCCTGCTGGTAGGTGAAATCCTCTCACTGAACTTTCAGCGTCAGCGCGCCAGCCGTGAGCGTGAGCGCCTGCTGGCAGTGCTGGAGAGCAGTCTTAACGAAATCTACCTGTTCCATCCCAATACCCTGCGTTTCGAGTACGTCAATGCGGCGGCTTTGCGCAATCTGGACTATACCCTGGAGCAAATGCGCACCATGACGCCGGTAAACATCAAGCCGGAATACAATCTGGCAACCTTTCGGGAACTTATTCAACCCTTACTGAAAGGACAAACCCCCGTAATCGTTTTTGAAACCCGTCACCGCCGCGCCGATGGCTCTACGTACCCGGTTGAGGTGCATTTGCAACTGGTGAAGGTGGGCAACGAACAGGTCTTTCTGGCGGTGATTCAGGACATTTCCGAGCGTTTGCGCAGTACACTGCGTTACCGTACCCTGTTTGAAAATGCTTACGATGCGGTATTCATCATAGAGGGTGAACGCTTCATTGAATGTAACCCCAGAGCGGTAGAACTGTTCGGGTACAGCCGTGAGGAATTGCTGGGCAAGACGCCTTTCGAGGTTTCCCCGCCCGAGCAACCTGACGGTATGCCATCGGATGTAAAAGCCAGAGAATTAATTCATCTGGCGGTGATGGGCCAACCACAACTGTTCGAGTGGGTACACTTGCGCAAGGATCACACGCCTTTCGACGCCGAAGTCAGCCTGAGCGCTTTGAATCTGGAAGGGCAAACCCTGCTTCAGGCCATTGTGCGCGACATCACTTTGCGCAAGCGCATGGAGAAGAACGAGCGCGAACAGCGCCTGCTGGCAGAGACCCTGCGGGAAACGGCTCTTTCGCTTGCCAGCACCCTGGAACTGGATGAACTGCTGGATCGCATCCTGGAGAACCTTGAGAAGGTAGTCCCCGCCAGTGCCTGTAACATTATGCTGATAGAAGATGGCATGGTGCGGGTAGCCCGTACCCGGGGGTATCGTGAGCGCGGTTACATGCCCACCGAAGGCATCGCCTTCAGCCTCAACACGACGCAAAACCTGCGCACCATTGCTGAAACTGGCAGGGTGCTCATCATTCCCCGTCTGGAAGAATACCCCCATTGGGTGCGCGTGCCCGGCACCGAGTGGATGCGTTCGTATGCCGGTGCGCCGATTGTCGTCAAGGGTGAGGTGGTGGGATTTCTCAATCTGGATGGTGACCGCCCCAATCAGTTCAGCGAAGAGGATGGTGAACGCCTGCAGTTGTTTGCTGATCAGGCAGCCATTGCCTTTGCCAATGCCAGTTTATACCAGCAAACCCAGCGCCTGTTGCGCCGTCTGGAAGCCATCAATCACGTCTCCAATGTCCTGCGCCCGGCGCAAACGCTGGATGAACTGCTCAACCTTCTGCTGACCGAAACCCTGCACCTGCTGGAAACGCAGGACGGCGCTATCTGGATGTATGATAACACCCGCGACGAACTGCGCATTGCCATTGCCGCCGGCTGGCAAACCCGCCTGCGCCCCTTTGCGCTTAAACCCGGTGAGAGCATTGCCGGCAGTGTGTATTTGCGGCGGGAGGTGTATCTCACTCATAACCTTCAGGAAGACCCGCTTAACGCCCCTGCCATTCGCCGTCTGGTGCCGGAGAATACCGGCGGGGTCTTTGTGCCTGTTCAGGCAGGCACGCAAACTTTAGGGGTGTTTGCCATCACCCTTCCCTCGGGCAAAACGGTTCAGCCGGACGATGTCAGTTTGGTGGCTGCCCTGGGGGAGATGGGCGGCGCCGCCATTTTGCGCATGCGTCTGCATGAAGAGATGCGCCTGCACATTCAGCGTCTGGAGATGCTCCACCGCATTGATACCGAGGTGCTTAAAAATACCCATCTGACCGACACCCTGCGCATGGCGCTGGAGTTGCTCCGTGAAACCCTCAAGGTGGATTCTGCGGTCATTCGCCTGTACAATCCCGATACCCAGTTGCTTGAACTGGCGGCGTCTTTTGGAATGGCTACGGTGGAACATGCTATTCAGCCGGGAGAGTACCTGGCAGGAAAAGCCGCTTCCGAGCGGCGCACCATGCGCTTCTGGCGCGGAGACCCCAACATCACCCCGGAATGGGAAGAACTGGTGCGCCGTGAAGGGCTGGAAACCGCCTTTGCTCTGCCGCTGATTGCCCATGGAGAACTGGTGGGTACGCTGGGGGTTGCCATGCGCAACCTCTTTCACCCGAATCGCGAATGGGAAGATTTTCTGGATACAGTTGCCGGGCAACTGGCGCTGGCGATTCAGAGCAACCGTTTGATCGAGCAATTGCGCCGCTCCAATCAGGAACTCTTACTGGCATACGATACGACCATTGAAGGCTGGTCGCGCGCCATGGATTTGCGTGACCGCGAGACCGAGGGACATACCCAGCGCGTTACCCAACTGACCCTGAAACTGGCTCAGCGTATGGGCATCACCGGCGAAGCGCTCACCCATTTGCGCCGCGGAGCGCTTTTACACGACATCGGCAAGATGGGCATTCCCGACCATATCCTGCACAAGCCCGGTCCACTGACCGATGAGGAATGGCAGATTATGCGCCAGCACCCGGTGTACGCCATTGAGATGCTTTCAGCCATTGAGTACCTCAAGCCTGCGCTGGAGATTCCTGGCTTCCACCATGAAAAGTGGGATGGCAGCGGCTACCCCTACGGTTTGAAAGGCGAAGCCATTCCCATGGGGGCGCGCATCTTTGCTATCGTGGATGTGTGGGACGCCCTCACCTCGGACCGCCCTTACCGCAAAGCCTGGACGCGTGAGAAGACCGTGGAATACATCCGCGAGCAGTCGGGGAAGCACTTCGACCCCAAGGTGGTTGAGGCGTTCCTGAAGATGATGGAAGAAGAGCCGTTTTAAGGCGCTTTGCGTAAAACAAAAAGTCCTCCCGCATCCGACAGGTGCGGGAGGACTGGTTTAAGCGTCTGGATGTTATGGCAGAGGAATCTGCTCCAGTTGATTCACCAGTTGGGCAATGACGTCAAAGCCACCCTGCCAGAAAGATGCCTGGCGGATGTCCACGCCAGCGTTGCGCAGGATGCTCTCCGGCGACTGCGAGCCGCCCGCCGCCAGAATCTGCTTGAGGCGCGGCTTGAAGGACTCGCCTTCCTGCTTGAACTGGCGGTACAGCGAAAGCACCAGCAACTGCCCGAAGGCATAGGCGTACACGTAGAAGGGCGTGCCGTAAATGTGCGGGATGGACACCCACTCCCAGCGGAACTCATCGCTTACCTCGACGGCGTCGCCAAACTGATCTTTGAGATTGCGCAGGTAGGCTTCTGCCATCTCGTCGGGCGAAGCGTTCTGGCGCACCATTTCATGGGCTTCCTTCTCAAACAGGGCAAAGAAGGCTTGCCGCTGAATGGTGGCGTAGGAATCGTCCACCTGGCGGAAGAGCAAATCGCGGCGCACGGCTTCATCGCTTTCCTCGGCGAGCAGGCGGTCAACCAGCATCATCTCCCCGAAGGTAGAGGCGGTCTCTGCCAGCGGAAGCGAGGCGTGGAAGGTAAAGATGGAGTGTTCCTGCGCCATCATGCTGTGAATGGCGTGACCGAGTTCATGTGCCATGGTGGCTACGTCATCGGCGCGCCCCTGGTAGTTCAACAGCACCCAGGGTGTCAACCGCGGACTGACCGACCAGCAGAATGCTCCACTGCGCTTGCCCTTGCGCACCTCGCTGTCCAGATGCTGATGCTCGAACACCCGCTGTGCCAGTTCAGCAAACTGCGGGTCGAACTGACGGAACGAATCCAGCACCAGCCAGGCAGCATGCTCGAAGGGGTAGGCTTTATCGGCGCGGGCAACCGGCGCGTAGATGTCGTAGCGGCGCAGTTTGTCCATGCCCAGCCAGCGCGCCTTCAGGCGGAAGTACCGCTGGAACACGCTGGTGTTCTTTCGGCACACCTCCAGCAGGGTGTCCACTACCTCGTCGGGGATATCGTTGGCAAGGTTGCGCACGGCAATGGGGCTTTTGTAGCCGCGCAGGGTGATGTTCTCGTTGTACCAGTCGCGCACCAGATTCTGGTACATCTGCGCCAGGAACGCGCCGTCGTTGCCATAGACGCGGTACAGTTCCTGATAGGCGCGCGCCCGCAGGTCGGGGTCGGCGCCGCGCACATAGGTCATCAGTTCGCCGCGGGTCAGTTCCTTCACCTCGCCGTCCACTTCCAGTTTGAAGGTGTAGCGGTTGGTGTAGGTTTCGTACAGCCGTTCGATGGCGCTGGCGCCGGTGACATTCTTCAGGTTGATGATTTTTTCTTCGGCTTCGCTGAGGGTGTAGGGCTTGAGATGGCGCATCTCTTCCAGCCAGTAGGTGTAATCTCCTGCCTGGCTCATCAGGCGCGCGGCATTCTCGTCGTCCAGCCCTTTCCACCAGAGGGTGAAGAAGAGGGTTCGGTTTTGCAGTTCTGCCAGGAACTGTTCGGCGCGTCCTACCAGGGTCAGCGCGTTTTGATCCTGCGTGTTGGCGCTGAAGGATAACCCGGCATAGCCGTACAGCCGGTAGGTGTCTTCGGTGATGCGTTCCAGTTTGTGAATCAGGTCAAGGAAGGTCTCCACCGCAATTTCGGGGGTGAGCAGAGGGCGCAGGGCTTCAAATTCCTGCGTTTGGGCTTCCAGTTGCTGGAAAAGCGCATCGATTTCTTCGGGGGTGCCCTGCGAAAGATCGCTCAGGCGCCACGCGGTTTGTTGATAGGGCAGGGAAGTCATGTTCACCTCGTTGAAAAAAAAGATTTTGTGGATTGCCGGGATGGCGTTTAGAACGCCGGGCGCTGGCGCGGGGCTTTGCGCACACGGAAACGGTTGCCCTCGATGGGGTCAAGGATGAAGGTGGGCGGGTTGCCGCGCGCCCAGGGAGCCAGCCCGTTTTTTCTCAGCCAGCGTCCCACTGCCGGACTGACCAGCGGCGCGCCGTTCTCGCTCCAGAAGGCTTCGCCGGGCAGGGCAATGTCCACTGTGCCTTCCTCGCCCTCCAGTTCGACCTGAATGCTTGTCCAGTCCTTCTGGAAGAAGGCGTCGCGATCTGCCGTTTGCACACGGAAGCCGTAGCCCGCGCCGTGGCGGCTGTGAGCACCGTTATTCCATCCAGTGACAACCATTGTGACCTCCTTTCGTCAGCCTCCGGCAACCGGAGGGAAAACATCCAGCACAGCGCTGGTTTGCAGGGGCGTTTCCAGCCCCTCGGGGAGCGTAGCCACATCCTGCCCGTTGACCAGCACATGCACGTGGGCGTGCAGTTCGCCGGATTCGTTCATCCAGTGCGGGCGCAGGGCAGGAACGATGCGCAGGGCATCTTCCAGCGCCTGCCTGACGGTGCTGTTTTCGGGCAGGTTGAGGTGGATTTGTTTGGTGCCTGCCAGCAGGCGGAAGGTGGCATACAGGTTAATGACCATGCTCAAAAAAACCACACAATCATATAGTAACCCAGCGGCGCTGCCCACAACCACGAGTCGATACGGTCGAGCACGCCGCCGTGTCCGGGGAGCAGATGGCTGGAGTCTTTGACGCCAAAACCGCGTTTGAGCAGACTCTCGCCCAAATCGCCTAATGGGCTGAGGACAGCGATGACTGCGCCGAGTAGCGCGCCGTGCGCCGGGGTGAGGTAGGGAATGCGCAGATTCCACAGCGCCGCCAGCCCGGCGGTTAGAAGGATAGCGCTGACTACCCCGCCTAGGTAACCTTCCCAGGTCTTCGACGGGCTGATGTGCGGTGCCATCTTGTGCCTGCCCCAGCGACTGCCCACGAAATACGCCCCGGCATCGGCGAACCAGATGGCGGGCAGTACCAGCAGGAACCACCACATGCCATCGGGCAACTGCCGCAGAGAAACCAGATAGCCGCCCAGTCCCCCCAGGTACACCAGCCCGCCCAGGGTGATGTTCAGGTCGAGCACAGCCGTCTCGTGGGTGTGGCGGTAGGTGAAAACCTGCCAGCCCATGGTGAGGAAGATGAGCGCGGTCAATGCGGGCAGGGCAAAGGCATCCCCACCCCACAGACGAATCAACGGCAAGAGGGCACTCCCCCCTGCCAGAATCCAGGTCGTGGGGTGAAAACCACCATGCTCAAACAGGTGAGCATATTCCAGGGCGGCTAATCCCAGCACCAGTGCCACGAAAAGTGCAAAAGGCGCTCCGCCCACCCAGATCAAAGCGATGCCAATGGGGATGAGCAGAAGCGCAACCAGAAGGCGTTGAGACAGCGGACTCAGGCTAGCAAGCACAGTCGGTTGAATCGTCCTGAGCGGTTAATTTTCCGAAACGACGCTCGCGGTGCGAATACTCGATGAGCGCTTTCAGATACTCCTCGCGGTCGAAGTCGGGCCAGAGGACGGGGGTGACGTACCATTCGGAGTAGGCACTTTGCCAGATGAGGAAATTGCTCACCCGCATCTCGCCCGAGGTGCGGATGATTAGATCGGGGTCGGGCAGATCGGCGGTGAAGAGGTAGCGGCTGACCAGTTCGGGGGTCACTTCTTCGGGCTTAACGCTGTCCCTCATCATGGCGCGGATGGCGCAGACGATTTCATCCCTGCCGCCATAGTTGAACGCCACGCTCAGAATCAACCGGTCGTTGTCGCGGGTGCGTTCCACCGCGCGGATAATCTTTTCCTGAAGCATGGCGGGCAGGCGGTCGAGGTGACCCAGATGGCGCAGTTGCACCCCCTGCTGGTCGAGTTCGTCCAGTTCGCGGTCAATCACCTCTTCAAGGATATGCAACAGTCCCTCCACCTCTTCTTGAGGACGTCCCCAGTTTTCTGTGGAGAAGGCGTAAATGGTCAGGTACTTGACGCCAAACTCGACGCTGGCGCGGATGATGCGGCGCAGGTTTTCCGTCCCGGCGCGGTGACCTGCCAGACGGGGTAAGCCGCGTTTTTGCGCCCAGCGTCCGTTGCCGTCCATAATCATGGCAACGTGTACGGGGACTTTGGTGAGGGTGGGGGTTGAGGTTGAGACGTCCATAAGGTTCTAGGGAGGCTTAAACCTCCATGATTTCCTTTTCTTTTTTCTGTCCGATGGCGTCAATTTCCTGAATGTAGCGGTCGGTCAACTTTTGCAGTTCTTCCTCGCCCTTCTTCAGGTCGTCTTCGGAGATGAGTTTTTCCTTTTCAAAATCACGCAGGTCTTTGACCATGTCGCGGCGCACATTGCGCACGGCGATGCGGCTCTCCTCGAGGCGGGCATGCACCACTTTAACCAGTTCACGGCGGCGCTCCTCGGTGAGCGGCGGGATGTTCAGGCGGATGACCTTGCCGTCGTTGTTGGGCGTCAGCCCCAGATCGGACGCCATGATGGCTTTTTCAATCAGGCGCAGGCTGGAAGTGTCAAAGGGGCGAATCATCAGCACGCGGGGTTCGGGCGCGCTGATACTGGCTAACTGCATCAGCGGGGTGGGTACACCGTAGTACTCCACCTGTAAACGCTCCACCAGTGCAGGACTGGCGCGCCCCGTGCGAATGCCGGCAAGATTCTCTTCCAACGCCTGAATGGCGCCTTTCATGCGGGTTTCGGCTTCTTTGAGGGTCTCTTTTATCACAGGTGCCTCCTTGACTCTCGGGGGAATCTGTTTTCCTTTATGGCTTCCTTAAGCATACCCTAAATTTGTGTTTTTTGCTATCCCACAACACTGCATCGGCGAGCCTGTCGAGGCAATTGTACCCGCCATACTGAGTCTCTCGGAGTGGCGAGCCAGGTCTGAGCCTGTCAAAGCCAGCATGTGCCCCGCGACATGCTCGGGATATGCTTTCCCTTTGCGTACTTTGCTTCTTCGCGGTCATACCTTCCCCAAGCCGCACAGTTCGACGTTCACTGTGCCCCGCGCCTCTCGAGGCGCATACCGAACCGACGGCTGAGCCCGTCGAAATCGAGCCTTCTCAAGGTCAGCGCATTCCTCAGACACGCCGGGAAGGAGACCTGTCCCATTCTCAACAAATAGAGCATCGTGGCTTTAAGCAGTTGACGTTCACCTTCATCGCCGTTAAACTAGGTATCAAAAGACAATGAGAACAAAAAAGGTGAAGGAAGAAAGCATTTTTGAAACCCAGGCGGGGGTCTTTAAGTTGCTTGCTCACCCTGCGCGACTGAAAATTCTGGCGCTCCTGCGGGAGGGTGAAGAGTGCGTCTGCCACATGGAAGCCATGCTGGGTTACCGCCAGGCATATCTCTCCCAGCAGTTGGCGCTCTTGCGCGAAGCCGGCGTGCTGGAGATGCGCCGCGAGGGTTGGAATGTGTACTATCGCGTTGCCCGTCCGGAGGTGTATGCCATCATTGATGCCGCGCACAGCGTGGGCGGTTCGTTAGACGACCTGCGCCGCTGGGAAGAGAAGAAGAAAACCTGCGAATGTCCCAAGTGTTGCCGCGCCCGCGGCGAAACTCCATCCGGCGAGGAAACTCCTCTCACTCTGGCGGAATGAAAGATAAAATTCGGGGGTCCAAAAGCCGCTCTCCATGAGGGCGGTTTTCTTTATCCCTCACCCCCGCATGGTATAATCAAACGGTTTGGAGAACGTTTAGAGGATTGACGTATGGATATTGGCACCATTCAATCGGTGGATATTGACGAACAAATGCGCACCGCCTATCTCGATTACGCCATGAGCGTAATCGTGGCGCGTGCTTTACCCGATGCCCGTGACGGTCTGAAACCGGTCCATCGGCGCATCCTGTACGCCATGGAGGATATGGGCATCCGCGCCAACTCGGCGTACAAGAAATCCGCCAGAATCGTCGGTGAGGTGCTGGGTAAGTACCACCCCCACGGCGATATGGCGGTGTACGATGCCATGGCGCGCATGGCGCAGGACTTTAGCATGCGCTATCCGCTCATTGACGGGCAGGGCAACTTTGGCTCGATTGACGGCGATGCCCCTGCGGCGATGCGCTACACCGAAGCCCGCCTTAACCCCATGGCAGAAGAACTGCTCGCCGATATTGACAAGGACACGGTGGACTTCACCGATAACTTTGACGGCACGCTGAAAGAACCCGTGGTCCTGCCCGCGCGTTTGCCCAACCTTCTGCTGAACGGTTCTTCGGGCATTGCCGTGGGCATGGCAACCAGCATCCCCCCGCACAACCTGCGCGAGGTGGCTCAGGCGGTGGATTACCTTATCGAAAACTACGATCAGATGGATGACATCACCGCCGAAGACCTGATGCGCATCATCCCCGGTCCCGACTTTCCTACGGGCGGCATTATCGTAGGGCGGGAAGGCATCCTGCACGGCTACAGCACGGGACGTAGCCGCCTGACCGTGCGCGGCGTGGCGCGCATCGAAGAGCAAAAGGGCGGACGCTACAACATCATCATCACCGAAATTCCCTATCAGGTCAACAAAGCCGGGCTGATTGAGCGCATTGCCGAACTGGTGCGCGAGGGCAAATTGGACGAAATTTCCGACCTGCGCGATGAGTCCGACCGCCACGGCATGAGCATCGTTATCGAACTCCGCCGGGGTGCTCAACCCCGCCAGGTGCTGAACCAGTTGTACAAGTACACCCCCTTGCAATCCACCTTCAGTGTCAACATGCTGGCACTGGTGGATAACGAACCCCGCCTTCTGCCGCTCAAGCGCGCTTTGCAGGTGTTCATCCAGCATCGTCAGGAAGTGCTCACCCGCCGTACACGCTTTGAACTGGATAAAGCCCGCGCCCGCGCGCACATTTTGGAAGGCTTGCTCATCGCGCTGGCGAATCTGGACGCGGTGATTGCCATCATCCGTCAGTCGCCCGATGCCGAAACTGCCCGCCAGCGCCTCATTGAGCGCTTCAAACTGACCGAGGTGCAGGCGCAAGCCATTCTGGACATGCAGTTGCGTCGCCTTGCCGCGCTGGAGCGCCAGAAGATTGAGGACGAGTACCGCGAAGTCACCGAACGCATTGCCTACCTGGAAGACCTGCTGGCAAATCCGCGCAAGATTCTCGCCCTCATCCAGACGGATATGAAAGAACTGGCAGAGAAATACGGCGATAACCGCCGCACGCGCATTGCCGCCGAAGCAAAAGAGGACTTCAGCGAGGAAGACCTGGTGGCGGATGAAGCCGTGCTGATTACCCTGACAGCGCGCGGTTACATCAAACGGGTGAATGCCAGCGCCTACCGCACCCAGAACCGCGGCGGCAAGGGCGTGATTGGTCAGGAAGTTAAAGAGGAAGACGAAATCACCACCATTCTGGCGGCGCGCACGCTGGATACTTTGTTGTTCTTCACCGACCGCGGCAAGGTGTACGCGCAGAAAGCCCACCAGATTCCCGAAGCCGGGCGCACCGATAAGGGCATCCCTGCTATCAACGTGCTAGCGCTGGAAGCCAATGAGCGCATCACCGTGGCAGTAGCCGTGCGCAGTTTTGCCGATGCCCGCTACTGCCTGATGGCAACGGTCAACGGCAAGGTCAAGCGGGTGGATTTGAGCGAATTTGAGAGCGTGCGTCCCTCAGGTTTGATTGCCATCTCGCTGGAGAACGGCGATCAACTGGGCTGGGTGCGCCTGACCGACGGCTCGCGCCATGTCCTGCTGGTTACCGAGCAGGGCTACACCGTGCGCTTTGCTGAGAGCGAGGTGCGTTCCATGGGACGGCAAGCTTCAGGCGTCACGGGCATTTCCCTGCGCGAGGGCGACCGTGTGGCTTCGATGGATATTGTCGAGGAAGGCGGCGGACTGTTGCTGGTCACCACCAAAGGCTTTGGCAAGCGTGTGCGCCTGGATGAATTTGTCCTCAAAGGGCGTGCCATCGGCGGCGTGATGGCGTTGGATCACAAAGCCATTGCCAAGACGGGCAAACTGGCGGTGGCGCGGGTGGTGCAGGAAAACGACGAAGTAGCGCTCTTCAGCGCCTCAGGCGTGGCACTGCGGGTCAAGGTCAGTTCCATCCCCTTCAAAGGGCGGGTTGCCCAGGGCGTCAGCATCATGCATCTGGACGAAGGCGACAGCGTGGCTTCCATTGCGCGCATTCCGCAGGAAGAAGCCTAGAGGATTACCAATGTGTTCTCTGTGCGGATGAATGGCGTGTTCCATTCATCCGCTTTTTTTGTACAATAGGAAAGAAAACACATAAGGAGTGAACAATGGAACTCTCGATTGTACCGATTGAAAAACCCGAAGCCGTCAACTTCATTTTGGGACAGTCGCATTTCATCAAGACGGTGGAAGACCTGCACGAAGCCCTGGTTGCGGCAGTGCCGGGCATTCGCTTTGGGCTGGCGTTCTGCGAAGCCTCGGGCAAGTGCCTGATTCGCTGGAGCGGTACCGACGAAGAGATGATCGAACTGGCAAAGAAGAACGCCATGGCGGTTGGCGCGGGACACAGTTTCGTCATCTTCCTTGCTGAAGGGTTTTATCCCATTAATGTGCTGAAGACGGTGCAGGCAGTCCCGGAAGTCTGCCGCATCTTCTGCGCTACCGCCAATCCCACGCAGGTTATCGTGGCGGAGAATGGCGAGGGGCGCGGCATCCTCGGGGTGATTGACGGCGCCAAGCCCAAGGGCATCGAAGGCGAAGAGGATATCCAGTGGCGCAAGGGCTTCCTGCGCAAGATTGGCTACAAGCTGGGTTGATAAGCGGCTGTAAACTCTGCTATCCGGCGGGTGAGAAGTTTATCTCACCCGCTTTTTTCTTCCTCTCATACAATCAGGATGAAAATGGGAAGATTACAGATGATGAAACGACGAGTTTTCGGGTGCCTGCTGATACTGCTGATTCTGCTTGCCTTTCCTACTGCCAACGCGGCGCAGGCATTACAGCCGCGTACCCCCGACCTTCCCCCGCAAACCCCGCAGGAAGTTCAGCAGACAGAATCCGCGCCTCAAACCAGCGCCCTCACTGCACTCAACCTGCCGCCGCTCAAAGCCGTGCTGATTGTGGGCCCGATTGATGGCGACAATGGCAGTTGGACCAGGCAGGAAATTGCCAACATGGAACTGGCGGCGCAGGAACTGGAAAAGAACGGCGTGACCGTGTACCGCTTCTACACCCCCAACAACAACTGGGAGCAAATCAAAGCCGCCGCCAACGGCGCGCATTTCCTGTTCTACCGCGGACATGGCATCTACTGGTCGGATATGCCCTATCCCACGGTGGGCGGTTTTGGCTTGAAAGATCGGATGTACTCCAGCGCTGAGATTCAGCGCGACCTCAAACTGGCGAAGAATGCCATTGTCATGATCTATGCCTGCTTCAGCGCAGGCTCTGCCAGCAACGATACCATACCGGTAACACAAGCCGAGGCGCGGCGGCGGGTGGGCGAGTACTCTCAGCCGTTCTTTGCTCTCGGCGCGGGCGGATATTTTGCTGACTGGTTTGGCAACGCCTTCCAGCAGTACGTGCGCTTTCTTTTTGAGGACAAGACGCTGGGACAAGCCTACCAGGCTTTTGGCGATTACGAAGCTGGAAAGACCGTGCAAACTACCCATCCCGCTTTCCCTTCTCTCCCTATGTGGCTGGGATACGATGAATGGTATGAGCCCAAACCGCAGTGGAACAACGCCTTTGTGGGCGACCCCAATCAGACACTGGAAAGCCTTTTCCCGCCTGCCATGCAGGTTTCCAGTCCTGCGGTCGTTGCCATGCTGGAGTCAGCGAGTGTGTCCCAGACTGCTTCAGTGCGCATTACCGCCAGCAACGGCGCCACCTTCAACTGGAACGCCACAGTGGTGGGAAGCAAACCCGCTTGGCTGACCTTCACCGCCAGCGGTTCAAGCGTGCAACCCATGCAGATTACCGTCCAGCCTGCCAGCGGTACGGGAACGTACGAAGTGCAGATTCAGGTGAACCCCGTGGGGATGACGCTCTCGAACGCCCCGCAGATCATCACCGTGCGGCTGATTCAGGTCAACCAGATCCACCGTGTGATGATTCCGCTCATTCTCCGCTGACCGGCGCGCCATTCCGATCAACGCAAACACAAGCCCCTTCGGTGATTTCTTCGAAGGGGCTTGGTTGTTTTGATTATGGACATTAATGCCGGGGTTTCAGCACAAAGCGGATGGGCGTGCCTGTAAAGGGGTACTCTTTGCGGAAAACGTTCTCCAGAAAACGCAGGTACGAGAAGTGCGCCAGTTTGGGGTCGTTGCAGAAGAGCAAGAAAGTAGGCGGATCGGAGCGCACCTGCGTGCCATAGTAAATATGAAGCGAACGTCCGCCGCGCACCACCGGGGCGTGGCGTTCCTGGGCTTCCTGAATCAAGCGGTTGATGGTGCCGGTGTTGAGACGTGCCAGGCGCTCTTCCTGCACGCGCAGTGCCAGCGGAAGCACCTGATCCACCCGCTGACCGGTCTTGGCAGAGATGAACAGGATGGGCACGTAGTCCATGAAGTTCAATTCGTGGCGCAGGCGGGCGGTGTACTCCGCCATGGTGTGGCTGTCTTTCTCCACCGCGTCCCACTTGTTGACCAGCACCACGGCGCTCTTCCAGGCTTCCAGGATGAACCCGGCAATGTGGGTGTCCTGCGCGGTGATGCCGGTGGTGGCGTCAATCATCAGCAGGGCAACGTCACTGCGTTCGATGGCGCGCAGAGAACGCAGAACGCTGTACTTTTCCACGCCCGGCTCAATCTTGCCGCGGCGGCGGATGCCGGCGGTATCAATCAGGGTGATGGGGACGCCATTGTACTCGATGCGTGTGTCCACGGCATCGCGGGTTGTGCCGGGAATCGGGCTGACGATAGCACGTTCCTCGCCCACCAGGCGGTTGAGCAAACTGGATTTACCGGCATTGGGCTTGCCCACAATGGCAATCTTGACCGAGTCGTCTTCGCCGGCTTCTTCCACTTTGGGCAAACTGGCAATCAGGTCGTCCAGCAGGTCGCCGGTGCCGGTGCCGTGCAGGGCGGAGATGGGGTAGGGCTCGCCCATGCCGAGTTCGTAAAACTCGCTGGCAACCGCACGCAGGTTGGCGCTGTCAGCTTTGTTGACCACCAGAAACACCGGCGGGTAGGGTTTGCCGTCCACCATTTGCTGTTTGCGGCGCAGAATTTGCGCCACCTCGCGGTCGGCGGGGGTTAAGCCGCTGATGGCATCTACCAGGAAGAGGATGGCGTCGGCGTCCTGAATGGCAAGTTCGGCTTGACTGCGAATTTCCTTAATAAATTCCGCCGAGCCAATAGAGAGCGGTTCACGCCCGGCGCGGGCGGCGCTGGGGTCGATCCCTCCGGTGTCCACAATATCAAATTCCACGCCGCTCCACTCCGCGGTGGCGAACAAACGGTCGCGGGTGGTGCCGGGGATGTCATCCACAATCGCCAGCGGCTCGCCTGCCAGACGGTTGAACAGCGTGCTTTTTCCGACATTGGGTCTTCCAACCAGTGCCACAATTGATCTTGCCATGGCTGTATTTATAACATGTCTGGATGTTCCGGACAAGGCATGGAAAGTGTGCCTTTTCTACTTCCCAAATTGGAGAGGGGATGATAGGATAACCTTCAGGGGTTAATGGTTCTGTGGACTGCCACAACCGAAACTATGGATTGTATAAAGGATAAATCGCCATGAAACTGTATGTGGTGTGTGACCTGGAAGGGGTGGCGGGAGTCGTGAATCACCTGCAACAATGCCGCTGGAATGCAGAAAAGGGCTGGTACGCGCCGTTTCTGGAGCAAGCCCGCCGCCTGGCAACCCTTGAACTCAATGCGCTGGTCGAGGGGGCGCTTTCTGCAGGCGCAGAAGAAGTCATCGCCTGGGATGGACACGGCAACTTCCCCGGCGGGTTGGATTATGAACTTCTTCATCCCGCCTGTAAATTAATCCTGGATGCCGGCGATGGTGGTCCGGCAGGCTTAGACGGCTCTTTCGATGCGCTTTTGCAGTTGGGACTGCATGCCATGGCAGGCACACCGCGCACCGTGCTGGCGCATTCCTTTTACAGCCATCTGCTGGAATACACGGTCAACGATGAAGCCGTGGGGGAGATCTGGATGAACGCCTACACTGCCGGGAAAGCGGGTGTGCCTTTCATCTTCCTGAGCGGCGACCGCGCCGCCGCCCTGGAAGCCCAGCGATTGGTGCCTGAAATGGAAGTAGCAGTGGTTAAGGAAGGTCTGTCAGATCGCCCTCTTGGATTGAACCATCCCCAGCCGGCACTTTGTCTATCGCCGCAGGCGGCGCGGAAGACTATCCGCAAAGCGGTGGCAAAGGCGTTGTGGAAAGTGGGGAAGATCGCTCCCTTCACGCGCAAACCGCCGTTTACCCTTCGCGCCCGCTTCAGCGAGGAATGCTTTGCCGAAGAACGCGCCAGTCTTCCCGGTGCGCGCCGTGTGGATGCCTTTACGGTAGAACTGGCAGGGGCAGAAGAGCCGTGGTTGTTGCTGTAAAGAGGCGAAGCATTTCCAGGATGCAGAGTTAGATGTGCCTGACAGGCGGGCAGAAGGTGTCTTGCTCATCGGCGTAGCGGGGATTTGCCAAACAAATCCCCGCACCATGTTCCCCCTTAACAACCCCCTGACACCTGCGCCAGAATCCTTGTCTGAGAAAAGAGCCTGTGCTAAACTGATTTTATGACCGCCGAAGATACCATTTACGAAGAGGCGTTGAGTGCGCTGAAAAGCGGCGACCTTCCTCGCGCCCGCGATTTGTTTACCCGCCTTTTGCGCATGAATCAGAACAAGCCCGAGTACTGGGTCTATATGAGTGCCACGGTGGAAATCGCCCGCGAGCGAGCCTACTGCCTGCAGGAAGCCCTCAAACGTGACCCTCACAATGTGGATGCCAGGCGCGGATTGCAGATTCTCGGGCTTCAGCCGGTGGATGAAGCCCAGGTCATCCCGCTCAAATGGCAGAAGCGCAACTGGGAAGTGGTTGCCCCGGTCAGCGAAGCGCCGGCACCGCCGCTGATCTCGCCGCGCACCGTTTTTGCTGTTGTAGGCGGTCTGCTGGCGCTGGCGGTGATTGTGGTCCTGGTAGTCACCGGACTTAACCGTCCACGGCAGCGGCCTATTGTGATTCCTCGCGACCTCAACTTGCCCGCTACCATGACCCCCACGCCACTTCCCACCGTAGCCGCGCAGGCTTCCCCCTCGCCGACCTTTATCGGCCCCACACCGCTGTGGATGAAACTTCAGGCGACCTATACGCCTACCCCGTTGTACGTCAACACCCCGCACCCCATCAGCGAAGCCTACCGCATTGCTATGCGGGCTTACTCGCGGCAGGACTGGCCCGGTGTGCTGAACTATCTGCAGCAGGTGGTTACCGTTCAGCCCGATGCTCCCGACCTGTACTATCACATGGGCGAAGCCCTGCGCTTTCAGGGCAATGCAGAGCAAGCCATTGCCTATTACTCCCAGGCCATCAGCGTGAACCCGCAGTTTGCCCCGGCTTATCTGGGGCGCGCCCGGGCACGTCTGGCTCTGGGTAAGGAACTGGACAAAGCCCGCCAGGATTTGGAAACCGCCCTTGCCCGCGATCCACAACTGGGTGAGGCCTATCTGGAACTGGCACATCTGGAATTGATTGAGAAAAACCCGGAAGAAGCCCTGCAACTGCTGGCACAAGCCGATTCCCTGCTCCCCGATTCCCCGCTGGTGGCACTGGCGCGCGGTGAAGCCTACCTGGCGCTGGGCGAGGTGGATGCCGCGCTGGAGCAGGCACAACGCGCCAATACGCTGGACCTGACCCTTCTCCCCGCTTACCGTTTGCTGGGTGCGGTCCTGCTGGAAAAGGGTGAGGTAGAGCAAGCCGTTGAGCCGCTGGAAACATACCTGCTTTACGAGACCAATGACCTGGAAGCCTATATACTGGCTTCGCGGGCTTATGAAGGCGCGAATCGTTTGCCCGAAGCCCTCAAAGCCCTCGATCGGGCGCTGGCGCTTAACAGCCGTTCGCCGGAGATTTACATCCGCCGCGGTGAACTCTATCTGGCGCAGGAAGAATTTGACAAAGCTATTGACGACTTCAAAGCCGCTTTCCGCCTGAAGAAAACCTACACTGCCGGTATGGGCTGGGCAAAAGCCCTGCTGCTGGGCGGTTACCCCGGCGATGCCTACATGAAGTTTGAAGAGACCAAAGCACTGGCGGAGAGCGACGCTCAGAAAGCCGAATTGTACTACTGGGAAGCCCAATCGCTGGAGGAACTCAACGAAGTGATTGCTGCCATCAACACCTGGAACAAACTGCTGGCGCTTCCCGAAGATGCCGTCAAGCCGGAGTGGGCGGAGTATGCCCGCCAGCGCCTCCAGGTGCTGGTTACTCCTACCCGTACGCCTTTACCCTCCGCCACCCCCACGGTAACGCGCACCTCCGCGGCTTCTTCTACTGCCACTCGCGCCTCCGGATTGACTGCCACCGCCACCCGCACGCCCACGCTCCGTACCACCGCTACCCGCACACCCACTCCCAGTCCGACGAAATAGCCTGTGCGTGCCGTTCCGCTTGCTCTCCTGCTGAAAAAACGACAGCGCCGTGAATGGATGCGCAGGAAGCGGGGCTTTTCCCCGTTTGTCCGTTTCCTTATGGGATTGCTGGTGATTGTCCTGCTGGCGCTGGGTGCAGGCACAGCCCTGACGGCGGTATGGATGTCGCAAATCACTGCCGGTCTTCCAGACGTGTCCACGCTTCCCGACTTGCTTTCCCCTTCCGGTGAGGGAGTCTTTCAGCCCACCCGTTTGTACGACCGCACTGGTCAGCACCTGCTTTATACGCTGGAAAACCCCGGACTTACCCGCCGCACCCTCAGCATCGACCCCGCGCGTCCTGATCATCTTTCCCCTGAAGTGATTCGTGTTGCCATTCCTCTGCTGGATGCCACCTTCTGGGAAAACCCCGGCTTTGACGCCAGTAATCTGCTTGACCCCTATCCGCAAACCATTGCCGAGCGCCTGGTGCTGAACCTGTTGCTGGACCGGGAACAACCCGATTCGCGGCGCGCTTTGCGCATGCGCCTGTTGGCGGCGCAGGTGGTCTCGCGCTATGGACGCCGTCAGGTGCTGGAATGGTATTTGAACAGCGCGCCTTTTGGACATCTCACTTATGGCATCGAGTCGGCGGCGCGTTTGTATCTGGATAAATCTGCCAGCGAACTCAACCTTGCCGAAGCCGCGTTGCTGATTCCCCTGCTCAATACCCCTGCGCTCAACCCGCTGGACGCCCCAGCGGCGGCGAAGGAAAACCAGCAAGCCGCGCTGGATGTCCTGCTGGAAAAGAACATCCTCACGCCCGAAGAACATCAACGTGCCCGCAGTACCCCCCTGCGCCTGCGGGAGAGTTTTCCTGAAAGCCATTCGGTGGCAGGGGCTTTCACCACTCTGGTGCTGGATCAGGTTGCCGCTCGGTTGGGACGTCAGCGCCTGGAACGCGGCGGCTTGCGCATCATCACCACGCTGGATTTAACGCTCCAGCAGGAACTGCAGTGCAGTGTCCAGGCCCATCTGGCTCAAATTCAGGGGCAGTCCTATCAAGCCATTCTGCCCGATGGCTCGCCCTGCCAGATGAGCCGCTTACTGCCTACCCGTCCGCCCGTGGAGCGCGCCTCTGAAGCCCTCACTGCCAGTGCGCTGGTGATGAACCCCCAAAATGCCCAAATTCTCGCCTTTGTGGGCGATACTTCCCGGGCTGGCGAAGCGGCGTATCTCTCGGTGCATCCTGCGGGCACGCTTCTCCTGCCTTTTGCGCTCGTCACCGCTTTTGCGCGCGCGTACAGTCCTGCCACCATGGTGTGGGATTTACCCCAGGACCTCTCTCTGCCCAACCTGGACGGCACCTTTCACGGTCCCATTCGTCTGCGCACCGCTCTCGCTAACGATTACGCGGGAGCGCTTTCCCGGGTGTTGCAGCCAATGGGGGGAGAGGTTCTCTGGCAACTGGCGCAAGCCCTGGGACTGGAAGACCTGAACTTCGGTTCCCGATCGGGCGCCTCCTGGGAAAGTGCCCGCTTCAGTCTGCCACAACTGGCGCAGGCCTATGCGCTCTTTCCGAATATGGGCACGGTTTACGGGGTTCAGATGGAAGACTATCGCCCGCTTCAGCCGGTCACCGTGCTGTATGTGGAAGACGGGCAGGGGAATATCCTGCTGGATTTGACCCAGCCGCAAAGTCGCACGCTGGTCAGCGCGCCGATTGCCTACCTAATGCATCATGTTCTGAGTGATGAGTCTGCCCGCTGGCAAACGCTGGGCTACCCCAATCCGCTGGAGATTGGGCGTCCTGCAGGCGCCAAGATTGGCAGAGCCAGCCGCGGCAAAGACCTCTGGGCGGTGGGTTATACCCGCGATCATCTGGCGGTAGTATGGATGGGAGAGTCCACTCCGGAATCGCAGTTGCCCTCTCTGCGGGTTACCGATGTGGCGGCGCTCTGGCATGCCGCCATGCAGTACGTCAGCCGTGACCTGCCGCCGCGCGACTGGGAAGTGCCTGCGGGGGTTTCTACCGTGCAGGTGTGCGAACCTTCGGGACTGCTCCCCACCCCTGCCTGCCCGCAGGTAGTTTCGGAAGTCTTCCTGACGGGCAATGAACCCGTCGCTTACGATACCCTCTATCAGGTGGTGCAGATTAACCGCGAGACGGGCAGGCGCGCCACGGTCTTCACCCCGCCCTCGCTGGTAGATGAAAAAGTGTATATGAATCTGCCCCCTGAAGCTCTGGAATGGGCGCAGTCGCAGGGCATTGAGATTCCCCCTGAGAAATACGATGCCATTCAAATGCCGCTCATGCCTGAAAATGCGCAGATGACCCACCCCGCGCCCTTTGCCATGGTTCACGGCGAGGTCATCATCCGCGGAACAGCCAGCGGAGCGGGATTCACCTTCTATCAATTGCAAGCCGGTGAGGGCTTAAACCCGCAGTCGTGGATTGAAATTGCCAGTGGCGACCAGCCGGTGAAAAACGGGGTGCTGGGCAAATGGAATACTACCGGACTGGAAGGACTGTATGCTCTGCGCCTGCAGGTGATACGTGCTGATCAGACAGTGGATACCGCCATTCTGCAGGTGACGGTGGACAACACTGCGCCGTACGTGCGCATTCTCTCGCCCCTGCCTGAACAAACTTTCACCCTCAAGCCGCGCCAGATCATCACCCTGCTGGCTGAGGCGGAAGACACCGGCGGCATTGCCCGCGTGGAATGGTGGCTGGATGGTCAGAAGATTGGCGAGAGCCGTGTGGCGCCTTTCAGTTTGCCCTGGCAGGCAGGTGAAGGACAGCATACTCTGCTTGTCCGCGCCTTTGATGCGGCGGGTAACATGGGCGAAACTTCGCTTATCACTTTCCGAGTGTCTCGATAGGTTGGTTTACTCCGGCATCTCCCTCACGATGGTGCATCCGTAGGAAGGGATGTGCTGGATGGCGGGCGTTTCCCCTTTCAGAATGGCTTCGAGGGCTTCCAGGGCGTAAAAGCGGGCAGGCACGCGCTGACGGAACGAGGTATCGTCCAGTGCACCGTGATAACGCAGGATGCCGTTGGCGTCCAGCACAAAACAGTGGGGGGTGGTGACGGCTTCGTATACATCAGCCACCCGGTGTCCCGCATCTACCAGTACCAGCGGTAAACCGCGGGCTTGCGCCACCTCGCGGATTTGCTCGGAAGTTTCATTGGCGTTCGAGGCAATGGAAATCCACACTGCCTGATTTTGAAATGTCTTCCAGCGTTCCACCAGCAGGCGGTCAGCCTGCTCTGCCCAGGGACATTCGGCAGACCAGAAGTTGATGAGGACAGGTTTGCCGCGCAGGGCAGAGAGGGTTACCGCTTCGCCACTGACAGAAGGCAGGGTGAAATCTGGTGCGGGTTGGTTGAGGATAAGGGGCATTTTATATCTCCAATAAAGGTCTTAAGAAGATATTTTACCTGCTCTTTAAATGCCGACGGTTTCCATGGCATGACGGATGAACGCCACCGTTTCATCCAGTTCATTCACATCAGGCGCACCGTTTGGAGACATGCGCCCCTGCCAGGCGCGCTGAATCAAGCCGTGCCAGCGCGGTTCGAGGGTGTCCAGTGCCCACTGCATGGCTTGGAATTTGGAAACCACCTCGCCATGTATCAGGGTGTACAGAACCCGGCACAACGAAAGCACCACATAGGACTGATACCCGCGGCTATCCATTTTCTGCGGGTTTTCCACTAAGCCCTGCGCCCATGCCGAAATGACCGCATGCATGGCGTGCTTCAGGACTTCCGGTGTGGGTGGGGTGTACAGCGTGCGCGGATCAGCTCCATAGAGCACAATCCCGCGGTGATAGAGGATGTGGCGGTGGATGGTCCACCAGCCCCAATCGTGGTCGGTAAGTTTGAGGCGTTCCTGCCTGCCGCGCTCCAGGTTGGGGTGGAAGCGCTTTTCGGGGTCGAAATCTCGAAGAAAACTTAACGGCAGGTACGAGCCTTCCAGTTCCATTGCCCAGGGGGTCGGAAAAGTAGCCAGGCGTTCGTGCATGGCGTAGAGGGCTTGAAAGGTTTTTTCGTCTATCGGCTCGGTGGTTACGGCAAGAAAGTCCACATCGCTGGCGGTGTCGAACCCACCGTTGGCAAGCGATCCTTCCAGATACACGCCAATCAGGCGCTCTTTGAGAATGTTTCGCATACCTTCCAGCAACTCACGCAGAAGGAAAGTAATCTCTGGATAATCTTCGAGGAATGCGGGAAGAGGTAAATCCATAGGCTGTAATGAAGCATCCTTCCACAGGTGTGAAGTATGAAAACAAAACGTGCTTGCCTGTAAAAGACAGACAAAAATGCAAGGAATATTGTAAGCGTTCTCTTGAATTACTCAAACGGAGATTCTTCTTCCAGCATTTCCAGAAATAGCGGGACGAGGCGCGGGTCGAAGTGCTTGCCGGCTTGGTCTATCAGGTACTGGCGCACCTGTTCGGGCTTCCACGCTGGTCGGTAGGGACGGTCAAAACTGAGCGCATCCCATACATCGATCACGGCGAACACCCGCGCCGCTAGGGGAATTTCTTCGCCTTTTAACCCGTAGGGATAGCCGGTGCCGTCCCATTTTTCATGATGGTATTGCGGAATCACCATGGCGGGGCGCAGATATTCAATTGCCGAGAGCATGCGCGCGGCGTGTTCAGGGTGCTTGCGCATGATTTCCCATTCTTCATCGGTCAGGTTGCCCTCTTTGAGCAGGATGCTGTCAGGGATGGCCATTTTACCGATATCGTGCAGAATGGCGCCGATGCGAATGCGTTCCAGTTCTTCCTCGGGGATGCCCGCACGGCGGGCAAGCCGCACCGTCCATTCTGCCACGCGGCGGCTGTGTCCCTCGGTTTCTTTATCACGGCGCTCCAGCGCAATGGAAAAGCCCTGAATGGTGGCTTCATAAGCCCGGCGCAGTTCTTCGTTGGAGCGTTGCAGATTTTCCAGCAGGTCGGCATTGTAGATGGCAATGGCGGCTTGTCCAGCCAGTGTTTCCAGGTAGTCCATCCAATCGCGTTCCAGGGTGAGCGGTTGGCGCTGGAAAATTTCCAGCACGCCCTTGACTTCGCCTTTGGCTATCAGCGGCAAGCCGATGAAGCTGACGAAGCCTTCCTGTTTCATCCCCGGCATGACCAGGTGCTGCATCAGTTCTTCGGGCAGGTTGTTGATGACAATTTTCTGGCGGGTTTCAACAATCCGCCCGGCGTAACTCTCTCCAAAGGCAAGGCGGAACTTTTCCGGTTCGGCGTATAAAAAGCCATCTCCGGTAATCCCCGTCAGGGCATGTTCCTGCACGTCGTAGCGCAAAATGGCTGCTGCATCCACTCTTAAGAGAGTCATCAGTTGAGAGAGCAGAATTTGCAGGGTAAAGGTCAGGTCGGCGTTGGCGGTGATGGAGGCGTCAATCAGTTGCAGGGCTGCCAGGCGTTGAATCTGCTGATCCAGGCGCAGTTCGGCTTGCTTGCGCTCGGTAATGTCCAGTAAGTACCAGGCAAAGTGACGCACACTGCCGTTGCTTTCATAACTGACGGTGTTGAAGTCGTACACCCAGCGAACACTGCCATCGGCGCAACGCACGCGGTACTCGCGCTCAAAGGTGGATGACCTTGCCATCAGGTGGGCTTGCGTCTGTTCGATGACGCGATCACGGTCGTGAGGGTGGATCAGGATGTCGTAGAAATCCTTCAGGGTAGTGAATTTTGCCGGTGTGTACCCGAAGCGGGTGATGTTGGGTGAAACATACTCCACAGGGTGATCCCCCGAAGTGCGCGCGCGGAAGACAATCACCGGACCCTGGATGAACATTTGATAACTGCGTCGCAGGGCTTCCTCAAAGGACAGGCGCTCGGTAATGTCGCGCGCAACAATGCGGTAGCCGCGCACTTCGCCGTTGCCCAGCGCGGCAATCACCACTTCGCCTGGGAATGTGGAGCCGTCTTGTTTCAGGAAGCGCACCACCAGCGGACGGGAAACCTTCCCGGGTTGCAGGGAGTGACACAGATTCTGGAAGGCAGGGACTTCCGGCAAGGGAATCATGGAGATGAATTCGGTGTTCTGCAGGGCGCTGAAATCTGCAGAAGTGGTATTGGACAGCGCGGCGCGGTTGGCGTAAGTCAATTTGCCTTCCGCGTTGACTTCAAACACCATGTCGGGCAAAAGGTCTGCCAGCTGCCGGTAGCGGGCTTCGCTCTCTGCCAGCGCCTGCTGACGTTTCAGGATGGCATGTTGCATGCGCTGGATGCTGGACGCCAGTTCGGCAATTTCGCGGGAAGAGATGGCAATCGTGGAAAAGGATATCCATTCACTGTAATCGCCGGAAGTCAGTTGTTTTACCCGCTCGTTGAGGATTTCCAGCGGGCGCACCACGATACGGTTCAGACGTTTTTCCATCTGAGTCACCAGCACAGAAGCGAGCCAGGGCACCAGCAGAAGGGTTGCCAGGGTGCCTGCCACGTACCATCCCATGCCAGTCAGCACTGCCCGCTCCACGACCAGCGTCCAGCCAGGGGTGGGCATGTTTACCCGGGTTGCCAGGCGTAAAGGCTGAGAAGAACCGGAAATCCAGTTGAAACCCTGGACGCGGGCAGGGGGCTGGACGAAACCATTTTCCAGGTCATTCCCTGCCTGCAAGAGGGCATTGCCTTTGTCATCGTAAATGCTCCAGCGGGTAAAGCGGTTGTCGAAAAGCATTCCCATGTTGCCTCGGGCTTTCAACCGCTCCACGTTGATTTCACCCATCAGGTACATGGATGGAGTCAGCGGTATGGCTGCCATCACCACCTCGAGCCCTGAGAAGGGGCTGTACTGAGGCGTAAAAAAGAGCGGGGGCATTTCGGGTCTGAGGGAAGAAAAATAGGGTTGGTTGCTGAGATTCCAGCGCAACACATCTTTTTCGAAGGGCGCCAGTGCCAGTACATCCCCCTGGTCGTTGATCGCGATGAGCCGGTCCAGTTCGCTCACAGTACGGCGCATTGCCTCAAGGGCGGCAGAATGGGCTTGGGGGGAGTGGCTCCAGTCCAGGGTTTGAGTGGCTTGCATGGCTTCGAGTGCATCCTGCAAACCTGCATCCAGTTCCTGTGCCATCAGGCGCGCATAGGTGTACTCCCGTGAGATCAATGCCTGCCAGACCACACCCCACGCCGCGAGGTTGACCAGCACCATGGCGATAAATAGCGGAACGAACAGACGGCTGATGAGCATCCGCTTGAGAATCTTCGCCAGTTGGGAAGGGATGGGTGGCTTCACGGTGCGTTTTTTCCTTAAGAGATGGGCGATTCAGCCCATGGCTATCAATCTAGAACCCAGGAAAAAGATGGAAGGATAAAGGCTTACTTGTGACCGATAACGAATACCATAAAATAGTATACCTTCAAAATCTTCATTCGGGGACTGGGGAATGGATTACAAATGCGTTTCTCTTCTGCCGTGCAGGAGTTCCTTTTCATGGATGAACCGTTCGGGATGACTCTTTGCGTAATCTGCTTGTTCGGGGTATACTCACCCTGCGTTTGACCCTTGAGGGAGAAAAAAGAGCATGAAACGCGCAGTCAGTATTAGCATCGGGTCTTCTAAACGAAACAAAACTGTGGAAATCGAACTGCTTGGCGAGCGGGTGCGCCTGGAACGCATCGGCACCGATGGCGATATGGACAAAGCCGCCCAGTTGTACCGCGAACTGGACGGTAAAGTGGATGCCTTCGGCGTGGGCGGCACCGATTTGGGCTTGCGGGTTGCCGACCGCTGGTATCCTCTCCATTCGGTCAGTCGATTGGTGCGGGATGTGCGCCAAACGCCGGTAGTGGATGGCACGGGCTTGAAAGCCACCCTGGAAAAGCGTGTGGCGGGGGTGTTGGAGCAACTGGCTCCGTCCCTGCCGGAGAAAACTGCCCTGGTCACCACGGCGGTAGATCGCTGGGGGCTGGCGGAAGCCGCCCTCAATGCAGGCTTTCGGGTGACCTTTGGGGATTTGATTTACTCGCTGGGCATTCCCATTCCGTTGCACAGTCCGCGCAGCATTCGCCTGATGGCGGCGTTGCTCTTACCGGTGCTTTCCCGTTTGCCCTTTGAGTGGCTGTACCCGGTGGGCGAAAAGCAAGGACAACGTAACCCCAAACACACGCGCTTTTTCCAGCAAGCCGCGGTAGTGCTCGGCGATTGTCACTACATTTACCGCTACATGCCCGATGATATGCGCGGGAAGGTCATCGTCACCAACACCACTACCCCCGAAGACGTGCAAACCTTCCGCGCCAGTGGCGTGCGCTGGCTGATTACCACCACGCCGGTTCTGGAAGGGCGTTCATTCGGTACGAACATGATGGAAGCGGCAATCCTTGCCGCTGCCGGCAGGCGCGAGCCGGTCAACTATGCTCAAGCCGATGGCTATTACCGCTGGCTGGATGGCGTGCTGGATGAACTGAAGTTATCGCCACAGGTGCAGGAGTTGAACGCATGAAAGCCATTCTTGCCGCCGGGGGAGAAGCCTCGATTCAAGACCCCTTATACCCGTACACGCAGGGTAAGCCCAAAGCCCTGCTGGAGATGGCTGGCAAGCCCATGGTGCAGTGGGTAATTGATGCCCTCAATGCCAGTTCGGTGGTTGACTCCATCGTTGTGGTAGGCTTACCGCCACACACCCCGCTGGAAAGCCGCCTGCCTTTGCGCATTCTCCCTGACCATCACGGCATGCTGGAGAATTTTCAGGCAGGTGCGCGTGCCATTTACGAGGAAGAACGCCGCGATCAGATGGTACTGGCGGTCTCTGCGGATATCCCGCTCATCCGTGGGGAGATGGTGGACTGGGTAGCGCAAAATACGCAGGATATTGAAGCGGATGTGTACTATCATATTATCGAGCGCCATGTGATGGAAACCCGTTTCCCTCAATCCAAACGCACTTACCTGCGCATCGAAGGACGCGAGTACTGTGGTGGCGATTTGAACGCCCTGCGCCTGAAAGCCGTTTTGGAAGCCGATTCTCTCTGGAACGCCATGGTACAGGCGCGTAAAAATCCCCTCAAACAGGCGCAGTTGATTGGCTGGGACATTCTGCTCTTGCTTCTTCTGGGGCGGTTGACCATTCCCGAAGCCGAACGGCGTTTCAGCCGGCGTTTGGGATTGCGCGCCCGTGCCATTTCCTGCCCGTACGCCGAACTGGGCATGGATGTGGATAAACCCGTGCAGTACGAACTTGCTCTGCGAGAACTTTCGGCAAGGTAAAAGCATGGCGTCTTCCATCTGGAATTGGGTACAACGGTGGGATGACCGCTGGACACCGCGCTTTACCCTGAAGCCGGGCGGTGGTTGGATATGGCGCAGTGCGGCAGTTCTGGCACACTCCGGCGATTCCTGGTTTTGGGTGGGCGCGCTGGCGCTGGTGTGGCTCTTCACCACCGGAGATTGGCATCGCCGCGCGGCATTGCTGGCGGCGGCGGTTGGGGTTCAGGCGCTGGCGGTATTTGCCCTCAAGCAGTTCATTCGCCGTCCGCGTCCCGAGGGTGAATGGGGGGCGATTTACCGCAATGTGGACCCGCATTCCTTCCCTTCCGGACATGCTGCGAGGGCGGCTTTGCTGGCGGTGATGGGCTTGGGGCTGGGACCGCAGTGGTTTGCCGTCCTGTTGCTCATTTGGGCGCCGCTGGTCAGTCTGGCGCGGGTGGCAACGGGGGTGCATTATCTCTCCGATGTGCTGGCAGGCATCTTGCTGGGGAGCCTGATGGGCGCGGGGATGCTGGCGCTTTCCGACTGGTTGATGCGTTTGTTCCCCTTTTTCTTCTAAGGAAAAAAGCAGGCTGCCCTGCCGAAGGACAGCCTGCCATCAGAGGAGTGGAAATGGCTTCAGCGCTGGCTGACGATTTCCACCAGTTCCTGACTCTCCACTTCGCCTTTCCAGTTCACCAGGCGGAAATCCATCTCTTTGTAACTCCACACCGCTCTGCCAATGCCGTGCTGGCGGAGCAATCCCACGATGTCACGGTGCCAGTTCAGGCGGCTTTCCAGCGGAGCATGGTCGATTGCGCCGTATTCGCCGCAGTACAGGGGCAGATGCGTCTGTTCAAGGAAGTCCACTGCCGGTTGGATGAAGTACCTGAGCATGTCAAGGTTCATTACCTTGCCCCGGTATGCGGCAAATTGCTCTGCATACTCCGGGTGTTGAGCGAGAAATTCTTCCAGATGGGGAATCTCGCCCGGGTAGGGGGTAGTGGTGTCAAAGGCTTTCAGGAAATCCACCCAGTAGGCTTTCTGATGGGTGAAAGGCATGGGTTCGTAAAAATGGAAGGTGTAAACGATATGCGGGTCGTCCACCCGTACCAGGTCTTTAAGCGTCCACGCTGAATTGTAATGGTTTCCTCCAATCATGATCCAGCGTTCGGCATCTACCGAACGAATACGCCGCACAGCCCGCTGAGCTAACTCGTTCCAGGGGGCGCTGGTGGGCAGGACGACTTCGTTCATCAGTTCGAAGATCAGGGTGGGGCGTTCTACCTTGCGGTAACGCCGCGCAAAAGTCTCCCACAGGGCAAGGAAACGTTCCTGCAAATCCACATTCTGGAAGAGGCGGTTTTCTTCCAGGGTGTTGAAACTGAACCCCGGGGCGCGGTGCAGGTCAAGGATCAGGTTGAGGTTGTACTTCTCACACCACTCAATCGTGCGGTCTACGTAGCCAAATCCGCGCTCGTTGTAAGAAAAGGGGTTGTCGTCCGATTCGAAAATGGGGTAATCCATGGGCAGGCGGATGTGATCCATCCCCCATGAGGCGATGCGGGCAATGTCTTCCTCTTGGATAAAGGTCTCAAAATGCTGGTAATCAAATGAGCCGTATTGGGAGATCCACCCCCCCAGATTGACGCCAGCCTGAAAGCCGGAAAGAGTCTCCATGGGGCGCTCCTTTCTACCATGTTGTGGAGAGGGAAAAGTGAACGTTCAACTGATTATAATGCAAAATTTATGGTGAGGAGGCAGTTTTTGTTATCCTGAAATCAGGATACGTTTTCCTGTTTTGAGTCATCAAATGATAAAACTTAAGGCATGGCTTGAATCGCTGGCAATCTTTGTCCTGACTCTGGTTTTGATTGCTGGAGCCAGTCAGTCTTCTCTGGACAGGTGGGAAAGAGGAGTCTCTGCCCGCCCGTTTGTGGAATATGCGGTGATGGTGGCGGTGTCCTGTCTCTTCCTGCTGGCTTTGCGCCGCAATCCTGGGGAATATGGAATTTCTCTCAGAAATTTGCGGGAGTAATTCCACAAGGCGCTTCGCGCCTTTCCGGCAGTGGCGGTGGTCAGCGCTATCTCCGGTATGGTCAATTCCCGGCAATGGCACGGTGCGCTGATTTTAGCCGGAGCGTATCTTGCCTTGCTGTTGGTTTTGGGCAAGAGCATGGAGGCCCTTGTCAACCCCAAGGGGCATGGGCTCGCAGGGGGGGATGGCTTTAAGCCTCATGTCGTGGGCGGGAAAAGCGCTGGTGGCTCTGGTGTTTTACTGTTTTTTTCTTGGTCTCGGGGAAGAACTGCTCTTTCGAGGTTATCTTCAATCGCGGCTCAATCAGGCGTTTGGAAAACCCTTTCTGTTCTTTGGGGTTGCCTGGGGATGGGGCGTGGTGCTTTCTGCGGCGCTGTTTGGTGGGATGCATCTCCTTAACTTGGGGAGTTTGGTAAGTGGGCACTGGCAACCAGCGCCATGGTGGGGGTTGTGGACATTTTTTGCCGGGCTGGTGATGGGGTTTGTGCGGGAGAAAAGTGGCGGGATTCTTGCCCCGGTTCTTTTGCACGGGCTTCCGCAGGCGCTTGCCGAAGCAGTCCTTGGGCGGTGAAGGCTTCAAAGGTCATTGGTTGGTAGTTTTTTTCGTTTTTTGAAAGGTTTAACATGAACATAGAAGATGCCCGTAGATACCTGAAGATGTTATGTGAAGACATCCCCGACCGCAGTGTGGGGAGCGAGGGCAACCGCCGCGCTGTTGCCTTTTTCACAGAATTGGTTTCTTCTTTTGGCTGGCAAACCGAAACGATGGCGTTACCGGTGATCGACTGGCAGGAAAGAGGGGCTGACCTGCGCATCGGGGAACAGTCGTTTGATGTGCGGGTCAGTCCCTATTCGCTGGGGTGTGCGGTCGAAGCGCCATTGATCAGCGCTGAGACGCTGAAAGAACTGGAACGCCTGGAAGTGGAAGGAAGAGTACTGCTTTTGCATGGAGAACTGACCCGTGAGAAACTCATGCCCAAAAACTTCCCGTTTTACAATCCTGAGGAACACCAGCGCATTCTGGCTCTGCTGGGACAGAAACAGCCTGCCGCGCTGATTTGCGCCACAGGCAGAAATGCCGCCGTAGCGGGCGGCGTGTACCCTTTTCCTCTCATCGAGGATGGCGATTTTGACATTCCTTCTGTATTTACCACCGAAGAGGCGGGACAGGTTTTGCTTTCCTGCGTGGGTAAAACGGTGTGGCTGGAATCACGTTCCAACCGCATTCCTGCCTTTGCGGATCAGGTGATTGCCCGCAAAGGGAATAATCCCGACAGGCGCGTGGTCGTCTCTGCGCATATCGATGCCAAAAAAGGCTCGCCCGGCACAATAGACAACGCGATCGGCGTGGTGGTTTTGCTTTTCCTTGCCGAATTGCTCAAAGAATATCACGGAGACCCCGGAATTGAACTTGTTCCCTTCAACGGCGAAGACTACTACGCCGCGACCGGACAAATGGAGTACCTGCGGAAAAATCAGGGGCGCTTCCACACCATTTGGCTGAACATCAATCTGGATGGGGTGGGGTACAAAGACGGCAAAACGGCGTTGTCTTTTTTCAACCTGCCCGAATCTGTCAAAATGCACATGGATGAAATCCTCGCCCGATATGAGGGCTTGGTCGAAGGCTTCCCCTGGGTACAGGGAGATCACAGCATTTTCATTCAGCAGGGATGCCCTGCCGTTGCCGTCATCTCTCAGTGGCTTTTGGAACACCTGGACTCTCAGGAGATCACCCATACCTCTAAAGATGCCCCTTCAATCGTTGATCCCCACAAACTGGTGGAAATTGCTGTAGCGCTGAAGGATTTCCTGAACAGCCTCTCAGAGTTAAATTGATTGGGTATGGGCGGCTGAGGAATTTCCTGACATTCATTTCATTCCAACTGACAGAATCCAGGTAAAAAGTAATCTATTTTCGTACACAATTCGTATTATAATAACAGGTAACTTCAAGGGTGATGCACTGGCTTCATGCACAAGAGCCCTTCCCTTCCACACCTTTCCGAAAGGAGGGATGAAACGTATGCATCAGACCATGCTTTTTCCCGATGCACTTCGCGAATTTACCTTCGCTAAAAGTTATGAGCAGATTGTTCAGTTACTTCAGGACTATCCCGAACTGGATGAGTATGTCATCCCCATCCTTTCGCTGATGAGCACGCTGGGCTTGATGCTGGAAGTCGAGAAAGCCTTTGGGGAAACTTCTGAGACTCAGGAAAGGGTGATCGAAATCGTTGACCCCGCTACCATTGAAATCTTGCAGCAAAAACCCACCGCTCGGGAAACTGCCCAGACTATCAACCTGCTGATTTCCATTGGGCGCAGAAATCCTGCCGTCTTTACCGAAGAAGCCTGCACCATGCTGAAAATTCTGGCAGAGGGCGATATTCCCGCCAACCTGAAGCCAAAGTTATTGCGTTACCATGCTGCCTTGAGGGCGAGCCGGGATTCGGGGTTTGACCTGGAATGGGCGCTGAAGAAAAAGCGCGAAGCTGAGTGGGTGGATGAGGATTGGGAAAAGGCGGATCAACAGAGCGAACAAATGAAGGCGTTTCTGCTTGCCCCGAATGTTGAAAGCGCCCGTGCCGTAGTCCATCAATCGCACTGGCTGGAACCCTACCTGGAAGAGGGCGGGCTCTCATTTAGCGGTGAAGACCTGTCCCTTCGGCATGGATTAGCCCATGCCCTGTGGGAAAAATCCTGGTGCAGGGTGCGCCGCACAGTACGGGAGTATGCTGAACTGACCACTCCCAGAGCCTGGGAAGTGCTGGACCAATTTGCAGAAACCGCCAAAAAGCATCAGAAGAAGCAAACCGTTCATGAGGTGCTTGCCATCAAGTTCGAGTACTTCTCCGTGCTTTTGAAGAAGTGTGCCGAGCAGGGTGTGGATCGTGTCTTCCTGGAGTATGCAAATCATTTTGTAGCCTGAGGAAGGCTGGAAAAGTCTTTCCATCGGGTTAGACACTTGCCCTTTCTTTCCGTATAATGAGGGCATGGATATTCCTTCCGGATTCTGGCTGACTTTGCTTGCCTGTGCCGGCTATGGTGCGATTCACTCGGCACTGGCTTCCCACACTGTCAAGGGCTGGGCAGAGCGCCGCTTTGGGCAGTTTGCCCGGCGCACCTACCGGCTGTTTTTCGTCTTGATGGCTTCGCTGACCACGCTGGCTTTGCTTGCCGTCCCTTTGCTCTTGCCCGACCGTCCGCTGTACGTGATTCCCTTCCCCTGGATAATTCTGACCCTGGCGGTGCAGGCATTTGCCGTGTGGGGCTTGCTGGCGGCTCTCAGCCAGACGGACGCGCTTGCCTTTCTGGGACTGCGCCAGTTATCTGCCCCCGAGCCATTGCGCCGCCGCGCCAAAAGCGGAGAACTTGTCACGCGCGGGTTTTACGGCAGGGTGCGCCACCCATTGTATTTGTTCTCGCTCATCCTTCTCTGGCTGTTTCCGGTGGTTACCTGGAACATTCTCGCGCTGATGATTGGCTTGACGGTCTATCTGTACATTGGCACTCTGCTGGAAGAGCGCAAACTGCTGGATGAGTTTGGCGAAGCCTATGCCGAGTATCGGCGTACCACGCCGATGATTTTCCCCCGTTTGTTGCCCGGGCGTGTTACAAGACCACGCCAAGAAGGGGAGTGAGCATCTCGGCGCGGCTCAGCCCGCCGTGACGCCCCAAGAGGGTGTTTTCCTTCAGTCCAAAGTACCAGTAATAATCCTCACGGGGCAGGATGACGAAATCGCCGATGCGCTCCCACAGGCAGGGGGCAGGTGTGGTTTTGCCCAGCCAGCCGGTCTGGACGAATTCCGTTGCGGGGAGTACCTCAAACCGTCCATTCCAGAGTTCAGCCACGGCATCCTGAAACGCCCGCTCTTTCCCTGCGCGCACAAAGGCAAACGGCAGGCGCGCTTCGCCTGAGGGTACCATCGTCAGGCAGTCCATCAGGCGGGGATGACGCCGCACCTCAAACTCCGCCCGCCGAGGGGTAGGGATGTGCCCGTGATCGGCAGTGAACAGGAGAAGCGTTCTGCCACGGCTGTGTTTTTGCATTTCACGAAAGAACAATGCAAACTGCTGGGTGAACATCAGCCATTCGCGCCACACCCGCGGATTGCCCGGGGAGAAACGGTGCATGGCTTCGTCCACTGCGCCCCAGTAAGCATGAATATAACGTGGATAGGGGGTGCGCTGGGTGACTACCTGTTCCAGGGTAACGAACAAATCACCCGGAGAGCCCACCGGGAAAATTTCCGCGCCGGCATAGAGCATTTGCGACAAACTGGAACGGGCTATGGAGCGGTGTAACAACACCTGCACGCCTACCCCCTGCTCGTTCAAGGCTCTGCCAATGCTCGGCACGGGCAGAAAAGTTTCGGGGTTGAAGCCCGCCAGCCGCAGGGTAGCGTTGCCTTCGCCAAATACGGCAGGCTGGAAGGTAATCATGTTGGTCAGGATGCCATATTCTTTGAGAAAGAGTTCGTACCCTATTACGCCGTGCTCTGCGGGGAGCGCACCCGTCCACAAACTCACCAGCGCGGTGGCGGTAGTGCTGGGGACGACGCTGGTGAGCGGAGCCAGCACGCTTTCGGCAGGCAGATGCGCCCAGAAGCGCAAGTCTTCGTCTCGGGAGGCGCGCTCCAGCGTGTTTTGCATCCAGTCCAGCCCGATGCCGTCCACCAGAATCAGGATGACGGTGTCGAAGCGGGTATTCCATTGTTGAAACGCAGGATGCGCCAGCGGGGGGCGCAGGGCGGCAGGGGCATCAGCCCCCAGCCACTGGAAGATGCTGGCGGGCAGGTTGACCAGCGAGTAGCCTGCGTAGTGGGGGAAGAACCACTCGCTCCCGGAAGGGAAGACCTGCCTCTGCAGGCGTTCGATTTCGCTTAAGCCCTCGGCAACGGCGTTTTTCATCGTCTACCTTCCTTTCAGCGGATTTGCCAGCGGCACAATCGGCGTTCCAGTCCATCCACCAGGAAGTACAACCCCAGCCCCAGAAAACTCATCGCCAGGATGCCGGCGTACATGGCAGGGTAATTTAACAGAGTACTGCCCTGAAAGTAAATGTAGTAACCCAGTCCCACGCGGGTGGCAAACAGTTCCGCCACATACAGCACCGCTACCGCCGTGCCGATGGACTGCCGCAGGGCGGTCAGAATGCCCGGCAGGCTGGCAGGCAGGTACACGAAACGGAAGAGGGCGCGCCTGCCTGCGCCAAGACTGCGCACGGAAAGAATCAACTCGGGGCGCAGGGCGGCGGCTTGATCGCGCACCAGCACCAGAATCTGGAAAAAGAGGATGAGGAAGATAACCAGAATTTTCGAGAGGTCGCCAATGCCGAAGAAGAGCAACAGCACCGGCACAAACACCACCTTGGGGATGGGGTACAGCAGGTAAATCATGGGTGTGAACAGGCGGTTCAGGCGGCGGCTCTGTCCCAGCACCAGCCCGGCTGGCGCCGCCAGCAGGATGGAAAGCAAGGTACTGGCAACCACCCGCCACAAACTGGCAAGGAAGTGCTTGGGCAAATCGCCTGAGAGGGTTTCCTGCACCAGGGCACGCAGTACACGCCAGGGGTCGGGCAGAATGGGCTGATTGACCAGCCACGCCAGGATCTGCCAAAGGGCAAGCAATGCCAGAAGAGCCAGTAGGTAATCGCGGCGTTTCATGGGCGATTCAATACCTCCCGTAAAAACTGGCAAATTGCCTGATATTCCGGGGTGGTGCGGTAATTGGGCTCGCCTGCACCGGGGTTGTCCACCACCAGCGCCTGCGTGTTGGGGGGATTGCCCAGCACCAGGATGCGTTTGCCCACCATGGCGGCTTCTTCGATGGCGTGTGTCACCAGTACCAGCGTCAGGCGCTGGTCTGCCCACAATTCCATCACCAGCATTTGCAGTCCTTCGCGGGTGGGGGCATCCAGCGAGGAAAACGGCTCATCCATGAGTAACAGGTCAGGCTCCAGCGCCAGAGTGCGGGCAATAGCCGTGCGCTGGCGCTGTCCGCCGGAGATTTGTGAGGGGAACTGGTTGGCAACCTCCAGCAATCCCAGCCGTTCCAGCCAGGGGGTTACATCGGTTCGGGGAACGTAATCTTTCGGGGCATGGATGCCGTCGGCGCCGTAGAAATTGCGCACCCGCAACCCAAGGGCGGCGTTCTCGCGCACGGTTGCCCAGGGCAACAGCCCGTAATCCTGGATGATCAAGCCCGTGTGCGGACGCGGACGGGTGAGGGGCTGACCTTCCACCAGCACCTGTCCCTGCGTGGGGAAGAGCAGTCCCGCCGCCAGTGCCAGCAGGGTGGATTTGCCACACCCCGAGGGACCCAGGACTGCCCAGGCGTCGCCTTTTTCCACGCGCCAGTTGAAATCCAGGAAGATGGGTGTGCCGTGGCGGTAATGAAATGTGACTCGTTGAAATTCCAGCATGCCTCTATCTCAAAGAAAAATGGGTTATGAGGATTGTACTCCATCATAACCCATTCTCGAAAGTCAGTGTTTCAGGTTATTTCTGAGGCAGGAAGGAAGCAGTGATGACATCCTGATAAGCCTGATCTGCCTGCAGGAAGCCTTTTTCCTTTGCCCAGGTGAGCGTGTCCATGAACTGCTCTTCGGTAGGGACTCCCGCGGTGACGAAGGGCGGGACGACAAAATTCTCCGCCAGCGGTGCAGGCAGGATTTTATTGTCCACCAGCAGTTGCTTCCACTCGGCTTTGGCAGGGTCGGCATTGATGAGCGCCACAGCATCTTCCAGCGCCAGCAGGAAGCGCTTCACGGCATCGGGGTTGTTCTTCAGCACCTCTTTGCGGAAAGTCCAGGTGCTGAAGGAGTACTGCGGGTAAGCCGCATCGGAGATGATGGCGATGCTGCCTTCCTTCACCGCTACACTGGCAAGCGGTTCAGGCAGGACAGCGGCATCCAGTTCGCCACTCTTGACCAGCGCCAGGCGGGCGTCAATCTTGGGAACGGAAGTCAGTTTGACTTCTTTGGGGTCCACGCCCTCTGCCATCAGCAGGCGCTCGGTGACGTATTGGATGATCGTGCCTTCGGAAATACCCACCGACTTGCCTTTCAAATCGGCAACCGATTTCACACCGCTGTTGGGGTTGGCAACCAGAGTGAACAAAGCGGCGTCCTTGGTGGCGGCACGGGCATAGCGCACCACCTGAACGCGGGCGCTTTCCTTGTTAAAGTAAAGCGCGGAGAGTACTTCATTCAGCATACCATCTGCCTGACCCGCCGCCACCAGTTGGTCGCGCTCGGGGGCAGAACCGGCGGGGATGAACTCAACGGTCAGGTTATACTTGCTGAATAACCCCTGCTGTTGAGCAACCAGGATGGGCATGGTATCCAGAATCGGCAGGGCGACGACTTTGAGCGTAGCAGGCTGGCTGGTGGGGGTTGCCTGCGGGGTGCAACCCAGCAGACTCAGCATCAATGCCAGAACGAACAGAAACACAAGAGTTTTCTTCACCTTTTTCCTCCCAGAATACAGACAAAATTCGGCAGGATTATACTCACTTAACAGTTACTTTACAATCTTCCAGAGACGGGAAAGTTGGCAGCCTGGCTTTCTTGACTCTGAAAAAAGGCTGTGTTAAAGTATCATATAAGGGCGTTAGTCCTGTCAAACCCGATCCAATCCCACTTTAAAGGAGTGTTGCTTTGACGAAATCCCGCACCCAAATGATGGTTGATCGGTTGCGCGAGTTGCAGGCTTCGTCGCCCGACATTGAAGCCTCAGCGGTAGTTAGTGTGGACGGGCTGACGATTGCTTCTGCGCTCCCGCAAGGGGTTGAGGAAGATCGCGTCTCGGCAATGTCGGCGGCAATGCTTTCGCTGGGCGAACGCATTGCTAATGAATTGGGACGCGGCTCCCTGGAGCAGGTGTACATCAAGGGCGAAAAAGGCTATGTTGTCCTGATGTCGGTCGGAGAAGAAGCCGTTCTCACGGCGCTGGCACGCGAACAGGCAAAATTGGGTTTGATCTTCCTGGATATGCGCCGAGCCGCGGAAGACCTGACCAAACTGATCTAGGAGGGAACCCTGCCTCATGGAACCCATTCCGAAGAGTGGCTTGTACTACTCCAATAAAATGGCACGTCTGGCGCTGCTGGCGCTGGAAGAAGTCATGGGCAAGAATGGCTTGAACGCCATTCTTAACCTCGCGAACCTCTCCCATCTGATTGACAATCTGCCCCCGGATAATCTGAACCGCGAGTTTGATTTTGCAGACTTTTCCATGCTCAATGGTGCGCTGGAAGAAATGTACGGTCCGCGCGGTGGGCGTGGGCTGGCAAAGCGTGCTGGGCGGGCAGTTTTCATGGAAGGGTTGCGTAACTTTGGCGCACTGGCTGGGGCTGGCGATCTGGCGTTCAAGATTTTGCCGCTTTCCACCAAATTGCGCATTGGCATCCCCGCCATGGCAAAAATCTTCAGCACCACCAGCGACCAGTACACCACCGTAGAAGAAAAAGAGGATCACTTCGTTTACACCATTCACAAGTGCCCGGTGTGTTACGGACGGCACACCGATAAACCCTGCTGTCATATTGCTACAGGGGTAATTCTGGAAGGCTTGCGGTGGGTTTCGGGTGGCCACGAATTCAAGGTGGAAGAGGTGCGCTGTATTGCCTGCGGCGATCCGACCTGCGATTTCATCATCTACAAAGAGCCCGAATCCTGATTCATCCCACCAGGATTCATTCATTTCGGCGTGTGGGAGATTGCGCTCGTCTCTCCCATTTTTCTTGTGTGTGCAGGTGAGCCGGTGAACGAAAAGAAGCCAACCCTCTTGATTGTAGAAGATGACCTGGACATTGCCGATATGCTGAACGCCTACTTTCGCGTTCAGGGGTACGAAGTCCAGACGGTGAACTGGGGCGAGGATGGGGTGCGTGCCGCACAGAGCGGTATGCCCGATTTGATTATTCTGGATATCCGCCTTCCCGATATTGACGGGTTTGAGGTTGCCCGCCGCTTGCGCACCAACCGCCGCACCCGGGATATCCCCATCATTTTCCTGACTGAGAAACGCGGGCGCGATGACCGTCTGAAGGGGCTGGAGCTGCAAGCCGATGACTACATTACCAAGCCCTTTGATATTGCCGAACTGCGCCTGCGGGTGCGTAATGCTCTGCAGAGGGCTTCTCAGGGCACGCTGGTTAACCCGGTGACTGGTATGCCGGAAGGGAAACCGGTGGATGAAGCCCTGGAGAGCAGTCTGCATCAACCCGATGCGGCTTTGCTGGTGGTGCAGTTGCGCAATCTGGAGCGCTTCCGCGACGTGTATGGCTTTGTGGCGGGCGATGACCTTTTGCGCGCTGTCTCGCTGATGATGCGCGACACGGTCATTCAGTTGGGCGGCGAAGAAGACTTTTTTGGACATCTCACCCCCTCAACGTTTGTGATTGTCACCCGCGATCACAACGTCCATGCCATCAGCGAGCGCATTCGCCGCCGATTGGAGCAGTCTTTCGATTACTTCTACAGCGATCAACATCGCGAGAGGGGCTTGTTTGCCGACCGTCCCCTCTCTCTGGAAATTCATACGCTGAAGCCTTCCACACTCCAAACCCAACTGGAAGGGTTGAAAACGGCGCTCCAGCAGTTTTATCATTAGTCCCGCTGGTTTATGAAAATCACCTTTGTCATTCCCACTTACAACGAAGCGGAGAACCTGCCCCGGCTGGTCTCCGCATTATTTTCTTTACCCGTCCCGGGCCTGCACCTTCTCATTGTGGATGACAACAGCCCCGATGGCACCGGGCAAATTGCCGATGAACTGGCAAGCCAATCTGAAGGACGGTTGAGCGTTTTGCACCGCAGCGGCAAACTGGGATTGGGGACAGCCTACATTCAGGGCTTTCAGCGGGCGCTGGAAGAGGGCGCCGATGCTGTGGGGCAGATGGATGCCGATTTTTCCCACCCCATTGAGAAGATTACTGCGCTGGTGAATACGCTGGAGACCTGCGACTGGGTGATTGGCTCGCGCTACGTGCCGGGTGGTCAACTGGATGAACGCTGGCCTTTATGGCGGAAATTCCTCTCGTGGTTTGGCAATTTTTACGCCCGTACCATTCTGAATATCCGGGTGAAGGATGTGACCGGGGGGTTTAAACTGTGGCGTGCAGAAACCCTGCGTGCCATGCCGCTGGAGCGCATCCGCTCCAATGGCTATGTCTTTCAGGTAGAGATGAATTACGTTGCCAGCCTGTTGGGTTTCAAATTCAAAGAAATCCCCATTTACTTTGCCGATCGGCGCTGGGGCAAGAGCAAGATGGATTTTCGCATCCAGTTGGAAGCCGCCGTGCGCACCTGGCAACTGCTGTGGATGTACCGCGATTTGCGGCGGCGTTCCTGAGACGCTACCCTGCCTGTTTTTCCTCTGCTTTCACATACGCATCAACCAGCAAAGCCCATTCTTCCAGGGCAAGGCTTTCGGCGCGCCGGTTAGGGTCAATACCGGCCTGCCGGAGCAGACTTTCGGCGCGCTCGCCCTTCCAGCCCAATCCGCTGGAGAGGGCATTGCGCAGGGTTTTGCGTTTCTGACTGAACCCGGCGCGGATGAGGCGGAAGAAAATTTCCAACTGTTCAGCAGGGATGCGCGGCTGTGGAGATAAATCCACCCGCACCACTGCCGAATCGACCTTGGGGGGCGGGTAAAATGCTCCCGCGGGGATGCGCAGGGTCACACGCGGAGCGCCATAGACCTGCACCGAAAGCGCCAGCAGACTCATCTCGCCCGGCACAGCGCAGATGCGCTCTGCGACCTCGCGC
The DNA here is from genome assembly GCF_000199675.1 of Anaerolinea thermophila UNI-1. Taxonomy (GTDB): domain Bacteria; phylum Chloroflexota; class Anaerolineae; order Anaerolineales; family Anaerolineaceae; genus Anaerolinea; species Anaerolinea thermophila. The sequence goes on from NC_014960.1 coordinate 413,917, forward strand.
TGGATGGTCAGCACGACCCTCTGCGGGCGGATGGAGGCTTCCAGCAGGTGGCGCATCACCGCCGAGGTGATGTAATAGGGAATGTTGGCAACCACGAAATACCCTGCCGAGGACATCAGGCGGGCGGGGTCAAATTGCAGGATGTCGCCGTGAAGTACTTCGACGTTTCCATAGGGGGAAACCACTTCGTCTAGCAGAGGGATGAGGGTGGAGTCCAGTTCCACTGCTACCACGCGGCGGGCAACCTGCGCCAGTACGCGCGTCAGACTGCCCAAGCCGGGACCAATCTCCAGCACCTCTGCCTGCGGGGGCAATTCTGCCGATTCGACGATGCGCCGCAGAATGGCAGGGTCGGTGAGGAAGTTCTGTCCCAAACTTTTGCGTGGCGCCAGCCCATGACTGCGTAACAGCGCGGCAACCGGCAGGGGCGGCAGGTTCAGGGGAGAATCGCCGGAGGGTTGGGAGGTGCCGGGGTCAGGAAGTACATCTCCACGTTTTGAGACCATCGCACATAATCCTCTTCACTGTAGCCTAAATCCACCCAGTAGGTACCGGGGATGCCCCCGCCTACATCGCCAATCACCCCGAAGCCATAGCCGGGGATGTACACCCGCGCCCCTTTGAAGAGGCGGTACCAGGAAAGCGTCACCGCGACCACGCCCTTTTGCAGGCGCATGCCGCTGGAGGTGCTCCACGAACAGCGCCCCAGTCCCTGCTGGCAGGGAGAATATGAAGTGGCGTAAACGGTCACCTTGCGGTAGTACTCAATGGTGCCGTCGGGGGTTTGGGCGGTTTGCACGCGTACTTGCGTGCCATAGCCCACTACCTGATTGACCGGTTCAGCGGCTGTCCACTCACCCTCGGTGAATCTGGCAATTTCCACGCCATCCTCATAGCGCACGCGCTCGCGGGACACCCGTACACCGTACTTCCCGGGCTGAATGACGCGCCGTTCATCCAGCGGAAGGCTGGAATCGGGCTGAAGGGTGGAGGAAAACGGCAGGGTTTTCTGCTGGAGGACGATTTCCTCGCGCACCCGCACCACACGGATGCGCCCATCGGCGGGAAGGGGGCTGTTCTCGTCCGGCTCGGCGCGGTCCAATCCCTGCAGGGATAATCCCGCCTCTGCCAGCGCTGCGCCTACCGTCGGCGCCGCGCTGAAGGTCTGGATGTCTTTCCCATCAACTTCAATGGTGATGGGGCGGGCGCGCCTTAACGCCGCCTTGCTGGCGGTGGAGAGTGGGGTATCCGGGGAGGGGGAAAGCACATCCCCCGGCAGAAGCGGCACACCCGCTTGCCAGAGCGCCTGCCGTAAGGTATTGCCGATTGCAAAGAGGGTTTTCTCTCCGCCGTCTTCTACCAGTCGGACAGGGCGGGCGCGTTTGATTTGCAGGTAAATCGGGGCATCTCCCCCAATCGGCTGAATGGGATTTACCGGCGCGCCGTTGTGCAGAACCACATCGCCGGGGAAGAGCAGAAAGCCCGCCTGATGCGCCAGCGCGGCAGGGGCGCGCGCCACGCTCAAAAACGAGAAGGGCTGACCATCCACCAGCAGATGCACCGGTACGGCGCGGTGGACTTCAATAATGCCGTTAGCGGGAATGAGATGGTTGTCCGGCGGTATGACCAGGTCTTCGGTGGAAATCTCTACACCGGTCTGCCGGAGCGTTCCCTTTACCGTCAGCGCCAGCGGGTGGGTGGTCAGCGTTTGTCCATCAACGCGTATATATACCGGCTGGGCAAAGTAAACTCCCAGCAGGGTGATTCCTGCAAAGACCAGCAGGGCAGGAAGCCAGCGGAACAGGTTACGCATGGATAGCAGGGTTACCCCGGATACTGCTCAAACAACTGCCCCCAGGGACTTTCGCGTTTCCAGCGTTCCACGACCGGCTTGCCGTACAGCGGATACCAGAAGTGGTCGTGGTAGTACTCGCTGGCGAAGATAAAAATGTTGACCAGCGGGGTGTGGAAGAACAACTTCTGGAACACCTTCAGAGGCGAATGCCACAACAGCCGTCCCGTGCCGGTTCCCAGGTTGACGCCGACCTTGAAGTTCCAGCGCTCTTCCGCTACTTCAGGCATGCCGACGATTTCGATTTCGCGCGGGTTGCCCTGTCCCAAACCGCGTTCGGTGGCATGGGCAATGTACTCAATCTTCATCGGGTCGAAGCCCATCATCTGCGCGGCAACGGCGTCTATGGCAACCTGATCTGCCGAGGCAAGGATGACATCCTTCTGGTGGGGGATGAGCGTGCGCGGACCGGGACCGCTTCCGGCAGTGGTGCCGTCCATGGTGGCAAAGATGCCGGTGTGAATCTCGCGCTGGATTGCCAGCAGGTCCACCAACGTATCATGAATCCAGGTGTGGGTGTAGTGGCGGTTGACGTTAAGCAAGCCGCCAAAGGCGTTTTTCATTGCGCCGGTGGTCACCGTGTAACTATGCGTCTTCACCGTGGGCAGATGGACGATGTTTTTTCCGATGAAGAAGTCGGGGATGTAAATGCCATGGGGGAAGATTTTGTGCAGAACGGCCATTTGGGCTTTGGGTTTGATTTCCACCCAGCGCATGTCTTCATCACGGAAGTTGTACTTCTTGGGAATGCCGTATTTTTCCAGCACCGGACCGAACTTGTTATACCGGTCACCCAAATCGGCAATGGTAACCACTGTTTTGTTGTGCACGTCTACCAGGTCGTGGAAACCGGCATCGTGAAGGGCGAGAATCGTCCCTTCCAATTGCCAGGGGGTGGTGTTGGAACTGGGGTACATCAAGTGCCATGAGATATTGTCTTTGAGAATGGTGGTAGCCCCCGGATCAAGCGCTTCACGCAAACCGGCTAAAGCGCACAGATGGCGGTAATCGTCCAGCACAGTTTCCGGGCGGGTGCGTAAAACGGCAACTTTTGATTTCATGCCAGGTCACTCCTTTTGTTTCCACGGCTTATTATAAAAGAAAACAGCCCGCATGATGGGGCTGTCAGGATTCTGCAAGGTGCCGAGGGACAGGATCGAACTGTCGACACCGCAATTTTCAGTCGCGTGCTCTACCAACTGAGCTACCTCGGCTTGCCAACTGGCGAGGTTGATTTTAACCGCATGGTGGATGCGTGTCAAGCCTTGGGAAAGAAGTCGGCAGATGGAAGACGCTGTAACAAACTTGGTGGAGAAAGGGAAAAAAAGGAAGGGATCCTGTAAGATATTGATATCACAACTCCAGGAGCCCTTCCATGAAGATTATACTCCAACTGCCACAGGTAAAACGAAAAAAGCCTGCTCGTCCGAAGCGCTGTCCATATTGTCAGGGGGAGACATTCCAGCGATGGGGAGTGGAGAAAAGGCGCATCGAGGATGTCAAAGTTCGTCATGTCGAGGTGGTGAGGTATCGATGCACACGGTGCAGGCGCACCTTTCGGGACTATCCGGAGGGGGTAGGCAATGGACGGCACAGTGAACGGTTGAAGAAATTGAGTGTGATCCTGTGGTCACTGGGATTGAGTTATCGCAGGGTAGCCGGGGTGTTGAGGATCTTTGGGCTGAGGCTCAGTCATATGAGCGGGTGGCGGCATGTACAGGCAGAGGGGGAAAAGTTGATGGGGGAATTGAAATGGAAAAGCGTGCGGGTGGTGGGGGTAGATGGAGCCTGGGTGGGAGGCAAAGGAGTGATGGTGGCGGTGGATCTGGGAGATGGTAGTCTGCTGGAGGTTGCCGAGGTAGACGAGAAAGACAGCCGGGCTCTGTTCACCTGGCTGAAACGGTTGAAAGAGATGCATGACATCGGCGCCATCGTGAGCGATGATCTGGCGATCTACAAGCAACTGACCGATGAACTGGAGATAGGGCATCAGGTCTGTCAGTTTCATGTGCGGCGCTGGGTAAAGCATGCTTTGAAGGGGTTACAGGCTGAGTTGGATCCAGCCTGGCAGGGGGTGCTTGAAAAGGTCGAGGAAATCCTGCGCGACCTGCCATTGCATGGAGACCGCCTCTTACACCGCCTGTGGAAATCCCTGCCGGGCAGGAGTACACCACCGGAAGGAAAACGCACGCCCCTGGAAAAACTCCGCGACCTGATCCTGCGCTTATCGCGTGATTGGCAACGCTATGTGGCTTTCTATGCTGATGTGGGTATTCCCTGGACCAATAATCGCACGGAACAGATGATTGGCAGGCTCAAGAGCCGCGCCCAGCAAGCCAGGCGATATAAAACCACCGCCGGGTTGCTCCGCGGAAGCACAGTTGCCTGTCAGTTCTGGGCATGAGCCCTCCCGTAATTCCCTCCTCTCCCCCCGTCTTCTCTCTTCCTTCCTTTTTTCGAAAATTCGCCCACCAATTTTGTTACAGTCTCAGATGGAAGGGAAGATTGACCTGCTGAAAAAATTGCGATATAATACGGGCGCGAAAGCATGGTCCACTAGCTCAACTGGCAGAGCAACTGACTCTTAATCAGTGGGTTCGGGGTTCGAGTCCCCGGTGGATCATCTTTTATTTAAGGGTTCGGGGCCCCCATTGAGGGGATGTTATTCGAGTCTCCGGTGGATGACTGTTTCTGCTTATACCCGGTTGCTCATCTCTAATCATCGTCATTTCACTTTCTTGTTTCTCCCATGGGGACATTTTAACTTTGCACAAAGGGGACTTTACTCCTTTGCACTAACACTACCAGAAAACTCGTTGACGGAATCGCTCTTCGCTGGTATACTGGCACGGCTTAGGGCGTTGTACCCTTCGCCCGGAGACATACAATCAAAGAAAGGGCTTGAGAGATGAAAGTTTTGCTGATTAAAGACGTGTATAAACTTGGTCGCGCTGGCGACGTCAAAAAGGTCGCCGATGGTTACGGGCGCAACTACCTGATTCCTCAGGGGTTGGCAGTGCTGGCAACCCCCGGCGCGCTGAAGATGGCAGAGAGCATCCGCGCGCGCGCTGCCAAACAGCGCGAAGCCCTCAACCAGGAAATGAGCGGACTGGCTCAGCGTATTCAGGGACAGTACCTTACCTTTGCTGCCCGCGCTGGCGAGACGGGCAAACTGTACGGCTCCATCACCCCCACCATGATCGCTGAAGCGCTCTCCAGGAAACTGGGTGTTACCATTGACCGCCATCAGATTGAAGCCCAGTCCATCCGCAACCTGGGCGAATTCAAAGCCCATGTGCGTCTGACGGTGGATCTTGTTCCCGAAATTAACATCATCGTTCACCGCGAGGGCGAGACCCCCAACGTGCCGGTGGAAGAAACTCAAACCGGCGAGGGCGAAATCGCCTAACCCCCTGCTTTTTGCAGAAATGGTCAAACCGGCTGGGTGCGGTTCCCGCACTGCCCCGCAAAATGGGGGCGCAGAGGGACGCCCAGCCGGTTATAATTTGGATGTTCAGGAACTCCGGGTATGACGCTTTCGGTTGGCGAACGGCTCAAGCAAACACGATTGGAAAAGCACCTCACCCTGGAACAGGTGTCTCAGGCAACCCGCGTGCGCGTCCATTATCTGGATGCGCTGGAACGGGGTGACCTGGAAGCCCTGCCCTCGCGGGTGCAGGGTAAGGGCTTTTTGCGCCTCTACGCCGATTACCTTGGCTTGCCGGTGGATGAGATTCTGGCGCAGTGGGAGGGAAAACCGCTCCCTTCTCCCGTCCAGCCATCTCCCCAACCGGAAGAAGTGCAGGAAAGCCACAGGATGCCGGTGGAACCGGCGGCGCCACCCCCCGCTGAGGTGGAAGTCTTCGTTCCGGCCACGGAAGTTCCTGTCACTCCGCCTGCTGGTGCGTCTTCGTCCCTTATCCTTTTGAAAGAGATTGGGCAGGAATTACGCCGTAAGCGGGAAGCCCTGGGCTTTTCCCTTGCCGATGTGGAAGAGTTTACCCACATTCGCACGCGCTATTTGCAGGCGCTCGAGAATGGGCAACTGGAGCAACTCCCTTCCCCTGTGCAGGGACGGGGAATGCTTCAGAACTACGCTGACTTCCTGCGCCTGGATACCGAAGACCTGCTTAATCGCTTTGCTGAAGCCCTTCAGCAACGTCGCATTGAGCAAACGATTCGGATCGAAAGCCCCACTGCGCCGCGCGCCAAGCCCATCACCCGTATCCGGCGCTGGGTGACTCCCGATTTGCTCATCGGCGGCGGGCTGATTCTGGCGCTGTTTCTGTTTGTTGCCTGGACAGCCGGACGCATCACCGCCGAACGAACCCGCATGGCGCAAGCCACCCTGCCATCTATCAGCGATGTCCTGCTGACCACCCCCAGTCCTACCCCTGGAGAGCAGTCTGCGCCCTCTACGCCTGCCCCGCAACAGACCCCGCTTGAGGGTGAAGGCAATCCTGCCCCCACCGAAATTCCCCCCACAGAGGGTACACCTGTTTCTACCGTTGCGCCCATCAGCAATGCGCCGGTGCAGGTGTATTTGATTGCCCGCCAGCGGGCGTTCCTGCGGGTGATTGTGGATGGCAAGATTGCTTTCAACGGCAGAACCATTCCCGGAAATGCGTATCCCTTCTCGGCTGAGAAAAGTATTGAAATTATCTCAGGTAACGCGGCAGCGCTCCAGGTTTACTACAACCAGCAAGATTTGGGCGTTCTGGGAGAGATGGGCAAACCTTTGCGCCTCACCTTTACTCAGCAGGGCGTTCTGACTCCTACCCCCCTGCCTACGGCGACCCCCACCGCCACCCCGCCGGTGACGCCTACCCCCACGCCCACGCCTCTGTTGGCAACGCCGACGATTACTCCCTTTATCCCATGAGGTTTACAGGTTGATCATGAGTAAACGCTTTTATCTGGTTTCACTGGGTTGCGCAAAGAATACCGTCGATTCGCAATCAATGGCGAGTTTACTGCAGGAAGCCGGTTTTGAGCCCACCGACCGTCAGAAGGAGGCTGACGTTCTGATTGTCAATACCTGCGGATTCATTGGTCCTGCCCGGCAGGAATCGCTGGATACGCTCCGGGATTTAGCCCGTCATAAGAAAAAGCACCAGTTGCTGGTGGCGGCGGGCTGTCTGACTGAGCGTTACCGCCAGCAGGTGGCGCAGGAAGTGCCGGGCATTGACGGCATCCTGGGCACGCGCCGCTGGATGGATATTGTGGACCTGGTTCAGCAGTTGCGTCCCGGACGCAAATACCCCGAGCCGCTTTATCACCTGCCCGAGACGCCCACCGTGGGCAAAGATGAAAAAGGCGTTCTGCGCGCTGCTATTCAGGGCGCCAGCGCCTACCTCAAGATTGCCGACGGATGCCGCCGTCCCTGCGCGTTTTGCGCCATCCCCCTCATCAAGGGCACGGCAGTCAGCCGCCCGCCTGAGGTAATCCTGCAAGAAGCCCGAATTTTGCAGGATGAAGGCGTCAAAGAATTGTTGTTGATTGCTCAGGACACCACCGACTACGGTCACGACCTGGGCATGAAGGATGGGCTGGCAACCCTGCTGGAAGGCATCCTGCGCGAAGCCCCTGAAATCCCCTGGATTCGCATCCTCTACGCTTACCCGGGCTACGTCACCGACCGCCTGATTGAGGTGATGGCAAATCATCCGCAGATTGTCCCGTACCTGGATATGCCACTTCAGCATGCCCACCCGCAAACCCTGCGGCGCATGCGCCGCCCTTCCAACATGGAGTGGGTGTATCAGACGCTGGCAAAGATGCGCGCCGCCATCCCCAATCTGGCTCTGCGCACCACTTTCATCGTGGGCTACCCCGGCGAGACCGAAGAGGAATTTCAAACCCTGCTGGATTTTGTGCAGGAAATTCAATTCGACCATGTGGGCATCTTTACCTTCTCGTTTGAGAAAGGCACTGCCAGCGAGCCGCTGGGCGACCCCATCCCCGCCGAAGTCAAGCAGGAACGCCTTGCCCGCCTTGCCGAAGTCCAGGAACGGGTCTCGCTGGCGCGCAACCAATCCTATGTGGGGCAGATTCAGCCCGTGCTGATCGAAGGCTTTGACAGAGGCATAGCCATCGGGCGCGCGCCGCACGACGCTCCCGAGATTGACGGCTTGGTCTTCGTGGAAGGCGAAGCCCCCGTCGGCGAGATTGTACCGGTGCGCATTACCGGCGCGATGACCCACGACCTGACGGGAGTACTTGTTCGACCTTAAGTCTAAAATCTCATGAATGCATCACCGCTTCGCCGCGAACGTCTCTGGGATGGATTTGCCCTCTTGCTGGCACTGGTGGGGTTTCTTGCCAGCGCGCAGGTCACGTTTCGAATTTTCGAAGCCATTCCGCATATTGAAGATGAAATGGCATATACCTGGCAAGCCCGCCTGATTGCCCGTGGCTTCACCCTCACCATACCTACCCCGCCCTGCCCGAATTGCTTTCTCGTGCCGTTTGTCGTGGATGCGCACGGTCAGCGCTCCAGCAAGTACCCGCCTGCCTGGTCGGTGGTGCTGGCGCTGGGCGAACGGCTGGGCGCGCGGGCATGGGTCAACCCCTTCCTGGCTGGGCTGAGTGTATGGCTCATTTACCGCCTGGGCAAACGCCTGCTGAACGCTCCAACGGGCGCGCTGGCGGCGCTTTTCACGGTCATCTCGCCTTTCTTCCTGATGAACAGCGGTTCTCTGCTCAATCATCCCTGGGCGCTGTTTCTGACGCTGGCATTCACCCTTGCCTGGCTGGATGCCTTCTTCCCTTCGCGCATTCCGGCGTGGCTTTCCCTGCCCACTGCCGGACTCAGCATGGGACTGCTGGCGCTCACCCGCCCGTTGACGGCGGTGGGCGTGGCGTTACCGTTTGCCGTGCATGCGCTCATCATCCTCTGGCGCGGGGATGCCCGCCGGCGCTGGCGTTTACTCCTCTTTGGCGGCATTGCCGGGGCGGTCTCTTTGCTGTATTTTGTCTGGCAGTACGCCGTCACTGGCGACCCGTTCCTGAACCCTTACCTGTTGTGGTGGGAGTACGACAAAATTGGCTTTGGTCCCGGCGTGGGGGTAAGAGAGGGCGGGCATACCCTGGTGCAAGCCTGGTTTCACACCCGCTTCAGCGTGGGCGTTGGCAGTCACGACCTGATGGGCTGGGTCTACCTCTCTTATCTGTTTTTCCCCTTTGGCTTGATCGCCCTGCGCAGGCGTCCGCAAGCCTTCCTGCCGGTGGGCGTGATGCTGGCGCTGGTGGCGGTTTATAACCTCTACTGGACGCCCGCCTGGCTGTACGGACCGCGTTACTACTATGAGGGACTGCCCGGCGCCATGTTGCTGAATGCCGCCGGGGTGTGCTGGCTGGCGGGTTGGGTCACCGGCAAGGGGCGCGCCGTGCGCTGGGGCTGGGAGAACCGCTTGGGGCTGGCTGGGCTGGCTTTCACGGTAATGTTCCTGTGTGCCGCCAATGTGAGCCTCTACCTGCCCATCCGCCTGTCGATGCTGGTGGGGTTGTACGACGTGCGCGCTTCCGACCTGGCGCTCTTCCTCTCCCCGGAAGCGCAGAAGATGCCCCCCACGCTGGTCATCGTGTATCCGCAAAGGAAATGGATCGAATATGGGCGTTTGCTGGACTTGAGCAGTCCCCTCTTCGATTCGCAATTTGTCTTTACCATTGACCGCGGAGAAATTCTCAATCAAGAAGTGATTCAGTTCTTCCCCGGCAGGCTGGTGTGGCACTACACGCCCGGGGTAACCCGCCTGACCCCCGTTTCCGACGACGCTCCCTGATTAAGAAACTGCCCGCGCCAGCGCGGTAAACGCCAGCACCAGCACGGAGGAAATCAACAAAAGGGTGAGCAAAAGGCGTTCCCGGCGCTGAATTTGCGCCAGTTGGGTTTCATCCAGGGGTTTTCCCGAAGCCCTCAGGATTGCCATGCGCCGCAATTGCGGGAGTAATCCCCAGGTATTGTACGCGCTGAGCAGCACCATCCCCCCAACGAACAGATGCTTGATGAGAATCGCTACTGCCCAGGCGTTTTCAATGGCGAGGAAACCGCTGTAACGCGGATGCGCGCTCATCTGGAACATGCCGGTAGCCGCCAGCACTGCCAGCGAAAGCCATGCCAGCGGTTGCAGGCGTTCCTGCAAATCTTCCAGCAGGGCGGCATAGGCAGAGGCATCCAGCCTGCGCCGTGCCGCGGGAAGCACCAGCACGGCAAGCGCACTTAAACTCCCCAGCCAGAGCACAGTTGCCAGCATGTGCAACCAGTAAGTCAGTGCCAGGGCAAGAGATGATGCCTGCATCGATCAACCGCTCCGGTCAGGGTGTGGGGGTTTCGGTAGGCGTCTCGCTGGGTGCCGCAGGCGGAGTGGGCGTCTCGGTGGGCGGTACAATGACCCCCGTGGAGGTCGGCGTGGGCGTAAGGGTGAGGGGCAGGGTGGGGGTCTCGCTGGGCTGGACGTAGCACTGATTGTACACTGCCGTCATGGTCGGCTCCAGCATACCGTCCGGCGCCACCTGCTGAGCGGCTTCGTACTGCTTGAGCGCGTCACAGTATTTGCCCTCGGCGGCAAGTTGATCGCCGTACTTGATCAGCGCCACGCGGTAGCGTTCCAGCGCGGTCACCCCGTTGACATCCCGTAACCCCGGGTAGGCAGGCACAATCTGGGAGAAGTAGAAGATAACCTGATCCCAGCGCACACCCCAGTAGGCGGCACCAGTGAGGTACAGGCGTGCCCAGTTGCGCACGCCCTGGGCATCTACATCCAGTGGACCAAAGCGCTCAACCAGCGCCAGGTCATACAATCCGCCTTCCAGGTTGCCGTTGTTGATTTTTGCCAGCCCGCGGTTGCGCAGGGCAATGTAGTACATGCCATCCACTTCCACCGCGCGGTAGGTCAGGTTCTTGTTGCGCAGGGCGTCCAGCATGTCCAGCACGGCAAACCACTCTTTTTGTGCCAGCAGTTGGCGCGCGTTGTTGAAAATCTCTTCCTCGCCGCGAAAATCGGGCGTGGGGGTGGGAGTGCTGGTTGCCAGCGCAATGGTAGCGGTGGGGGTGAGCGAAAAGGCTTCCTGAATCATCACTTCTGCCAGTTTTTCCTGCACCCCGGGGAAGTTCGGGTCGAGTTGAATGACATATTCCAGGCGCTTGCGGGCAATCTGGAAACGGCCCTGTTCGAGGTCCTGCTGAGCCAGCATCATCTGCTCGGTTGCCAGGGTGACGATTTGCTCGCGCGACATCTGCGATCGTGCCGCCTGTGCCGCCCGATAACCCAAAAATGCGCCTAAACCACCCAGTAAAAGAATGAGGACGATTCCCCCTGCAATGACCCATCCCCGCAGGGAACGGCGGCGTGGCTGCGTATGGGGTTCGTTTTCAGCCGCACGCTGTTCCGGGGGAACAGGAGAGACGCCTCGCGAGACAGGGGTATGTGGTTGCGTGTCTTCCATATCCTCGCGGGGGCGCGAGGGTTGGGTGTTCTCTAAATCCATATCCGACATGGGGTACATTATACCGCAGGAATCAGACATAATTTGCCTGAGGCGTGGCGAAAAAGATGGATAAACCGAAAACACGTGGGATCTGCTCTGTGACAACAAGCCGGGGGTGACCGGACTTTTATGGTTGAATGACGGTATCGTCAGATAAGTTGGACCTTATATTGTTTTGAGGGATTGTTGATACATTTCGTCAATTGTCTTTGCCAGTTTCCTGGCATGGTGAAACAGCATCACCCCCGCCAGCGGTCCATCGGGTAAGTCCTGTATCTTTTTCCAACTTTCCCCATACCAGAAGGTCAGGCACGAGTCACCCTGCGCCACGCGATAGACGATGACAGGCAGGGTCATGCTGGGCTGGTCGTAGGAAGTGCCGCCGGATTCATATACCGAGCGCCAGCGATGCAGACTGAAGGGCTGATCCCAGCGGATGAAACCTTTTTCGCCCTCAATTTCCCATTTCATCCCGCTGGAGTTCACCACAATTTTACCGGTGGAGAACCATCCCCAGAGCAAAATGAAAAGAATACCCACCACCAGCAGGCTGAAGACTGCCAGCCCCAGCGTGCCCGCCTCGCTCTTCAGCAGGGTATAGGGATACACTTCAGGCAAATTTGCTACCCACGCAAACAGAAGCACAGGGACGAGGATGAGCGCCGCGATTCCCAGCCCTATCACCCACCCGAGGCGCACGCCTACCCGCGCGGTAAAGGGAAATATGTTCACCTTCTACTCTCCCTTCCCAAACGACACCTGCTCGGCGATGGATTCTCCGGTGATGCGAAAGACATCCACGCCGCAGAAGGAATGTGCTGTGCCGTCGGGGCTTTTCCAGGTGCACGTCCAGCGCGCTACACTGCGGAAGCCCGCACCGAAGACGTCCTGCACCTCGAAACGCGCGCCCGGATGCGCGGCAAAGAACTCCCGCCAGAAGGCGGCAATGGCATCCCGACCGCGCAGGGGACTGCCGCACGGCGCGGCGGGACTCTCGAACAGGCAGTCCGCACTCAGCAGGGTGAGCATCTCTTCGATTGCCTGACGGTTGCAGGCTTCGTAAAACGCCAGCGCCAAGCGTACCGGCGCTTCCACTTTACCCAGTTTCATCCACATCCTCCCACGGAAGGTTCTCTCTCATTATAGAAAAATTCCTGGCATTTTTCTTATACGAATCGTAAAAATTCCCTTGACATTCTCTCAATCCGTTCTATAATTCGAGTAAGATGGTCAATGAAGGTAGATTGATGGTTCTGGCGTGCATGTGTCCGAGGCGGGGCGTGGGATCCCTGCCTCGCTAGAGCCGTTAATCCCTGAAAAACAGCCAGCAGAGCGAAGGCAGCGGAGAACAGCCCCGCATACGCAAGTATGTTTGAGCGGTTCTCCGCTGTCTTTTTGTTTTCTTTCTGCTGGCTGTGCATTTTTTAAGGAGTTTTATGTTTACCGGAAACAACCCAACTTTATCAAAGGAGTACCAAACCATGCGCATTGCAAACGATGCAACCGAACTGATTGGCAATACCCCGCTGGTGCGCCTGAACCGCATCGCTCAGGAAGCCGGTGCCGCCGCCACCGTAGTGGCAAAACTGGAGTACTACAACCCCGCCAAAAGCGTCAAAGACCGCATTGGCGTGGCGATGATTAACGCCGCCGAACAAGCCGGGCTGATCAAGCCCGACACGATTATCATCGAACCGACCAGCGGCAACACGGGCATTGCGCTGGCGTTTGTCTGCGCGGCGCGCGGCTACCGTTGTGTGCTGGTGATGCCCGAGACGATGAGCAAGGAACGCCGCATGCTCTTACGCGCTTACGGCGCGGAACTCATCCTCACTCCCGGCAGTGAGGGCATGGCGGGTGCCATCCGCAAAGCCGAAGAGATTGCCGCCAGCGACCCGCGCTACTTCATGCCCCAGCAGTTCAAGAACCCCGCCAACCCGGAAATTCACCGCAAGACCACCGCTGAGGAAATCTGGCGCGATACCGATGGACAGGTGGACATGGTGGTGGCGGGCGTCGGCACGGGCGGGACGATTACCGGCGTGGGCGAGGTACTGAAAGCGCGTAAGCCCTCGGTGCGCATGATTGCCGTCGAACCCGATGCCAGCCCGGTGCTTTCCGGCGGGCAGAAGGGTCCGCACCCCATTCAGGGCATCGGCGCGGGGTTCATCCCCGATGTGCTGAACACGCAGATTTACGATGAAATCGTGCGCGTCAAAGCCGAGGATGCTTTTGCCACCGCCCGCAAGATGGCGCGCATGGAAGGCTTGCTGGTGGGCATTTCCTCGGGGGCGGCAACCTGGGCGGCGCTTCAGGTAGCCGCGCGCCCCGAAAACGCCGGTAAACTCATCGTGGTCATCATCCCGTCGTTTGGCGAGCGCTACCTGAGCACGGCGCTCTTTGCCGATTTGGCGGACTAGTTGGGTTTAGAGGTGGAGAGATGGTGAAAAAGTTTTTCCAGATGATGCGCGAGGACATTGCCTCGGTATTTGAACGCGACCCGGCGGCGCGCAGTGTGTTCGAGATTCTGGTAGCCTACCCCGGACTGCACGCCGTGTGGGGTCACCGCATTGCCCACTGGCTGTGGGGACGCGGCTTCAAGACGCTGGCGCGCTGGCTCTCCCATGTCATGCGCTTCCTGACCGGCATTGAGATTCACCCCGGTGCGACCATCGGGCGGCGCTTCTTCATTGATCACGGCATGGGGGTGGTCATCGGCGAGACCGCCGAGATTGGCAACGATGTGACCCTCTATCACGGGGTGACGCTGGGCGGTACCAGTTTGGAGAAGGGCAAGCGCCATCCCACGCTGGAAGACCGCGTGGTGGTGGGCGCCGGCGCGAAGATTCTGGGCGCCATCACCGTAGGCGCGGGAAGCCGCATCGGCGCGAACGCCGTGGTGGTGAAAAGCGTCCCGCCCAACTCGGTGGTGGTGGGCGTGCCGGGTCAGGTGGTGGTGCGCAACCGCCCGCAGACAACCGCGCCCGACCTGAATCACAACGTCCTGCCCGATACCATCGGCACGACGGTGGCGGCGCTTATCGAGCGCGTGGAATCGCTGGAACAGCGCCTGGAAGAAGCCCGCCAGCAGGTTCAGCCCGCGCTGATTGGCTCCAGCGACCGCCTGGAACGCCTGGAAGCCGTTCTGCGCTCGCACGTGCTGGAGCATCCGCACCTGGTGCCGGGCAACGGCAAAGAGCATCACCGCCACGGTCCTCTGCCGCACCCCGACGCCTCGGGCGTGTGGCACGCAGAAGATTTCACCATCTGAGTTTCTCCACCGCTCCCTGAACAAAAAAAAACAGGGTGGAAACGCGGCTTGACCGCGCCCACCCTGTTTCGTTATCCCCAGCGCATTAATCCATGTGGCGGATGACGGCGTCGCCGAACTCCGAGCATTTCAGCAGGGTAGCGCCTTCCATCAGGCGGTGGAAATCATAGGTCACCGTTTTGGCGGCGATGGCGCCTTCCATGCCGCGGATGATCAGGTCGGCGGCTTCCGTCCAGCCCATGTACCTCAGCATCATCTCGCCGGAGAGAATCACCGAGCCGGGGTTGACCATGTCCTTATCGGCGTATTTGGGCGCCGTGCCGTGCGTGGCTTCAAAGACGGCGTGCCCGGTGGTGTAGTTGATGTTTCCGCCCGGCGCAATGCCGATGCCGCCCACCTGCGCCGCCAGCGCGTCGGAGAGGTAGTCGCCGTTGAGGTTCATGGTTGCCAGCACATCGAACTCGCGCGGGCGCAAAAGCGTCTGCTGGAAGACGATATCGGCAATCACGTCCTTGACGAGCAGTTTCCCGGATTTCAGCGCGGCTTCCTGTTCGGCGTTGGCGGAATCTTCGCCTTTTTCGGCTTTGGTGCGCTCCCACTGCGCCCAGGTGTAGGTCTGCTCGCCAAATTCGGTTTCGGCAACTTCGTAGCCCCAGTTGCGGAAAGCCCCCTCGGTGTACTTCATGATGTTGCCCTTATGCACCAGAGTCACATTGCGGCGTTTGTTCTCCAGCGCATAGCGGATGGCGGCGCGCACCAGCCGCGCCGTGCCTTCCTTTGAAACCGGCTTGATGCCGATACCCGCCGTCTCGGGGAAGCGGATTTTGGCGTAGTCTTTGGGGAAATGCTCTTTGAGCAGTTGCTTGAAGCGGGCGTTTTCCTCGGTGCCGTACTCGTACTCGATGCCGGTGTAGATGTCCTCGGTGTTCTCGCGGAAGATGACCATGTCCACCAGTTCGGGGTGGCGCACCGGACTGGGCACGCCCGGGAAGTAACGCACCGGTCGCAGACAGACGTACAAATCCAGTTCCTTGCGCAGGGCAACGTTCAGCGAGCGGATGCCCCCGCCGATGGGAGTGGTCAGCGGACCTTTAATGCCCACCAGATACTCGCGAAATGCCTGCAGGGTTTCCTCGGGGAGCCAGGTGCCCAGCGTGTTAAAGGCTTTTTCGCCCGCCAGCACCTCTTTCCAGATGATGCGCCGTTCGCCGCGATAGGCTTTCTCCACCGCCGCATCAAAGACGCGCACCGCCGCGCGCCAGATGTCCGGTCCGGTGCCATCGCCGATAATAAAAGGAATGATGGGGTGAGACGGGACGTGCAGGCGTCCGTTTTGCATGGTAATGCGTTCGCCAGATTCGCTCATACGACTTCAATACCTCCTGTTGTAGGGTTATTTTACCTTTTTCCTTCAGAATAAGGCAAAATTTCAGAAGGTCATTTTCCCGGCAAACGCCTTTCAGAACGGAGAAGCCTCAGATTTTTTCCACCACCACCGCCGTGCCGTATGCCAGCACCTCGGTGACGCTTTCCATCAACTCGGTGGCGTCGTAGTGCATGCCGATAATTGCATTGGCGCCAATCTGCTCGGCATGCTGGATGAGCAGGTCAAAGGCTTCCTGACGGGCATGCTCGCACAGTTCGGTGTAGGTGGTAATTTTTCCTCCCACCATGGTTTCCAGCGCGCCGACAAAATTTCCCGCAATGCTCCGCGATCGCACCGTAATGCCGCGCACCACCCCCAGATAGCGCACAATGCGATAGCCCTCAAAGCCAAACGTTGTGGTGACCATAGAACGATCCATCCTTACCTCCTGCGTTCAGTGTAACGCAGAAAGCGGGAAAAACCTCTCAAGGGGATATCAAGAAAATCAGTATTCGGTCTGGATGCTCAAGCGTTCGAAAGAACCGTCGGACAAAAGGTGCAGGAAAGCATCCTTCCATTTTTCATTGCACTGCAGGGCAACGGTCATGTACCATCCCCCCAATTCATCGATTTGAGCCCCGGTGTAGTTGTGCAGTTCCCCTGTTCCAATGGTGCAGTTCGACAATTCGCCGGTGAGCAGGCGGGTCTGGATGATCTCATGCGCCTGGTGGATTTCAGGGAAAGTCTCCCATTCTATATCACTGGGAAGTAAGTACTCCCGCACCTGATGCGCCCTGAAGGCATACGTCAGACGGGCATTTTTTCGGAAAATTTGCCCCGTGTTGAGGTGATTTGCGGCGTTCAATGGATCGGCTTGAGTTCGCGTGAGCACCTCATGCACCCGCGGGTTGCTTTCCAGTTCGTCAATTTTCTTGCGAATGGCTCCGACAATAAGGTCAATGGACTTCCCATCCCAACTGGAGATTTCCCAGTCGCGGATTTCCCAGAATCCGTCCTCTGGGATGGAGAGCGTGCCGTCTTTGGTGAAAATAAAGTCAAAACTGCCGCGGTACAGCATCCCCAGGGAAGAGAAATCCGACGGCGTTCGGAACATCACCGCCGCGTTTGCCTTGCCCTTGACGAAACAGGCACCAATCCGTACTTCCTCGATGGTCAGCGTCTCTGAGAGGGCTTGGATGAGAGGATGCTGAAGCACCATTTGCTGGTAGGGTTCGGGATCTTTGATTTTCTCATCGCAGGGAAATTTCGGCGGACAGCCGGTAAGCAGAAGCAACAGAATCACTGCAAGAATGAGATAGAACCCGCGGCGCGGAAGCATGAACACTGGGGAAAACATAGGGATGACCTTCCAGAGGGGAAGAGCCCTCTTGGTTTTGATTGTAGCCAGATGGGGAAGAAATACAAGCACGTCTTCGCGCCCTGACGGTGACTTATTCTTTACGCGCCCTTCGACAGATTCAGGGCGCGGTCGCACCGGCTTACCCGCACGCCGCAGCGTAATCTTCCAGCGTGTGCTGGATATGTGCCCGAATCAGGTCCTGCGGGTGGCTGGAGATTTCCCCCGCGCGCACCATCTCATACTCGCGCGGCAGGTACTGGCTGAGCAAACTCAGCGGCGGCGGGGTTTCGATCAGGTTGGCGAGCAGTCTCCGCACGGCTTCCTGCGCGGCGGGATGGTGCCAGTAATAGCGAATGCGGTCGCTGAAACTGTAGCGGCGCGCCAGCGCCTGTTCGGCGGGAGCGCCGGCAAAGTATCCCTGCCAGTGGCGTGGATCGTTCAGCATCACCTCGTCGAGGACTTCACTCAGGCGGGAGAGAGGCATATCCTGCCTGCCCAATATTTCCCGTTCGATGTGTTCCAGGGCGAACACGGCTTCGCGGTAGGCAAAGGTTAGTGCCGGACCAACCTTGAGAATGGAAAAGTGGTCTTCCACCAGCGCACGCAGGGAGGCACGGGTCTGGTAATCGGTCGAGTGGGCTTCATACACCATGCCGGGCACGCCCTCGATGAAGGTCTTCAGCGGGCGGGCGGCTTCGCGCTGATAGGCGTGAATGCTGTCCACGCCAAACTCCACCCCCGGCTGGACTACCAGCGCAATGACCCGCTCCCAAACGGGAGTCAAGCCTGCCTGCAGAAAGGCTTCCCGAAAGGCATCCAGCGCGGCTTGGGCTTCCTGCGGAGTGGTGACGTGAAGTCTTGCCTCCTGACCCTGCGCGCCGCCGGGCGGGGGCACCTCACTGCCAATTACGTACACCGGCTGAACCGCTCCCGCGGCGGCTTCGGCGGCGGCGCACAACTGCGCCGCCCGTCGGGCTATGCGCTCCAGCGGCAGGGGACGCTCGGGGTCGTCATCGGCGCAGGGCATGGAAGCGTCCAGATGAATTTTGGTGTAGCCTGCCTGCACGTATGCCCGCACCATTTCCAGCGCTTGTGCTATGGCGGTTTCGGCAGGCTCTTTCCGCCAGGGGTAAGGACCCAGGTGATCCCCGCCCAGGATGACCTGTTGCGGGGGAATACCTTCCCGTTCCAGAATTTCGCGCAGAAAGCGGACAAAATCGGCGGGGGTCATGCCGCTGTACCCACCTTGGTGGTTGACCTGATTGCAGGTGGTTTCGATGAGCAGGGGCGCGCCGCTCCGGCGGGCAAGATGGCAGGCGGCACTCAGCACCACCGGATGTGCCGAACAAATGGATGGGATACCCCGCGCCATGCCCTGTTTCTGCGCGGTGACCATATCCAGCAGGGGAGCAGGCGAGCCGAACATCATTTACTTCTCCCGCTCAAGAAATCCCAGGGCTTCGGCAAGGGTGGGCTGAGCCGCAGTCCCGCCTGCGGTGCGGGTGGAGAGACTGCCGCATACCGCGCCCAGACGCAGACACCGCTCCAGCGTCCAGCCCTGCAGGTAGCCGTAGAGAAAACCGGCATCGAAGGAATCGCCCGCGCCAACTGTATCCACCACCGGCACGGTCAGGGCGGGAGCGTGAGCCATAACCTCGCCCTGCACCCCCAGCGCACCCTGCGTACCCATTTTGACCGCTACAGTACCGGTTTGTTTGCCCAGCGTGCGGGCGGCTTTGGCGGGGTCGTCCGTGCCTGTCAGCGCGCAGGCTTCGGTTTGATTGGGCAGGAAGACATCGGTCAGCGCCAGCAAATCGCGAATCCCCTGCCAGGATGCGCCGGGGTCGTAGTTGGGGTCGAGCGAGGTGGTCAATCCCAGACGGCGGGCGCGGCGGAAGAGATCGGGCAAGCCGGGCTGTAAGGCGGTTTGCAGGAAGTACGAGGCAATGTGCAGGTGGCGGGCTTGCCCGAGCAGGTCATCGGGAATGTCATCGGCGGACAGCGCGGCAATCAAGCCGGGATAGGTGAGAATGGCGCGGTCACTGCCGCGGTTGAGAATGACGCTCATGCCGGTATGCCCGTCGGGGATTTGAATCACCGCGCGGGTATCAATGCCGCGTTCCTGCATGGCTTCCAGCATGTAGCGCCCGAAGAGGTCATCGCCGCACTTGCCAATGAAGGCTACCCGCAAGCCCAAACGCGCCGCGCCGCAGGCAAAAATCACCGAAGAAGAGCCGATGGTCAATGTGGCGGAGTCCACGCATTTCTCCACCTGCCCGAAGGCGGGTTCGACATCGCCGTTTAGAATCAGGTCGGGGTTGATTTCTCCGGCAACCAGCAGATCGAATGGTCGGGATGAAGGGGCAAAGGTCTCAGACATAATCTCAGTATTGACGGTACCAATCGAAAGGAGCCTCGGCGCTGTACACCTCGGTGAAGGGGCGCGCCAGCGCCAGGCACAGCGCGCTCAGGCGCTCCAGGCGCGGGCGGGCTATGCGGCGCAGGAAGTCCAGGCGGTCACTGCCATCAAGCGCAACGGCTTCCTGCCAGACAGCGCGTCCTACGGCAATCCCGCTGGCGCCGGCGCGGCAGGCGACTGCCGTCTGTTGCAGGTAGGTCTCGAAGGAAGCGGCGGCAGAGAGCAAAATCCACGGCGCCTGGCTTGCCTCATGCAGTTCGGCACAGGCATCGGCGAGTTTGCCCATGTCCAGGTCATCGGTGGCTTGAGGCAGTTCGGCTTTGAGCAAATCCACCCCGGGGATGGCGGTGAGGCGGCGGGCAGTCTCGATGACCACACGGCGCTTTTCTTCGCCGGAAAGGCGCTCGCCCTTCAGCGGGTACGAGAGCGGTTCGAGCATCAGCGCCAGGTCATAGCGCTGACATTCGACAGCGGTTTGCGCTACGAAGGCTTCGATTTCCTGCGCAGTGGGTGACTCGGGGTGGTAGTACACCAGCAGTTTGACCATGCTGGCGCCCATGCGCTTGGCTTTTTCCACGCTCCAGCCCGGCAGGATTTGCGAGCGCCGCGCGGCAGGCTCGCCGGTGTAGCCGGTGGCTTCCAGCGCTACCACCAGTCCTTTGGTGCCGGGTAGGGCGCCGCTGGCAATGGCTTGCGCCGCCGAAACTTCCGGGTCGAGCAGGACACCGGTGGCAAAAGGCGCCAGTTCGGCGGTGACTTCCAGTTTGAAGCGGCTCAGTTCGTGGTTGTCTTCAAAGCGCGGGTTGGCGCGGCGCAGGTTCTGGCGGTGATCCAGTGCCAGAAAAGTGAACGTGCCGTGCGCAGAAGCGCAGGTTTGAAACGAGCGAAATTTGGCAATACTCAATGCTTTCATAACCCTTCCCAGAGATGAAAAATTAAGGACAAAACTTCACCCAGGCATCCAGTTCGCGGTTTTTCAGAATGGTGCTGAAGCCCAGTTTTCGGGACTGCCGGCAGAATTCCTCAAAATCGCCGGGCAGGTCGGTGTATTCGGCGGCAAACACGGGCTTGCCTGCCTGGATGTATGGAAGCATGCTTTCGGCTTCGCCGTAGTAAAAGTAATCCTCGGTGATGGCAAAGTCAAAGACGTTCACCAGATCCGCCACCATATCGGCGGCGTTTTTCTGCCCGATTGCCAGCCCGCGTTTGTGGGCTTCCTCAGCCAGCCAGAGAGCGTACTTCAACTGGTCTTTGTAGGTCAGGGGGAAGCCCGTGTCGTTGGTGTAAATTTCCATGTTGTCGGGTTCGACAGCGTCAAAACCTTTTGCCTGGCACAAATCCAGGCGCGCCAGCATGATGGGCGCCAGTTTGTCAATCTGGCGGATGTCCAGCCACTTCTCGCCCTGCCAGCCCTCGTAATCCTTGCCCAGCACTTCGGCAGGAAAGCGGTCTTTGTCGGGACGCCAGTCTTCCCACGAACCCACGCTGATGTAGCAGATGACCCTGCGTCCCTGAGCATGCAGTTCGTCAATCACGGCTTGATCCACGTACAGGTCAATATCGTACACATCCACATCAACGCGGGTGTCAATCTCGTTATTGCCAATCTGCCACTGCCAGGTAAGCCCAACCGTGGGGCGCCACCAGTCGGCGGCGGGGTGAGGGGAATTTTCAGAGGACATCTCTGCGGTCTCCGTAAAACGAACAAAGGAAGGGGCTGGCGGGAGCGCGGGGGCACATCCCGCCAGCGCGATGGACAAAATCAACACCAGATGAGCAAATCGCAGGCGCATTCCTTACACGCGGTGGACCTTGAACTGCGGCAGGTAATCCTTATGCACGGCAAACAATTCATTAGTCATCTGGCGGATTTCTGCCAGCGAAAGCACCGAAGCCGTCAGCGGGTCGTGACAGATGGCACGGTACACCATGGTGGGGTCGCCCGCAATGGACGCCTGCACCGCCATTTCCTCAATGCCGCTGGAAAGTTGGGTGAGCAGAGCGCATTCAGGTGGGAGCGCGCCCACGTGAGTGGGGTGGAAGCCTGCGCGATCCACGTACACAGGTACTTCCACGCAGGCACCTTCGGGCAGGTTGGTAATGAGGTGGGTGTTGCGCACATTGCCGTTGAACTTGAAGGGTTCGCCGCCCTTCAGCGCGTTGATGATATACGCCGCGTATTCCTCGCCACGCTGTAAATCCTCGGGGGTGAGCGGTGCTTCCAGACGTTCGCGCACCTGATCCTTCCAGGTGGCTTCGTTGCGCTGATATTCCTTGAGGATGTAGGCGTACTCGCCTGGATTCCAGCCCGTGCCGTGTGTGCAGTACTTTTCGATGAGGTCGGGGCGCTTGCGGAACCACCAGTTGTATTCCGAGTTGTGACCGCTGGATTCGGTGACGTAATAGCCCAGCGCTAGAAACATCTCGTTGCGGACAATTTCCTCGTTGTACACCTCGGGGCGCTCGGTCACTGCTTTGCGGATGAGCGGGTAGGCGTCCTGCCCATTCCATTTGTACTCCAAGTACCAGGCTTGGTGGTTAATGCCCGCGCAGACGTAGTCAATTTCCTCGTAAGGTGCGCCAATCCAGCGCGCCAGCATCATGGCAGTGCCCTGCACCGAGTGGCACAATCCCGTCACGGTGATGAAGGACTGCTTTTGAATGGCAGAGACCAGCATCGCCATGGGGTTGGTGTAGTTGAGCAGGACGGCGTTGGGGTAGTATTTTTCCATATCGCGGACAATGTCCATCATCGGGTTGATGGTGCGCAGAAAGCGGAAGATGCCGCTCGGTCCGCGGGTATCGCCCACGTTGATGTCCACGCCGTACTTCTTGGGGATTTCAATATCATGCCGCCAGACCTCGGTACTGCCTGCCAGAATGGTGGTCAGCACCACATCCGCGCCCTTCAGGGCTTCGGCGCGGTCCAGGGTGGCGGAGACGGTGGCAGGGCGTTTGCCCGCCGCGATGAGTTTCTCCACCTGCCGTTTTGCCCATTCCAGCCGTTCGGGGTGAATGTCCATCAGAGCGATGTGGGCATCTTCCAGCAGGGGGAAGGTGAGGATGTCGCGCACCAGTTCGCTGGTGAAGCCCAAACTGCCTGCACCGATGAAGGTAATCTTGGTCATAAGAACACTCCTGTAACGAAGATAAATTTAGCGCTTGACGCCGCTCAGGGCAATACCCTCAATGAAGAAGCGCTGAGCAAAGAAGAAGACGATGAGCAGGGGCAGGATGCTGATCAGCGCGCCTGCCATTAATACGGTAAAGTTTCCGCCGCGGGTCATCTGCGTCTGGAAGAGCGCCAGCCCGACCGTCAGGGTCGTGTTCGGCGCGGCAGGCATATAGACCAGCGGGCGAAGCAAGTCGTTCCATGCGCCCTGGAAGGAAAAGATTGCCAGCGCCGCCAGAGCAGGCTTGGCGAGCGGCAGGTACACCTTCCAGTAGATTTGCGGCAGGGTTGCGCCGTCCACCCGTGCCGCATCCACCAGGTCGCGGGGAATGGTGAGGAAGTACTGCCGCAAGAGGAACGTGCCGAAAGCCCCGCCCCAGAAGGCAGGCAACCACAACGGCACACTGGTACCCACCAGCCCCAGCCATGAGAAAATGACGAAATTGGGGATAAGGGTCACATGGAACGGAATCAGCAGGGTCAGTAAAAGCAGGGTGAACAGGAAATCTCTGCCTTTGAAGCGTACCACGGCAAAGCAAAACGCCGCCATGGAGCAGGTGAGCAGTTGCCCAATGGTGGTCAGCAGGGAAATGACCGCACTGTTGAGGAACAGCAGGGGGAAACTGATATCGCCGTAGGCAAAGAGCGCCTGAAAGTTTCTCAGGGTAAAGGTAGGCGGAATGAGCGTTTTGGTGAACTGATCGGCGGGCAGTTTGAAGGACGTGGACACCATCCACAGGAAGGGGGTGACCATGCCTACCGCGCCGATGAGCAGGATGAGGTACGTCAGAGCATCCAATAAACGGGTTTGTACGCGTTTTCCCATAAAGGTCTCCTTCCTACTCATACACCACAAAGCGCTTTTCCAGCCACAGGTACAGCCCCATCAATGCCGCCACGATGAGGGTGAGTTCGATGGCTTGCGCGCTGGCACCGCCGTAATTGGAGAAATGCCAGGCGTTGCGGTAAATAGAGAACACCACGACTGGAACAGAACTATCGCCCTGCCCGCGGCGGGTGAGCATATAGATGTAGTCGTATGCCTGAAAGGCGTTGATGGTGGAAATCAGCGTTTGGAAGAAAATGCTGGGGGTGATGAGCGGCAGGGTGATGCGGAAGAACTTCTGCAAGCCTTTGGCGCCGTCCATCTCGGCGGCTTCGTAGTACTCGCGTGGGATGGTGGTTAACCCTGCCAGAAAGATAATCATGCCCTCGCCAATTGCCCCCCAGATGTTGACAATGACCACCGAATAGAGCGCCATATCGGTACACAGCCAGCACACCGGCTGTAACCCGAGGCTTTCCAGAAGGTAGTTGAGGATTCCCGTATCTTTTCCATAAATCATCTGCCACACCAGCGCGGTAGCCACTGCCGAGGTCACTGCCGGCAGGTAGTAAGCCGTGCGGAAGAAGGAAATGCCCTTCAGCCCGCGGTTCATCAGCACTGCCACCAGCAGGGAGACGATGACCACCCCCGGCACATACATGGCGGTAAACCGCACCGTGTTCAGCAGAGAGGTAAGGTTCTTGGGATCTTTGAACAGCGCGATGTAATTGGCAAAGCCAGCCCATTGGGGCGGGGTCAGCAAGTCCCAGCGGGTAAAAGACAGCGCCAGCGTTGCCAGCAGTGATCCAAAAGCGCTGAAAAACAGCCCGAACAGGGTAGGGGCGAGCATTGCCCACAACCAGAATTTTTCCCGACCAAGAGGTTTGAGACCGGCTTCCATAAAAGTTTGCTCCAAGCCTGCCCCCCGCAGAGCAAAACCGTTCCTGCGGGGGGCAGGGATAGGGAAAGAATTACCTGTTCTTTGCCAGCACTTCGTCAGCCTGTTTGACGACTTCGTCCAGGGTGGCATCCAGTTCGGCTTCGCCGGTCCACACCACGCTCATGCCGTCGCCAATCACCGAGGACCATTCCTCATAACCCTTGAAGGACGGCTTCATGCGGGCGAACGCCAGCGAATCCAGGAAAACCTGATGGTTGACCTTGACTTCCTGTTCCAGGAAGGCAGGGCTTTCGGCAACCGACTTGAGCACCGGGCAGGCAAAGCCCAGTTCCGCCAGGCGGGTCTGCCCCTTCTCGCTCAGCACAAACTTGATGAAGTTGAAACTTTCCTGCGGGTATTTGGTGGCTTTGGCAACCACAAACCCGGCGCTGTTGACGCTGGTGGCTTGCCCGGCAGGTCCGGCGGGCATGGGGGCAACATCCCACTTGAAGGATGCTTCAGCATAGCCGGGGATTGCCCAGTGTCCAATGGTGGTCATGGCGGCAACGCCAGCCAGGAAGGGATCGCCGCCGTACTGCGCCGCAGTGTTGGCATCGGGCCAGGAACCGTCCACGAAAATCATATCGTGGAAGAGTTGCCAGGCTTTGCGGGCTTCGGGCGTACCGATGAGCGTCTTGGTGTAGTCGGCGCTGATGACATCGCCGCCGTGCGCCCAAATGCCTTCACCCCAGATGAGTTCCATGTCCCACAAATCGGCGTAGAAGCCGTACTGATCCACCTTGCCATCGCCGTTGGTGTCTTTGGTCAGTTTCCTGGCAATCTCGCGCAGGTCGTCATACGTCCAGCCCTGTTGCGGATAGGGGATGCCGGCGGCGTTAAACATATCCTTGTTGTAGAAGACCACAATGGTCTGGAAATCGCGCGGCAAACCGAAGTAGCCTTCGGGGGTTTCGTAGGCTTTCAGGGTGACCGGATACAGCCCATCCAGCAAGCCGGGGTTGGCATCCAGATAGGGCTTCAGGTTGAGCAGAACGCCGCGGGATTGATAGTCCTTGTAGAGCGGGGCATCAATGGCGAAGATGTCCGGCGGGGTGTTGGCGGCAAGCAGGGTCTTCAACTTCGTCCAGTACGAATCCCAGTCGGAAACTTCCACGTTCACCTTGACATTGGGATTTTCCTTCTCGAAGTCGGCGACAATTTGCTTCCACACTTCCAGTTCAGCCGGGTCGCCCCATGCCATGAAGCGAATCTCTGCCGCTCCGCCAGAGGGCGCCGGAGTGCCGCCCGCCTGCGCGCAAGCCGTCAGCACGATGGTGAGAACCAGAATCAGGGAAAACAGGGTGCGCTTCATACAACTTACTCCTTTCTTGAAACACTACAACTTGACAACGGTATCCAGATGCGTGGGACGATCTGGATTCAACCCTTTGGAAAGAGCCCGTTCGAAGGCAATGCGCTGTCCAACGGGCAAATACAGAATGTTGCGGATGGCTTCCGAGAGGGGAGCAGGCAGGGTCAGGCGATAGGTGGCTTTTTCCGGGAAGAGGGGAGCATCCGCAAACGCCAGGTCCACCACCCTGCCGCCCAGCGCCAGCATATCATCCAGCACCGCGCCTTCCGCCTGCCCGTTGCGGGCAGAGCGCAAGCCGATGACCACCGCCGAATCGGTGATCATGCTCTTGGGACCATGGCGGAATTCCAGGAAGTGGAAAGGCTCACTGTGGCTCAGGCTCATCTCTTTCATCTTCAGGCTCAATTCGCAAGCCAGCCCGTAGCGCGTACCTGAACCAAGCCAGTAAAAACGATCCAGGCTGGCGTCCTGTCCCAGTTCGCCTGCCAGTCCCGCCGAGTTTTCCAGCACCTGCGCGCCGGCTTCGGGTAAGCGGGTCAGCGCATCCAGCAGGTCAGCACGCCCGGACCACTCGCACGCCAGCGCCATCGTCCCCAGGTAGAGGGTGGAGAAGGCGCGGGTTTGTGCCACCGATTGTTCCTGACCGGACGGCAGAACCAGGTTGAGCGTCCCCATGCCTGCCAGCGGGGTTTGCGGGTAGCAGGACAGGGTGATCAGGTCGCCGCGTTTCTGGTCGAGGAAAGCGCGGCAGGCGTGCAGGGTTTCGCTGGTCTCGCCGGAGCGGGAAACCGCCACCAGCAGGGTCTTGCCCCCGGTGTAAACAATGTCCGGGTTCAGCCAGAGTTCGGAAGCGGGGAAGGCTCGAGCGGGCGCGCCGGTCAGTTCCTGGGTAAGCGCGGCGGCGGAAAGAGCCAGGTAGTAGGTGGAGCCACATCCGGTAAAGAGGATTTGGGCATACTCACCGGGCTGAAAACGCCGGATGTCCGCTTGAGAGGCTTTCAAGACATCCAGCGCGCTCGCCCATGCCTGCGGTTGAGAAAGAATTTCCTGAAGAGTAAACGTTCCATTTTCCATATGGTCATCCCTGAATACGAAGAATTCGCCGGGCGTTGCCTGCATATACCTTTTCCAGCACCTCATCGGGCAGGAAAATGCCGTAGATGTACCAGCGTCCCTGCAGGGGGATTTCGCCCGGATTGTAGTTGAAGTATTCGTCGTCGGTTTCGAGGAAGCGGTAATAAATGCGGTAGGTCTCCAGGTCGGGACCTACATCTGTACCGAAAAGAATGCGGTCGGCGTATTTCAGAAAGAAACGCCGCGCGGTATAGGGCTGACGTCCCAGTTCTCCAATGCGCGCGGCGATATCCACAAAGAAATTGGGGCAATCGTCCAGCACACTGCCCACCCAGGCAAGGTTCTCGGCGTAACAGCCCACATGCGCGCCGATGAAGGTAGTCTGCGGATGGCGCTTGACCAGGCGGTGCAGGGCATTGACAATCTCCAGAAACGGCGGGAAGGGCGGGCTGGGGAACGACCAGTCGGGGTGCGCCCCCAGTTCTTCCCAGCGTTCGTTGGTCTCATCAATGGGGTCGAAGAAAGCCACCGGGTCGGCGATGTGGATCAGCACAGGCATGCCCAGTTCTCCCGCCGTCTGCCAGACGGGGTCGAGGCGGGCGTCATCTACGGCAACCCGCGCGCCGGTATGATCACGCACGTGCAAGCCAAAATGTTTCCAGATTTTCAAGCCCTCAGCGCCGCGGGCTTTCTGAATGCGCAAACGTTCCGCCGCCCACTCCGGGAAGCGGTTGCCCAGATACTCCCACTGATTCCAGTCCACGCCGCCAAAGATGGTGAAACGCTCCGGCGCGCGGGCTTTGAAGAGATCCAGGTGGCGGTTGAGAATGTCCTCTCCCCAGCCGCCATCCAGATCCACGTAGTGGATGACACCGGCGGCGTCCATGCGGTCCAGCAGTTCGTTGATGGGCTTTTCTTCCCAATCCCCGCCAAAGGGCGGCGCCAGGTGATTGTGCGCGTCAATGACCGGAAAGCGCGGCTTTTCCACCACGCTTTGCCGTGTGACCAGTTTGGAACGCGGTTTGTAGTGTTCAAGAAGCATGGGCAAATTCCTTGAAAAAGGATTTATGCCAGCAAGACCCGAACCCCCAGTTCCTGCAGGGCAGAGATGAAACTTTCATCGGCTTCCTGGGTGGTGATGAAGGTGTGCATGCTGGTCAGGGGAGCAAGGAAGGCAGTGGAGACGCGACAGCATTTGGTGTGATCCGCCACAACGATAACCTCGCGCCCAATTTTGAGGATGGCGCGGTCGGTCATGGTTTCGGGCAGGTAATCGTTGGTCAAGCCGT
Source organism: Anaerolinea thermophila UNI-1 (assembly GCF_000199675.1). Taxonomy (GTDB): domain Bacteria; phylum Chloroflexota; class Anaerolineae; order Anaerolineales; family Anaerolineaceae; genus Anaerolinea; species Anaerolinea thermophila. The sequence goes on from NC_014960.1 coordinate 442,287, forward strand.
GTTCCAGATCCACGGCGCGCACCCCCAGAAAGACCTTATCGGCGCGCACCTCGCTGAGGGCTTGCTCGGTGATGTGTCCGATGAAGGAGAGTTCGCTGTCGCGTAAAATCCCGCCCAGACACACCACCTGAATATGTTCCATGCCGGCAAACAGGTTGACCACCGGCAGGGAATTGGTGATGATGGTCAGCCCTTTGCGCTCGCGCAGGTGTTTGGCGATTTCCAGCACCGTCGTTCCCGAGCCAAGGAAGACGGTTTCGCCATCCTGTACCAGGGTAGCGGCAAGCCTGCCGATGCGGGCTTTCTCATCCGCCTGCTCATGACTGCGCTCCAGCAGGGGCGGCTCCGGCGCAGCCGGTTGTAGAGGAATAGCGCCGCCATGCACGCGCTGAATCAAGCCCTGCGAAGCCAGCGCTTCCAGGTCCCGGCGGGCAGTGGCTTCACTGACGGCAAACTCTTCGCAGATTTGGGCAATCTTCACCCGTTGCTGGCGCTGAAGCAGTGCCAGGATGGCTTGCTGACGTTCGATATTGGAAAGAGAGGGGATGTCCATAAATTTCAATCACAAACAATCAAAATCAATCAGTTTCCATCAATTATTATGGAATATTTTGCGCGAAAATACAAGCCCTCTGGAGGGTGATTTTTGCGCGTAAACAATAAAGCGGAGTCGTTATCGACTCCGCTTTGAGATGAAAAGAAGCCTTTTTACGATTTTCGTTGTGCTCTCAGCCGGGCGCGTTCTTCCTCAACGATGCTGGCATCCAGTTTCTTGAAGAGCGGCTGGGGTGCCTGCAGAGGTTGTCCGGGCTGTAAGGCGCTGGGTTGCCACTTGCCGGCGGCGTCATCGGGGTCGTAGAGCAGGACGGTGTGCTCACCCAGCCCATCCTGCACCGTGCGGGTGGCTTGTTTGCCGAAGAGCGGTTTTTCATAGCCGAAGTACTGGTGCAGTTTCTCACTGCTGAAGGGCAGGAACGGCGAAAGCAGGACGGAGAGGTTGTCAATGCATCGCAGGGCGGTGTAGATGGCCCGCGCCGCCGCCTGACGGTCGGTCTTGATTTCCTTCCAGGGCGCAGTCTGATCCAGATAGCGGTTGACCTCGGTTGCCAGTGCCATGGCACTGCCCAGCGCACTGCGCAAATGCACGGCTTCCAGTTCTGCGCCTACGCTCTCAAAGCCACTTTCCACCTTGCGCAGGATTTCCTCGTCCAGTTCGGTCAGTGCGCCGGGCTCGGGGACTTTGCCCTCAAAGTGTTTGACGGCAAACGAAAGCACGCGGTTTGCCAGGTTGCCCCAGGTAGCCACCAGTTCGTCGTTGTTGCGCTTGTAGAAGTCTTCCCAGTCCCAGTCGGTATCGCGCATCTCTGGCATGTTTACGGTCAGGTAGTAGCGCAGGGGGTCGGGGTCGTAACGCGAGAGGAAATCATGTCCCCACACTGCCCAGTTGCGGCTTCCGGAGATTTTATCGCCTTCCAGATTCATGAACTGATTGGCGGGTACATCGTAGGGCAGTACCAGTTTCTGCCCTTTCTCGCCGGCGAAAATTTCCATGAAGGTTTCGCCCATGCCCAGCAGTTGGGCGGGCCACCAGGCGGCGTGGAAGAAGATATTATCCTTTCCGATGAAGTAAATGGTGCGCGATTCGGGGTTGACCCACCAGTCCTTCCAGGCATCGCCCAGCCCGTGCAGGCGCGCCCACTCGATGGGAGCAGACAGGTAGCCGATGACGGCTTCGAACCACACATACAGGCATTTGCCTTCCCAGCCTTCCACCGGCACGGGAATGCCCCAGTCCAGGTCGCGGGTGATGGGGCGGCTCTTCAGCCCTTCGCTTTCGATTTGCCCCAGCGTCTGGTTGCACACGGTTTCGCGCCAGTAGTGCTGGCGTTCGCGCAGGAAGCGGGCGACTTCCGGCTCCAGTTTGGAGAGGTCGAGGTAGTAGTGCACGGTTTCGCGCAGTTCGGGGGTGGAACCATCCACTTTGGAGCGCGGGTTGATGAGTTTTTCCGGTTCCAGCACATTGCCGCACTTGTCGCACTGGTCACTGCGGGCGTGCTCATCGCCGCAGATGTAGCAGGTGCCTTCGATGTAGCGGTCGGGCAGGAAGCGCCTCAGCGAGGGCGAATACCACTGCGGACGGACTTCGGTGTACAGGTAGCCGTTCTTCAGCAGGGCGAGGAACACGCTCTGCGCTACCTTGAAGTGGTTTTCGGTGTGTGTGGTGGTGAAGAGGTCGTAGGTCAGCCCCGCCTTTTGAAACAAATCCAGGAAGGACTGGTGAAAACGCTTGTACACCTCTTCCACGGGCTTACCCTCGGCATCGGCGCGCAGGGTGACCGGCGTGCCGTGCGAATCGGTGCCGGAGACCATTAACACGCGATTGCCCTTGAGGCGGTGGTAGCGGGCGACGATATCCGCCGGCAGGTACGCGCCGGTGATGTTGCCAACGTGAATCTCAGCGTTGGCGTAGGGCCAGGCAACAGCAATCAGGACAGGTGTGGACATAAGGTAACCTCGACAAAGACATAATTTTTTCAGAAATGAAAACCCGGCGGGCACCGCCAGCCGGGCTGCAGGTTCGTTCTGTGGGCTACGCAGCCAGAACCGGCGGTGAGATGGTTCTCCCGCGCATCATCATGCCACGCATGCCCATAAGTAAGAGTCCCATGGTTAACCCTCGTGGGCGTATGATAGCACAAAAGTTATCTCCGGGCAATGAAAACTCTCCATCAATCTTGCGGTCATGGGGCGCCAAGGGGAATCCCGAGGCTTTTGAGCCACTGGAAGAGCGGGTCAAACGCCTGAGGTCCAAAGAATACCAGAATGGCAATGATGGCAATGAAGAGCAAGACCAGGAAAATCAGGGTGTAGAAGATGAAGTCGTTTTCAAAAAAGCCTTTTTCCGGTTTTTCCTCGGCGCGCGGCTGGGTATTGCGTTCCAGGTAGGCAAATTCATCCCCAGTTCTGGGGGTGACCGGTCGGGTGGCTTCAGTGGCAATGCGGTATTCCAGCGAGGGTGCGTCTTCTTCTTCCAGTGCGGGCATCATGCCCTTTTCCAGGGCTTGCATGTCCTCTTCCGGGAAGGGCGGTGGAGTGCCCTCCATATAAGCCGAGCGGTTTTCCAGGGCTTTGAGGGCGGCAATGGCTTCCGGATCTCGAGGATTCAGACGCAAGACGTTGTCCCAGCATTCGCGGATTTCATCCGGGTTGGTGAGCGCATGTGCCAGTAACCGCCAGGCATGGATATTGTCCATATCCATGCTGAGGATGCGCTCCAGTTCGCGGGCAGCATTTTCACGGTCGCCCTGTTCCAGATACATGCTTGCCAGATAAAGTTCGCTCATCCCCCCTCCCCTCTCGTTTGCAGTTGTGTCTTGCTACTCTCTATTATAGATAATCTTTCAACTGGCGCGCACGGCGCGGATGGCGCAATCGCCGCAGGGCTTTATTTTCAATTTGACGGATGCGTTCGCGGGTCAAGCCAAATTTCTGCCCTACCTCTTCCAGGGTGTAGGTGCGCCCGTTTTCCAGTCCAAAGCGCAGACGCAGAATACGCGCCTCGCGGGCGGGCAGGGTGTCCAGTACTTCCTGAATCTTTTCGCGCAAGAGGTTGCTATAGGTAGTTTGCATGGGGGAAGGTGTCACCTGGTCTTCGATGAATTGCCCCAGTTCCGAGTCTTCTTCATCTTCGTTGATGGGACTTTCCAGCGAAAGCGGCAACCATGAGACCCGCATCATCCAGTCCACTTTGGAGGCTTTAATGCCGATGGCATCCGCCAGTTCTTCGTTGGTCGGGGTGCGCCCCAGTTTTTGCTCCATCTCGTGGGTGGTGCGGTACAGACGGCGGATGCGATCCACCATGTGCACCGGCACGCGGATGGTGCGCCCCTGGTCGGCAATTGAGCGGGTGATGGTCTGACGAATCCACCAGGTGGCATAGGTAGAAAAGCGAAAGCCGCGCTGATACTCGTACTTCTCCACGGCTTTCATCAATCCCAGATTGCCTTCCTGAATCAAGTCCAGGAACGGCACCCCCCTGCCGATGTAACGTTTGGCGATGGAGACAACCAGGCGGGTATTGGCTTTGATCAAATGCTCACGGGCACTTTCGCCATCCTGAATTTGGGCTTCCAGTTCGCCGCGACGCTGAGGGGACAGGCGTGCGCTATTGCGAGTGAGTTCTTTCTTTGCCGCGCGCCCGCGTTCGATGCGCTTTGCCAGTTCCACCTCTTCTTCACTGGAAAGCAGGGGAACGCGCGACATTTCTTTGAGATACAGTCCAACGGTATCATCGCTGGAAATGCGGTTAAGGTCAAAGGTCTGTACGGGGTCTTCTTCAATGAAGGCTCCGTCAATGTCTTCATCAGGGAAGGGGTATTCGTTTTCTTCGGTGTCGTAAATATCCACGCCATGGCGGCGCAGTGCCAGCAGAATGGCTTCAAAGCGTTCATGATCCTCACCGACGTTGGGATAGGCTTCCATCAGGTCTTCTGTGGTCAGATATCCCTGTACATCGGCTTTTTCCAACAACATCTTGAGGATCTCGGTCCCCCGTTTATTGCTTCCCGGACTTGCCATATATCCGACCCTCCTTGCGATGACAACCCCCGGTAATGCTCATTCGTCATCCTTCCGTGACCGGTAACGATTTGCAGGTTAAGCGCTGTTCATGGTGGTAGTTGCATGAATCAGACCTGTGAAGGAAGAATGGAGTGCTCGCAGAGGCGGAGATTGAGATTTTCTCCGCATACCGGGCACAGCCCCTTACAGTCGGGGCGACACACCGGCGAGATGGGTATTTCCAGAATCAAATACTCCCTTACCAGCGATTCCAACTCCAGATAGCCGTTTTCAGGAAAGAGCAGGTTGGACTCGGTGAGGGAACGGCGGTTGAAGGCGTACAGTTCACTGAACACCGTATGAACAAATTGCGGGAAGGGCGAAAGACAGCGCACACACTCCACTTCGGTGTACCCCTGAAAGTCGCACTGGGATAAAATCCCTTGTGGCGTGCGGCTGACCCTTAACAAACCATTGAATTCGGAAACCAGAAAATCCCCTTCCAGTTGTACGAGAGGAAATTCGAAGTGAATATCCCGGCTGTAACCAACAGGGGCGTTGAGCAGGAAACCAACATTAACGCGGAGTGGGTGTCTAGGAAGATTCACAGGTGATGATTAGGTAGAAGTTATAATTATACAAAAGCATTATAGCATGTACGTATAGCCAAGTCAAGTTTTTATGATTTTTCTCATAAAAATTCGAGGTTCATGTGACAAAATTACTCATTGCTTCCACTAACCGCGGAAAATTGCGTGAATTTCAAGCCATTCTCGCCGGTGAACCCTACGAGTTGTTCCTGCCTGCCGATTTAGGCATTGCCCTAACGGTAGAGGAAACCGGAGAAACCTACCGCGAAAATGCCGGTATGAAAGCCCGCGCCTATGCCCAGGCCAGCGGCTTAATCACCCTGAGCGATGATTCCGGGCTGGAAGTTCAAGCCCTCAACGGTGCGCCGGGGTTGCATTCGGCGCGCTATGCCCCTCAAAAAGGTGCTACCGATGCCGACCGCCGCGCGTATCTGCTGGAAAATTTGCGTGACAAACCGCGTCCATGGCTGGCGCGCTTTGTGTGCACAGTTGCCATTGCTACTCCCCAGGGCGAGGTGTTCTTTACTGAGGGGGAATGTCCCGGTGAGATTATCCCCGAGGAACGGGGAACGCACGGTTTTGGTTACGACCCCATCTTTCTCTTCCCCGAGCGTGGTTTGACCATGGCGGAACTGCCCCCGGAAGAGAAAAACCGCATCAGCCACCGCGCGCGGGCGGTGCTGGCGGCAATCCCTATCCTCCGGCAGTTGCTGGCAGAGGGTTAAGCCCGCACCCGTCCGTGCAGGCGGTCCATGGCTTCTTCGGTGAGGGGAATGAAGACCCGAATGCGCGTACCTTTTCCCGGCGCAGAATCCACCCGTAGTAAGCCGTTCACCAGGTCGGCGCGTTCGCGCAGGTTAATCATGCCCAAACTGCCGCGCCGTTCGTACGAGCCCATCACCTCGTTGACGTTGAAGCCTTTGCCGTTGTCGCTGATTTCCAAGCCGATGATATCGGTGTAATTGGTGACGTATTTCAGCCGCACGGTGATCTGGCTGGCTTCGGCGTGCTTGCGGGCATTGTTCACGGCTTCCTCGCACAGGTAGAAGACCACCGTTTGCTGGGTGGAATCCAGTGCCGAAACAGCCGTTGGGTCCACATCCAGCACCACATTTTGCTGGTACAGGTCGCGCATCTTTTCCGCCATGGCTTTCAGCGCGGCTTCCAGCCCTTCACTTTCCAGCACCAGCGGGCGCAGGGTGAAGAGCATGTGACGGATTTCCTGGGTGGTGCGCCGTGCCAGTTCTTCGATTTTTGCCAGTTCTTCCTCGGCGGCAGTGGGGTTTTGATGCAAAAGCCGCCGCGCAATGTTCAGGCGCATGGCAATCGAGGAAACCGATTGGGTGGGTCCATCGTGCAGGTCGCGCGCCAGTTTGCGCTGGGCTTCTTCCTGAGTTTGCACGATGCGCTCTTTTTCTTCCTGCAGGTCGGCAAACAGGCGGGCATTTTGAATGGCGATGACCGCCTGATGCCCGACAATCATCAGATATTCCACCCGTTCGGGAGGGAAGAAGTTTTGATCCGGGTGAGCAAAGAGCAGAATCCCGTACACATTCATCCCGCGTAAGAGAGGGATGATCAGCAAAGACTGGCAGGTATGCAGGGCAACCAGTTCGCTTAGTTCGGGGTCATCACAGGCGCCGTGGTGGATCTGCGGCTCGCCGCTCTGCAAGGCTTTGCGCAGGATGCCTTCCTGGGCTGCCAGTGGCAGGTTTTGATCCCGTTGGGGGAAGCCCTGTCCGACGACGTAACGCAGGGTATGATCCTCGAACAGGAAGAAAGCCGCCAGCAGGCGCGCGCCTTCTGCCTCGCTCAACCCCATGGCTTTGATGCCTGCCTGAATGCCCACTTCCAGCACCCGCTTGTAGTTAAAGGTGGAACTGAAGGTTTCAATCATATCGAAGAAGGCTTGCAGACGCTCGCGCTCTCTGCGCTGGATGGCAGTTTCGCTCTCGTGCTGTTTGCGCACTAACTCGTGATAGGTGGTGCGCACGCGTTTCATCAGTGGCAGGCTCAGCCCGCCGAAAACCAATCCAATGGCAAGGTTTAACCCGCCCAGATATTCCACCACCAGCAGGTTGAATTGCGCCGGAAAGAGGAAATACAGAATGCCGGTTTCCAGCGCTGTTGCCATGACGGCGATGAGCAGAGCACCGCGCAGTTCAAAGTACATGGCAGATGGGGCAATGGCAAGCACACCCACCCACTGAATGGGGGTGGTGGCAGAGCCGGTCAACCCGAATAGCGTCATGCTGATGGCTAAATCCACCAGGGTATTCAGCGTGCGGTGAGCGGGCAGACGCTGGTTGAACACCGCCAGCACGGTCATCGTCAGGTTCCACACCAGCGAGCCCGCCAACAGTGCCAGCGGAAGCCATTGCCCGTCCATGTAGAGAATGAGCGAGAACGCCAGGGCGACAATCGCCATCCAGCGGAAGGTAATGGCAAACCAGTCGGCAAGATAGGGAAAATCTGCCCGTTTCATACCGATTCAATCATACCCCGAAAATGGCATAAAGAAAACTGAAAACTTAACAACTGCCTTTCAATTTTCTAACAAAAAAGCCCTGTTCATCACAGGGCTTGTGTCCACCAGAGGAAAGGTAATCAGGGCGTGGAAGGCTCTCCGGCTGGTTCTTCCAGTTTGCGGAACACCGGGCGTTCGTCCTGAATCTCCACCAGCACGCGGTCGCCGGGTTTGAACTCTCCCGAAAGCAGGCTGACGGATAGCGGGCTTTCCACGTACTTTTGCAGGGCACGGCGCAGAGGACGGGCGCCGAAATTGGGGTCGTAGCCCACCTTTGCCAGCCAGTTGCGCGCTTCAGTCGAAAGTTCCACATCCAGCCCATGTTCCTGCAGGCGGGCTCGGATTTCCTGCATCTGCAAATCCACAATCTGCAACATGTGTTCCATGCTGAGCGGCGAGAAGATGATAATCTCGTCAATGCGGTTGAGGAACTCAGGGCGGAAGGTAGATTTGAGGGCTTTCTCAATTTTGTCATGCGCCTGACGGTCTTCGCTGTTTTCAGAAGGCAGGAAGCCCAGTGTACCGCCGCGGCGCACAAACTCGGTGCCCAGGTTGCTGGTCATGATCAGCACGGTGTTGCGGAAGTCCACCACATGCCCCTGCCCGTCGGTCAGGCGTCCGTCATCGAGAATCTGGAGCAGGGCGTTCCACACTTCGGGGTGGGCTTTTTCGATTTCATCGAACAGAATTACCCGGTAGGGGCGGCGGCGTACCGCTTCGGTCAGTTGGCCGCCCTCTTCGTAGCCCACGTAGCCGGGCGGCGCGCCAAACAGGCGCGAGACGGTGTGCTGTTCGCGGTACTCGCTCATGTCCAGGCGAACCAGGGCGTCTTCATCGCCAAACAGGAACTCCGCCAGGGCGCGCGCCAGTTCGGTCTTGCCCACACCGGAAGGACCGATGAAGATGAATGAGCCGATCGGGCGGCGCGGGTCTTTCAGCCCGGATCGGGCGCGGCGGATGGCATCGGCAATGGCGTGCACGGCTTCGTCCTGCCCGATGATGCGCTCGTGCAGGCGCTCTTCCATCTTGAGCAGTTTCTCGGCTTCGCTTTCCATCATCTGGCTCACCGGGATACCCGTCCACTGGGCAATTACCTCGGCGATGTCGTTCTCATCCACCTGTCCGTCCAGTTGATGTTCGGTCTCCCAGCGGATACGCAGTTCGTTGTACTGGCTCTCCAGCCGCAGACGTTCGGCTTTTTTGATGGCGGCGCGTTCGTAATCGCGTTCCTGTCCGGCTTGCTCTTCCTCGGCTTTCAGGCGGTCGAGTTCGCTCTTCATTTGCTTCAGATCGGGCGGCAGAGAGTACAGCGCCACACGCAGTTTGGCGGCGGCTTCGTCAATCAGGTCAATGGCTTTGTCGGGCAGGTGGCGGTCGGGTACGTACTGCGAACTCAGCCGAGCCGCCGCAACGATGGCTTCGTCGGAGATTTTCACCTTGTGGTGGGCTTCGTAACGGTCGCGCAGTCCTCTCAGCATCTGAATGGTGTCTTCGACAGAAGGTTCATCCACAAAAACGGGGGCAAAACGGCGTTCCAGCGCGGCATCTTTCTCGATGTATTTCTGGTACTCGTCCAGCGTGGTTGCGCCGATGCACTGCAGTTCACCGCGCGCCAGCGAAGGTTTGAGCATGTTGCTGGCGTCCATGGCGCCCTGGGCGGCGCCTGCACCCACCACGGTGTGCAACTCATCAATGAAGAGGATAATCTCGCCTTCGGAACGCTGGACTTCTTCAATGGCGGCTTTCAGGCGCTCTTCAAACTCGCCGCGGAAGCGCGAGCCGGCAATCATCGCGCCTAGGTCAAGGGCGATGACGCGCTTGCCTGCCAGAATTTCAGGCACGTCGTTGTTGGCAATCTTCTGCGCCAGCCCTTCGACGATGGCGGTCTTGCCTACGCCTGCTTCGCCAATCAGCACAGGGTTGTTCTTGGTGCGGCGGGAGAGGATTTGCATCACCCGCAGAATTTCTTTATCCCGCCCGATGACGGGATCCAGTTTGCCTTCGCGGGCTTGCTGGGTCAGGTCGCGGGAGTACTTTTCCAGCGTGCGGTAGCGGGTTTCGGCTTGCGGGTCGGAGACGCGCTGACCGCCGCGCAGAACCTGGATGGCATCGTACACCCGTTCGCGGGTGACGCCAGCGCTTTCCAGCAAACGTGCGGCAGGTGTACTGCGCTCCGAGAGAATCGCCAGGAAGATGTGCTCGGTCGAGATGTACTCGTCTTTCATGCGGTTGGCTTCTTCGTTGGCGATGTCAATAATGCGCTTTACCCGCGGGGTGATGAAAATTTGTCCTGCACCCCCGCCAAAGATGCTGGCTTTGGGGCTGGTGCGCAGAATGTAATCCAGGCGTTCCGCCAGCGCGTTGGTATCCACCTTCAGCATCTCCAGCAGTTGGGGTACCGCGCCCTGCGGCTGTTCAATCATTGCCAGCAGGATGTGTTCGGTGTCAATCTGGTTATGTCCGTAGCGCTGGATGATTTCAGCGGCGCGCTGTGCGGCTTCCTGGGCTCGTTCGGTAAAACGGTCAAATCGCATCATATTGGTTTATCCTTGATGGTCGTTTTCGTCCATCTTTCTATCGGTTTTTCTTAAAATAAGCCTTCGCAGTTTGATTATAGCATCAGGGGTATTAGAAAAACAAAGATAGTGTATAAGAGGAATATAAGAACCGTGCTGGCTTATGCTTCAACACGTGCAAAAAACATGCCCGTTTTTTTCTGCGCTTCTCTGCCTCTGTACTACAATTAAACCTGTGAAGGTGTTCATTCCCGTCAAAACGTCGTCCATCCGCCCGCTGGATGTCAACCGCGATATGCTGGCTGTGGCGGCGCTGATCGAGGAATGCTTTGCTTCCACCCTTGATCCGGATGGACGGGAGTACCTGTACCACATTCGCCGCGCTGTGGAGGATCCTGCGCTCATCCGCTGGGTGTGGACGACCGATGAAGAGGTCTCTTCCCCGCTGTTCGGTTATGTCTGGGAAGAAGATGGTCGCATTGTAGGTAACCTGACGCTCATCCCTGCCCGCAAAGGCAAAGAGTGGGTGTACATCATCGCCAATGTAGCAGTGCATCCCGACTACCGCAGGCGGGGAATTGCCCGTCAGTTGACCCTGCGGGCGCTGGATCATCTGCGCCAGCATCACATCCGTTCGGCGTGGTTGCAGGTGCGCGAGGATAACCCCGCCGCCCATCATCTCTACCTTTCAGTGGGTTTTGCCGAGCGTTCCCGGCGAGCCTTGTGGCTGTCCTCTCTGCCTGGGGTACGTCCCCCGCACGTGCCGGGAGTCCGGGTGACGGGGCGCCGATGGCGCGACTGGAAATGCCAGCGCGAATGGCTCCAGCGCACGTATCCTTCAGATGTGCGCTGGAATCTTTCGTTGAGTATTTCCCGTTTTAACGCCAATCCGTTTTACCAGTTTGTGCAGTGGATGATGGGGAGCAATCAGCGCCACTGGGTGGCGCGTGGTGTCGGAGCAGACCGCAAGCCGTGGGGTTTCCTCTCATGGGAGCATCTCACCTCGTACATCCAAATGCTCTGGGCGGCGACAAACCCTGCCCACGAAGAAGAAGCTCTGATGGCTCTGCTTCCGCGGGCACAGCAGGAACTGGCGCATTTGCACCTTCCTCTGGGGGTCAATTACCCCGCCAGCAAAGCCGAAGCCGCCTTTCAGGCATGCGGGTTTCACCTGCACAGCGTGCTTATTTGGATGGAATACCGTTTGGAGGGAGAGTAGTCTTCCTGCAACTTTTTCGCCAAATATGCGTAAAAAGAATGAAAGATAAGATCATTGGGTGTGATCGCGGGGCTTAAAGGAGGAGAAGGAACATGCAAAAACTCTTAATTCGTCTGGGGATTAATGCGGTGGCACTGTACACCGCCATTTACCTGTTAAGCGGGCGGGGAATCACCCATCAGTTTGAAAACTGGTGGGAAATTCTCTGGCTGGCGCTGATTTTTGGTTTGGTCAATGCCCTGGTGCGCCCTGTGGTGATCGCCATGTCCTGCCCTTTGCTTATACTCACCCTGGGATTGGGTACGCTGTTGATTAACACCCTCATGTTCGTTATAGCAGGCTGGATTGGCACGCAGTTCGGGGTGGGCTTTGAGGTGGACGGCTTCATGCCCGCTTTCCTGGGAGCGTTGATCGTCTCAGTGGTGAGCGCTTTGCTCAGCCTGTTCTTCCACGACGAGCCGCGCAAGCACCGCCCGCGCCCTCGGCGAGACTGAAGAGGCTCTCCCTCTAGGCAGGGCTCAAAGCGCGAGCCGCATTTCGTGCGTGGGATGAAAGCCCAGCGCGCGGTAGAGCGGCTCGCCCGCTCGGCTGGCGTGTAAATCCACCGAAGAAAAGCCGCGCTGACGGCACCATTCCAGCGCCTGTTCCACCAGACGGCGGGCATAGCCTTTGCGGCGGTGTTCCGGCAGGGTAAAGACGCTGTGAAGCAGAGGATATTCCATATCCAGCCTGCCGGGTGCAGGCACGCAGGGCAGAATGGAAACCGCCGCGCAGGCAACGGGTTGCTGATTTTCCAGCAAAAGCCATGCCGCGGCTTTATCCTGCGCCAGGCGCGTTGCCAGGTACTGCTGGGTGACGGCGTTCAGCACCAGCATTTCCTGGGGGTTGATTGCCTGCCCTTCCTCTTCCAGCAACTCGATGAACATGCGCACGTGCCAGTCGGCGAGCAGGGGAGCATCCTCGTGGGTGGCGGGGCGGATGGTGATCTCCATGGCGGTAATCCTTCCTCGGCGAGTGAGATGGAAAAAACAGGGCTGTCATTGCGACAGCCCTGAGTGTATCCTACAACACTTTGCTCAGGAAGAGTTTGGTGCGTTCCTGAGTGGGGTTGCTGAAAATGACGCTGGGCGGACCTTCCTCGATGATGACCCCGCCATCCATGAAGATAACGCGGTCGGCGGCGTTGCGTGAAAAGCCCATCTCGTGGGAGACCACCACCATGGTCATGCCCTCACGCGCCAGCTGGAGCATTACATCCAGCACTTCCTGAATCATCTCGGGATCCAGCGCGCTGGTGGGTTCGTCAAAGAGCATGATTTTGGGGTTCATTGCCAGGGCGCGGGCAATGGCAACGCGCTGTTGCTGTCCGCCGGAGAGTTGGGCAGGATAAGCATGGGCTTTTTCGGGAATGCCCACCTTTTCCAGCAAATCCATGGCAATTTTGACGGCTTCGCTGTCGGAGCGCTTGCGCACGATTTTTTGCGCCAGGGTGATGTTTTCCAGCACGCTCAGGTGCGGAAAGAGGTTGAACTGCTGGAAGACCATGCCTACTTCGGTGCGCACGGCGTTGATGTTCTCCGCGCTGTCCAGCGGGATGCCATCCACCACGATGCGCCCTTTGTCGAACTCTTCCAGGCGGTTGATACAGCGCAACAGGGTAGATTTGCCCGAGCCTGAGGGACCGATAATGACCACCACCTCGCCTTTTTGCACGTCCAGGCTGACGCCGCGCAGGGCATGCACTCTGCCAAAATACTTGTGTACGTTTTCAATGTGGATAATTGGTTCCATGGTTAGCGCTCCTTGCTCATGCGGGCTTCAATCATGGCGACCACCCGCGCGCTCAGCAGGGTCATGATCAGGTACATCAGCCCAATCATCAGGTAGATATGCAGGGGCAGGGGGGTGATCGCCTGAAATTCGCGCCCGCGGCGGGTCAGGTCGGCAACTGCCACGGCACTGACCAGCGAGGAATCTTTCAGCAGGGTGATGAACTCATTGCCCACCGGCGGCAGGATGACGCGGATGGCTTGCGGCAGGATGATGTAGCGCATTGCCTGGAAGTAGGTCATTCCCAGACTGCGCGCCGCTTCCATTTGCCCTTTGGGGATGCTCTGGATGCCCGCACGGTACACTTCGGTCATGTAAGCACCGTAGCACAGTGTCAGCCCGGCGATTGCCATGACATATGGGTTGGCAACGAAGTTCTTCATGCTTTCAACGTTCCACTGTGTGCCCAGATCGCGCACGATGGAAGGGAAGGCGTAGTACCAGAAGTACAACTGCACCAGCAGGGGGATGCCGCGCACGACTTCCACATACAGCGTAGCCAGCCCGCGCAGAGGGGCGATGTGGGTTAGCCGTCCCAGCGCACCGATGATGCCCACGACCAGCACCAGCCCGAAGGTCACCAGCGTCACCATGACGGTGACCCGCAGACCATCCAGCACGAAGCGGAAGATGCGGTCGAAGGGGTTGCCCACCACCAGCACGAGGATGGCAAGCAGTGCCGAAGCCGCCAGGACTAACAGCCAGCCCGCATCCCAGCGGAAGACGTTTTCGTTCCCGCGAATGGTGGGAAGATGGGGATCAACTTCAGCAGGGGTTGAGGTACTCATGAGATTTCAGATGGCTCCAGGTGGGGAAAATCTTGATTTTATTATAACAAAAGGTCGGTGTTGCCCGACCTTTTGTGAAGTCTATCGTTGTGGGGCTTACTTTCCCGCCAGCCACTTCTCTTCCAGTTTCTTGATGGTTCCATCCTCTTTAAGGGCTTTGATGGCGGCGTTCACTTGCGGGATGAGGTCGGCTTTCTTCTTGCAGAAAGCCACGCCGTAATTCTCATCGGTGAAGACCTCGCCGACCGTCTTGAGTTTGTCGGGGTTGGTGGCGAGGAATGCGAGGGTGGTGGGGTAATCGGCAATCACGGCGTCAATCTGCCCGTTTGCCAGATCAAGGAAAGCCTGATCGTACGAGTCATAGGTTTTCACTTCGGCGCCTTCAATCTTCTCGGCTTCAATGGCGCCGGTGGTGCCCAACTGCGCGCCGATTTTCTTGCCTTTCAGGTCATTCTTCCCGCTGATGTCGGTGGTTTCTTTGCGCACGGTGACAATCTGACCGGCGTTGATGTACGGGTCAGAGAAGTCCATCGAGGCTTTGCGTTCCTCGGTGATGGTAATGGCGGCAATGGCCATGTCGTACTGGCACTCGGCGATGCCCGCCAGCATGGGGTCGAAGCCAACGTTAATCCACTCCACCTCAAAACCGGCTTTTTGGGCGATGGCGTTCATCAATTCCACGTCAAAACCGGTGAGTTGTTTCGTGTTTTCATCTACCATTTCGAAGGGCGGGAATGTGGCATCGGTGGCAACACGCACTTTGGTTTTTTCGCTCGGCTGGGCGGGGGTGCAAGCCGAAAACACCAGCGCCATAATGAGCATCGCCCAAAGGATCACAGAAAAGCGCTTCATCTTTTGTCTCCTTCCAATTGGCTGGAAATTCATGCAGGATATGGTAATGATTATAGCAGAGATTCTAAATGGCTCAGTCGCCATGTCAGCCTTTAGAGGAAAGAAGATAAACCATGTTAGAATAAAAACATGTTCAGAGCGTTCTTTGTGTCTCTCTCCCGAGCCACATGGGCTCAAAAATGGATTACCCGTCTACCGGTGGCGCGCCAGGCCGCCGCCCGTTTTGTTGCCGGTGAAACGCAGGCAGAAGCCCTGCAGGCAGTGCGTCAACTCAACCAGCGCGGCATCCTTGCCACGCTGGATCATCTCGGCGAGTCCACCACCCGCGCCAGCGATGCCCAACAGGCGACCGCGGAGATTCTCTCTCTGCTGGATGCCATTCAGCAGGCGGGGGTGCAAGCCAATGTTTCCATCAAACTCAGTCAAATTGGGCTGGCGGTAGACCCGGCACTGTGTGAAGCCAACCTGTGGAAAATTTTGGAGAAAGCCAGAGATCTGGGTAACTTTGTGCGCATTGACATGGAAGATTCCTCTCTCACCCAGCGCACGCTTGACCTCTACCTCAAGGCGCTGGTCAGCGGCTTTGCCGATCATGTGGGCATTGTCCTGCAAGCCTACCTCTACCGCACCGAAGCCGACCTGACCCGCGTGCTGACGGCAGGCGGACGGGTGCGCCTGTGCAAGGGGGCGTACAAAGAACCGTCCACGCTGGCGTTTTCCCGCAAAGCAGATGTTAACTTGAATTACGATCAACTGGCACTGCAGATGCTGCGCCATACCCTGCGGCATGGCACACCGCAGGTCTCTGCCGATGGACGCACTCCGCCCATTCCGGCGCTGGCAACCCATGACCCTCAGCGCATCCGCTTTGCCCGCCAGGCAGTCGAGGAACTGTATCTCCCTAAACGGGCGGTAGAATTTCAAATGCTTTATGGCATCCGCCGCGATTTGCAGGAAAGCCTTGCCGCCGAGGGCTTCCCGGTGCGCGTCTATGTGCCTTATGGCACGCACTGGTACCCGTACTTTATGCGGCGTTTGGGCGAGCGCCCTGCTAACCTGTGGTTTTTCGTGAAGAATTTCTTCCAGCGCTGATGGAACCCGCCGAAACATCTACCCTCTCTCAACACGTCCTGCGCATTGCCCGACCCTGGGCGCTGGGCTTTTCCCTGTTGACCTATGCGCTGGGCGGCGGGGTGGCGCACTACCTAGGGGTGACCATCGAGTGGGGGCGCTTTCTGGGCGGTCAACTGCTGGTGTTCATCCTGCTGTTGTGCGGCTTTTTCCTTTTTGAAACCTTTGAACTTCCTCTGGAATCTGCCGTTCCTGCCCCGGGAGAAAAGCCGCGCCGGTTGTCCCGAATTCAGGCATTGCGCATCAGCGTGATTTTGCTCACCGGCGGGGCGGCGCTCACCGCTTTATGGATTGCTCAGGGGGTGCTGAACACAGTGGCGTTTCTGGTGCTGGGTATCAGTGTGCTGGTGATGCTGGCGCTCAGCGTTCCGCCGTTGCGGCTGGCAAATTCTGCCTACCGTGACCTGCTTTGGGGCATTTTGTTCGTGTACCTCATCCCGGCGTTCGCCTTTGCCCTGCAAAGCGGCGAACTGCACACCTTGCTGGGGTTTATCACCCTGCCGCTCATCTTCCTTTACCTGGCGTCTTCTCTGGCGCTTTCGCTGGAACATTACGCCAGCGACCTGAAGCAGGGGCGGCGCAACATGCTCAACCGCCTGGGGTGGGAGCGCGCCGTTGGGGTGCATCATTATCTGGTGCTGGTGGGCTTTTTGCTCTTCCCGCTGGGCAGTTTGATGGGTATCCCGCGCAGTCTGCTCTTCCCCGGTTTGCTGGGCTTGCCGGTTGGGCTGTTTCAGATCTGGCAGTTGATGCGCATTGCCGGCGGCGCGCCGCCGCGCTGGCGCTTGCTGATGATCACCGCCGCGGCAACGCTGGTAGTCACCCTTTACGACTTAAATCTCGCTCTCTGGACGGATTGACCTATGCCTGAATTTCTCGAACTGCTCCCTCCCGCACAAGCCTGGGAGGTTTTCCGGAATGCCTTGCCCTCTGCAGTACTCCCTGCAGAACGTCTTGCTGTCGTCCAGGCGCGCGGGCGGGTTACTGCCGAGCCGGTGGTCTCGCCGGAAAATCTCCCCGCGTTTTCGCGCTCCACGGTGGATGGCTATGCCGTGCAGGCGCGCGATACCTTTGGCGCTTCGGAAAGTTTGCCTGCCTATCTGAAACTCATTGGCGAAGTGCCCATGGGCGCGGCGCCTTCTTTTTCCATCCGGCGGGGAGAGTGCGCGCTCATTCATACCGGCGGAATGCTTCCCGAAGGCGCCGATGCGGTGGTCATGCTGGAGCATACCCAAAGTTCCCGCCCCGATGAAGTCGAAATTTTACGCGCCGTACCGTCAGGCGAAAACGTCCTGCTTGCTGGTGAAGACGTGCGCATTGGTGAGGTGGTTCTGCCTGCCGGGGTGCGCCTGGAGGATGCCCAAATCGGCGGATTGACCGCGCTGGGTATTCTGGAGGTGAATGTTGTTCGCCAGCCACGGGTGGGCATCCTTTCCAGCGGAGATGAAGTCATCCCGCCGGAGCGCCAGCCTCAACCCGGACAGGTGCGCGATATCAACAGTTATTCGCTGAGCGCGCTGGTGGAACGCCACGGCGGGCTTGCTGTGCGTTACGGCATTGTTCCTGACCGTCCCGAAGTCCTGCGGGAAACTCTGCGCCATGCCTTGAGCGAATGTGATGCGGTGGTCATCACGGCGGGGTCTTCGGCTTCCACCCGGGACTTTACCGCCGCGGTAATTAACGAGATGGGCGCGCCGGGCGTGCTGGTGCATGGCGTCAACGTCAAGCCGGGCAAGCCCACCATTCTTGGCGTGTGTAACGGTAAACCGGTCATCGGCTTGCCGGGTAATCCGGTGAGCGCGCTGGTGATTGCCCGTTTATTTGTTGTGCCGGTTTTGCGTTCTCTGCTGGGGCTTTCCGGCGAGGTGTGGCAGTCTGCCGTGCGCGCTGTGCTGACCGTCAACCTGGCATCGCAGGCGGGACGCGAGGATTATTTCCCCGTGCAGTTGATTCGCAAAGGCGAGACTCTGTTTGCCGAGCCCATTTTCTACAAGAGCAACCTCATCTTCACCCTTGCCCGCGCTGATGGTCTGGTCAAAATTCCCGCCAGCGCCACCGGTCTTGGGGTGGGGGAAGAGGTGGATGTGCAGTTGTTATGAGGCGGTTATGAGACGCATTTTGCTGGGCTTGCTGGTCATGGCGCTTGCCGGTGCAGTGGGGTGCGCCACGACCGGCTACGCCGCGCCACTGGATGAGGCGGGTCAAACCCAGGTGGCACAAAAAGTGGAGACCATGCTTGCCACGGCTAACTCGTTCCCGGCAAACACGCCTTCGCCCGGCTCTTCGGCAACCCTACCCCCCACGTTCACAGCCTCGCCGACGATGACCCTGACCCCCACGTTGACCCCTTCTCCTACCTGGAAAAATGTCTTTGCCGGTGAGGTATACGCGCCGATTTTGCTCTATCACCGCGTGGTGGAGGGGCAGGAAAACAACCGCTACGCCGTTTCTCCGACTGCTTTCGAGGAACAGATGCGCTTTCTGGCGGAGAACGGCTACACCACCATCACGCCGGCGTATCTGGCGCGGGTGATTCTGGTGGGCGGACAACTGCCCGAACGTCCGGTGCTGATTACCTTTGACGACGGCTATGCCGATACCTACACCAATGCTTTTCCCATCATGGAGAAGTATGGCTTGAAGGGCGCGCTGTATGTGGTCACTTCAACCGTAGGGGTAGGGGAATTTATCACCATAGAGCAACTGCGCGACCTGGCGGCGCACGGCTGGGAGATTGGTTCGCACACCGTTCGCCATGTGGATCTGGTTAAGAACCCGGATCAGGTGGAGAAGGAACTGGAAGACTCCCGCCAGACCCTGCAGGACTGGCTGGGAATGCCGGTATTGACCATGGCGTATCCCTATGGCAAAGCCAATGAGTATGTACAGACCAAAACGCGCCTGGCGGGATTCCGTGCCGGATTGAGGATTGGTATTTTCAACCGCCACACGCCGGACTCTCTGTTTGAGTTAAGCCGCCGCGAGGTGCGCGCGGAGTACACACTGGAACAGTTCATCGAGTTACTGAGTGTGCCATAACCCTGAATGGGGAGGAAAGACCATGTCGGTTTACCTTCACGATATTCCTCTGCCAGAAGCCCAACAGCGTTTGATTCAGGCGCTGGAAGAGGTGGGGCTGGAAAGCGTTCTGGGGGTGGAAGAAATTCCGCTGGATGAGCGGGCGCTGGGGCGGGTGCTGGCGGAGCCGGTCTGGGCGCGCCTTTCTTCTCCCCACTACCACGCCTCAGCCATGGATGGCTTTGCCCTGCGCGCCGAAGCCACGGCTGGAGCATCGCCTACCCGCCCGGTGATCCTGCAGGTGGGCGAGCAAGCCGTCTATGTGGATACCGGCGACCCGCTCCCCGATTGGGCAAATGCAGTGGTGCCGATTGAAAACGTGGAAGCCCTGGATGAGCAGGACATCCCCGCCGCCGATGCCCGTCATCCTTTGAAGATTCGCCTGCGCGAGGCGCTCCCGCCGTGGACGCATGTGCGCCCGATGGGCGAGGATATTGTGGCGACCGAACTGGTCTTGCCCGCCGGGCATACCCTGCGCGCGGTGGATTTGGGCGCGATTGCCGCCAGCGGACATACCCATGTGCGGGTTTCCCGTCCGCCGCGCGTGGCAATCCTGCCTACCGGTACGGAACTGGTGCCGGTAGGTCAGCCCGTTAAGCGTGGGGATATCATCGAGTACAACTCGCTGGTGCTGGCGGCGCAGGTGCGCAGTTGGGGCGGGGAAGCCGTGCGGTTTCCCATCACCCCCGACGATTTCGAGCAAATTTGCCAGCGGGTTCAGCAAGCCGCCGATATGACTGACCTGGTCTTACTCAATGCCGGCTCTTCGGCGGGTTCGGAGGATTTTTCTGCCCGTGCGGTGGAGCGCCTGGGAACTTTACTGGTGCATGGTGTGGCGGTTCGCCCGGGGCATCCGGTCATTATGGGGCTGATTCGCCGTTCGCAGGGCGGTTGGACACCCATTATCGGTGTGCCGGGTTATCCCGTCTCGGCGGCACTGACCGGCGAGATTTTTGTCGAGCCTCTGCTGGCGCGCTGGCTGGGCAGGCGTCCCGCCGAACCGCTGGAAATCGAAGCGCAGATCACCCGCAAGGTGACCTCTCCCGCCGGAGATGACGATTATATGCGGGTGGTGGTGGGTAAGGTGGGCAACCGCGTGCTGGCGGCGCCGCTCTCGCGCGGTGCGGGGGTCATCACCTCGCTGGTGCGCGCCGATGGGATTGTCATCCTGCCGCGCGGCGTGCAGGGCTTGGAAGCTGGGGCGCCGGTGCGGGTGCGCCTGTACCGCTCTCCCGCCGAGGTGGAGCAGACCATCTTTGCCATTGGCTCGCATGATTTAACGCTGGACCTGCTGGCGCAGGCGCTCTCTGCCCATCAGCGGCGGCTGGTCTCTGCAAATGTGGGCAGTTTGGGCGGCTTGGTGGCGTTGCGGCGCGGAGAAGCCCATCTGGCGGGGGCGCATCTGCTCGACCCGCAGACGGGGGAGTTCAATATCCCGTACATCCGCCAGTACCTGCCCGATACTCCCGTGACGCTGGTGGAGTGGGTGGGGCGCATTCAGGGTTTGCTGGTGTGCAAGGGCAACCCGCTGAACATCCGCGGTTTGGAAGACCTGGTGCGTGCCGGGGTGCGCTTTATCAACCGCCAGCGCGGGGCAGGCACGCGCATCTTGCTGGATTATCATCTGGAGCGCCTGGGCATCGACCCGGCAAAGATTCAGGGGTACGACCAGGAAGAGTACACCCATCTGGCGGTAGCGGCGGCGGTGGCATCCGGACGCGCCGACTGCGGCTTGGGAGTGATGGCGGCGGCGCAGGCGCTGGATCTGGACTTTATTCCGCTGTTTACCGAGCGCTATCAACTGGTCATCCCGACGGTGTATTACGAAAGCGACCTGCTGGCGCCTTTACGTGTCCTGATGCAGGATGAAAATTTCCGCCGCAGTGTACAGGGTTTGCCCGGCTACACGGTGGAAAACATGGGGCAAGTTGTGGCACAATTACCGCAGTGATTTTTCCAGAGGAGGTTTTTTATGGTGCTTTCAGCCAATCAACCCGCGCCCGATTTCACCCTTGCCGATGAGACCGGTGCGATGCGTTCTCTCTCCGAGTTTCGAGGCAAACCGGTGGTGTTGTACTTTTACCCCAAGGACGATACTCCGGGATGCACCACCGAAGCCTGTAATTTCCGCGATGATTACCACGTTTACGCTGAAAATGGAGTAGTCATTTTAGGTGTCAGCCCCGATTCCCCCAAATCTCACGCCAAATTCAAAGCCAAGTACAATCTGCCTTTCACCCTGCTGGCAGATGAAGAGCATCGTGTGTGCGAGATGTACGGCGTATGGGGGCGCAAGAAGTTCATGGGGCGCGAGTACGACGGCGTTTTCCGTACTACCTTCCTCATTGACCCGCAGGGGATGATTGTCAAGGTGTGGGAAGGTGTCAAACCCGAGGGGCACAGTCAGGAAGTGCTGGAAGCCCTGCGCGACTGGCAGGGCGCCAGTGCCTGAGATTTTTCGCTTTTCACTCGTTTGTTAAAAGCCATCGAGACGCTTTCACCCCAAAGCGTCTCGATGGTTTCTCAGGAGGGGCAGGACATGGACGGGGTTAGTTGTTGCGCTCCGCCATGTTTATGGATTCAACCGAAAGCAATGCACCCTGAGGGGCTTTCTTTGCCAGTTCGCTCAGGCGGATGCTCGCCAGCGCAGCCACCACTTTTTCCTGCAGTTCTGCCCACACTTCGCGGGTCATCATGCCGTTGCCATTGGATTCGGGGACGATGCGCATGGGACCTTCCAGGGCTTCAATGATTTGCAGGAGCGAAATATTTTCAGGAGACTGTTTCAGACGCAAGCCACCTCGTGGGCCGGGTGTGGCGCGGATGTAGCCGCTCTGGATGAGCGAACGACCAATCTGATGCAGGAACGGCAGGGGAATGTGCAGTTTTTCTGCCAGCACGGCAGTGGGCACAGGACGTTCCGCCTCGGTTTGCGCCAGGGCGATCATCAACTGGACACCGTAATCAATTCTTCGACTCACTCGAAACATGCTTCACCTCTATTAGAATAGTATGTATGATTGACCAGAATAATAATCAATTGAAAACGTTCTCAAAAGTGACATTTTTTACTTTTTGGCTTGATAACCATCACAATCATAATCAATTCAGTCCAGAATTGTCCAGTCGAAACAGTTTACAAACAGTTAACAATCTGGCAGGGGGGATGGGCAAAATCACCGGAAAGGAGACCCTGTATCACCCGTGACATCCTCTTCCATTAAGAAGAATTAAGACTATAATGAATTTGTGAACCAATTCACCAAAAACACTCGGCTTTTGATTTTTGAAGAGGAGGATTGTATCCTATGAAGAAGAGTTTCTGGATTCTTCTGGCTGTTGTGGTGATGAGTGCGCTCGTGCTGGCGGCTTGTGGTGGTGGGGGTGGTCAGGCGACGGTAGAACGCAAAGCACCGCCACCGGAGTATGCAGGCAAAACCAATCCGTATGCCGGCGATGCTGCCGCGATTGCGGAAGGCAAAGAACTTTACAATGTGAACTGCGCTACCTGCCATGGTGAAACCGGCGCCGGAGATGGCCCCGCGGGTGCTTCCCTGGATCCCAAACCCGCGAATTTGATTACCGCTGCCAAAGAGGCTTCTGAGGATTACGAATTCTGGATTGTCTCCGAGGGTGGGGCTGCGGCTGGGCGCAGTGCTTCTATGGCGGCTTATAAAGGTGTGCTCACCGAGGATGAAATCTGGAAGATTCTGGCATACACCAGAACGTTCGGAAAGTAGTCCCCCAAGCAGTTTTGCACAGGGTTAAGCAGGCGAGGAGTCAACTTCCTCGCCTTTTTGTTATACAATTGAGGTATGTTAACAAACGCGGGGAACGTTCTCGGGTGGATTGTCCTCTGGCTTGCTGTGCTGGCAGGCATAGGCATCCTGTTCTGGCTGTTTCGCCGCGAGCATTCCCGCAGAGTTCAATTCCAAACCCGTATCCGACAACTGGAACAGCAACTGAATGCCGTTCTTGAACTCAATCGTGCCCTGGCAGAGAGCGAGGACGAGAAGAGCCTCATCGAGACTGCTCTGGCGCAGATCAACCGTTTGGTGGGGGGCATGGGTGCGTCCTTTGTCCCGTTCGATGCCTGGGGGGAGCCCTTGCCCGCCTTCACCGCAGGCGATTTGCCCGAGCCGGTACTGAAGGGCTGGGCAGAGCATCTCGTCTCTGAACAGGTGCGCGGAGCATGTCGCACCTGTGAAATGCTTCAATCTCTGTCCGGGAAAACCTGCCCGTTGCGCTGGGGTCCCATGGGAGCCATGGAGATTTACTGCTTCCCTCTGGCGTTGGGAGAGCGCCGTTTGGGCATGGTGAATTTGTATCTTCCTTCCGGGTGCTCGCTGGACTCTGCTCTGCATGACTTTTTGCAGGGCATTCTTAACGAACTGGCACTGGCGGTGGAAACGGCGCGTTTGCACCGTCAGGAGGTGCTCACCCTGCGGCAGATTCAAGCCCTGCGCCTGCCGCGCCGCGATTTGCAAAGCACCCTGAGCGCTCTGCTTCAACGGGTGCGCGATCACCTGGGGTTTGGCACGCTGATTATACAGGTACGTCCGCTTCAGGATGAGCGCCTTTCTGGGTTGCGCATAGTCGTTGGTGATGTGCAGGCGTATCCTGCAGGCTGGCTGGAAATTCTGCTGGAACAGGCGCTGGTGTGTAAAGAGGCTCGTCAGCGGCGTGAAGAGTATGGTTGGGTACGCATGTACCCCCTGCAGTTGCCCGATGGGCTCTCGATGGGCTGTCTGGTTCTGCTGGAACCGGTGATGGAAGATCTCTTGCCTGCCCAGCAAGCCCTGTTGCAAACGGCGGCGGCGCAGGCGGCACTGATGATTGAAAATGAACGCTCCCTGCTGGCACTGGAGTACACCCTTATTTTGCAGGAACGCACCCGCCTGGCGCGGGAAATCCATGACGGATTGGCGCAGACGCTGGCATTCCTGAAGATGCAGGTCGCTCAGATGCAAACTGCCCTTCAACAGGGTGATTTGACGCGCCTGGCGCGCCTGTTGAGCGAGAACAAGCAGGCGCTGGAAGAAGTTTATCAGGAAACCCGTCAGACCATTGATCACCTGCGAACCCAGCCTGAAGAGGATTTAACCGTATGGCTGGAAGGACTGGCATCCAGTTTTCAGCGCCATACGGGCATCCCCGTGGAAGTGCGCTGGCTGACCCAGCCGCCCACACTGGCGCCCGAAGTCCAGGTGCAGATGGTGCGTATTCTTCAGGAAGCCCTCAATAATGTGCGCAAGCACGCGCATGCCTCGCAGGTCAGCATCACCCTGCGTGAATGGGGCAGGGATGTGGTGATGGAAATCCATGACAATGGGCGTGGATTTGACCCGGAGGATGTGCCGGAGGTGGCGCAGTACGGTTTACGTGGCATGCGTGAACGTGCGGAGATGATTGGAGCGGAATTGCAAATCATCAGTGCACCGCACCTGGGAACGACCGTGCGGGTAGCCCTGCCCTATCGTCAGGAGGAAAATGTGGAATGAGTGGGAAGTACCGGTTGGTGGTGGTGGATGATCATGCCCTCTTCCGCAGGGGGTTAATCAGCCTGCTGGAAGAAATGCCTGAGTTTGATGTGGTCGGAGAAGCCAGCGATGGCGAAGAAGCCCTGAAGGTGATTGCTCAGCGCCACCCGGATATTGCCCTGGTGGATGTCAATATGCCGCGCATGGATGGAATTGCCCTGGTGCAAGCCCTGCGGCGGCAGAAATCTGCCCTGAAGGTGCTGATGCTGACCATTTCGCAGGAAGATCAGGACCTGATCGGCGCCATCCGGGCGGGCGCCAACGGTTACATCCTGAAAAACACCGAACCGGAAGACCTGCGCAAAGCCCTCTTGAATATCGCCGAGGGGAAAGGCGTGCTTTCTCCCGAGGTTGTCCCGCCGGTGTTGGGGGTCATGCAGAGGGGGACGCTGGACTCTTCCCCGCAACTGCTCAGCGACCGCGAACTGGAAGTGTTGCAGTGCCTTGCCGAAGGGCTGACCACTCAGCAAATTGCTTCCCGACTGTTCATCTCTGAAAATACGGTCAAAACGCATATCCGCCACATTCTGGATAAACTGGAAGCCTCTAACCGCACCGAGGCGGTAGGCAAAGCTACTCAACTGGGCATTTTGCGCCGCTGAAAAGACATTTTTTGACTTTTGCTTTCATTTGTGCTATCCTATGCCCTGCTGATTTTCAGACGGAAGATTGGGCTGTATGCAACGAGAACGAATTTCGGAAAACGTCTACTGGTTTCAAAGTGAAATCTACGCTCAGGTGACGGCTGGCGCCGTGACCGGTCCTTACTGGGCGGTGGTTATTGACACGCTGGCGCTGCCGGAAGAGACGCTGGCAATGCGCGCTTTTATTGAAGAGGAACTGGGTGTGCCGGTGCGTTATGTCATTAACACCCATTATCACGCCGACCACTGCTGGGGGAATGGCTTCTTCCCCGGCGCTACCGTGCTGGGACATGCCCTGACCCGCAAACTGATGCTGGAAAAAGGCGCCGCTTCGCTGGAATCGGCAAAACGCCAGAATCCGGCTTTCAAGCAGGTCAAACTGATTCCCCCGCACATCACGCTGGAAGAGGGTACGCTGGTGTTGCGGGTGGGCAAGAAGAGCTTGACACTCTTCCCCACTCCCGGACACAGCGTGGATGGTATTTCCGTGCTGGTGGAGGAAGACCGGGTGCTTTTCGCGGGGGATGCCTTCCTGCCTCTGCCCTATATTGTGGATGGCGATGCTGAAGTGCTCAGCGACACCATTCGCAAGATTGGTAAGATGGGGTTGGAAAACATTGTTCAGGGACATGGGGATATCATCCTGCGCGGGGAAATTGACGAGGCGGTTAAGGAAAACCTGGCGTACCTCAGCACCATCCGCAAGCAGGTGCGCGCCGCCTTGCGCAAGCGCAACCCCGTGGATGCGCTGTTAGCCATAGATATCGAGTCCTGCGGCAAGAGCCGGGTGTTCCTGGGCGGCTTGGCAGAAGAACTGCACCGCCGCAACCTGCGCTTCCTCTTCCGCCAGATGCAAAACGAAGAGGAACGTGTCGAAGCCAGCGAGCGGTAGGCGCGTTGACAGGGATGAAAAAAGCAGGGACGAAAAACCCTGCTTTTTTGTTTTCTTTGATAAAGAATTTGACCCCAAAATCCGTTATTTCGATTGCGCCTGCCGCCGCTTTTGCAGGTATGCCCGCAGTCCCACTGCCCGCTCGGTGCCTTCAGCCAGACGTTTCAGGTTGGGACGCAGTGCCCATGCCAGGATGAAGAAACTGAATACCCCGTACAGGATGTACTGCCATGGGTAGCCCTGTGTCAACGTCAGATAGGTGAACAGAGCAGTGGCAGAAATGGCAATGCTCAGCGTGGTTACCGAGGCGTAACCCACGAAGACGTACACCAGTACTCCAATCGGTAAGATGATATACGCGCTCCATGGCAGGATGCCCAGCGTGCCACCAAAACAGGGTGCCCCGCCTGCGCCGCCGCGCAGTTTGACCGTGCCGTCGCTGTGGCGGGTGAGCAGGTAAATGGAATAGTTATGGCCCAGGATGGCCATGAGCGGCGCAGCAACTTCCAGCCAGATGCGAATGCCCCAATCGGCGGGGATAAACCACACCACCAACCAGTGGGTGACGTAGGCTTTGGCAATGTCGCCGATGGCGGTCAACAGCCCTGCCAGAAAACCGGCTGCTCGCATGGCATTGGTACCGCCCATGCGTCCACTTTCCACTTCGCGGATATCGCGCCCGGTGGACAATTTGACGATGATCCACCCAAAGGGAATGGATCCCAACAGGTAAGAAACAACCAGCACACCCAGAACCTGTATGACTTGCATGATCATCTTTCTTGTTTTCCTCGCGCTATAGTTTAACCCATTTTACGAAGATGCGTTACGGGAAATTTCCAAACCCTCTTCACGGATTTGTCCCTCATCCAGCCAGAAGCCGCGCAATTGCCAGCCCTCTGCGGTCGGTGCGGCGATGAGGTACAGCACGCCCGGATAGGCAAACTCGGCAAGGTCGGTGGGAGAGGGGACGGAAGGACCGTTGGGATGGGAATGGACAATTGCCATTAACTCCAGACCTTGCGCTTCAAAGGTCTGGAAGGCTTGCCACTGCTCGCTGGCGTCCATGCGGAAACGGGTAGGACTGTGCAGGATGTTGGTAATGGGCAGAAACAGGTGGGCTTCTCCGTTCACGCCGCCAATCAGCCCACAGCGTTCTTCCTGAAGATTACCCTGCATGTGGTTAAGAATTTGCTCGACCATGTCCTCCGGAAAACGCATACGCTACCCCCGAATCAGCACCGCCAGCAGTGATAGCACTCCCAGCATGATGGCGGGTTCCAGCCACAGCGCCGTGCCTGTGCGTCCTTCTTCATATGCGCTGACTATGCTGGTCAGCGCGTATGCCAGCCCGGTGAGCAATAGCCCGTATTGCAGAGGGAGCAACGGGAAGTAGTGTAGAGCCGAGGCAATCTGCCCCACGATGAGCGTGATGAACAGCGCGCCCTTCCAGTGCCACACTCCCCCCAGCCGCAGGTACAGGGTTCGCAGCGCCGCCAGCCCCACCGCCAGGGTGATGGCGGGGAAGGTGAGGAAGAGACGCAAGCCGGTGGCTTTGAGCGAGACGGTCAGCAAGAGGAACAGGGCAAATGAGAGTGCCGTCAAGCCCACTACGGCGGGAGCATGGCGCACGTCTTCAGGGTCAAGAGCGATGTATTCTGCCAGCAGGACGATGACCAGGAACACCCCACCCAGTCCAAAGAGCGCCCACCACTCAGGTCCTACTTCCAGCGTATTGAGTGGCACCCCAATCACCCAGGCGGTCAGGGCGGGCAATAGCCAGTGCCTGCCGCGGTTTTGCCAGGTGGGGTACAGGGGATGATCCAGCAGAAGCCACCACGAACCTGTAGCCGCAAGCGCCGCCGCCAGCAGAGAAGAGAGAGTGGAAAAGTCAATGGTGAAAGACAGGAAGAGCCCCGGCAACTGCGTTTGCAAAATAAGCGGGGCAATCTGCACAAACGGCGTAACGGCATACGCCAGCATTACCGCTGCGATGACCACACTCATGCGGTTGCGGTCGGGCAAATGCTCATGGGCTTCCATGTCCGTTTTGATTGTACCGCAAGGCTCAGGGTTTGGGGATGAAGGTTAAAAAGGGTGTTTCCCCTTAAAAGGAAACTCATTTGCGAGTCCGCTCGGGTGGGTTCGAAAGCCCCCGTCCTATGGTAAAATTGAATTTCGTATGGCTTCTTCTACTCGCACCGAAATCGCTCCGCCGCGCTTGATGGCGTCCATCCACGCCGGGTTCAATCTGGTCGCCAATCGCGCCTACCTGCTGGCGTTTCCCATCCTTCTGGATTTGTTCTTCTGGCTGGGACCGCGCTATCGGGTCAAAGCCCTGTTCTCGCCTTTCATTGAGGACTGGCTCAGCATGACCCAGGCGATGGGCGGCGCGCAGGTCAGCGACATGATTGACACGGTGCGGAAGTTCTGGGAGATGCAACTGGATCGTTTCAATCTTTTTAGCGCGCTGAGCACGTTTCCCATTGGCATTCCCAGCCTGATGGCGGGATTGATGCCTGAAAAGACGCCTCTGGGAATGCCCTCGATTATGGAAATCCAGTCCTTCGGGCAGTTTGTCAGTGGTTTTCTGCTCTTCAGCCTGCTCGGATTGGTGCTGGGATGTGTGTACTTCAGCCTGCTTGCTCGTGAGGTGCGTTTGTTTGAGGAAGAGCATGGAACGCTGCGCTTGCTGATCTGGGAAGTGGGGCAGGTGTTCCTGCTGGTGGTGAGTTTGATTTTGCTGGCGCTGGTGATCAGCGTCCCCCTGCTGGGTATGGCGGCAATTCTGGAGATGATCAGCCTGCAGTTTTTGCAGATTTTTACCCTGGTGGTCATGGTTGCCCTGCTCTGGATTATTGTGCCGCTGGTTTTTACCCCGCACGGCATCTTTGTGGCGCGGCGCAATTTCCTCACCTCGGCACTGCTCAGTGTGCGCACCTGGCGCTGGTTGTTTCCCAGCATTGGGCTGTTCCTGCTCAGCCTGTTGCTCATCTCGCAGGGACTGGGCTACCTGTGGCGCATCCCGCCGGAAGATTCCTGGCTGATGCTGGCGGGCATCCTCGGCAATGCGGTAGTCAGCACGGCACTGCTGGGAGCAAGTTTTGTCTATTATCGTGACGCGCTGTTGTGGGCAGAAGCCCTGCGGCGCGCTACTCAGGTTTTGAGATAAGGCGCGGTTCGGCTTGAAGCCGCGTGATGGGAGGTTGGTTTGGCAACACCTGTGAACACATCTTACGGTGCAAAAGATATTCAGGTTCTGGAGGGCTTGGAAGCCGTCCGCCGCCGTCCGGGTATGTACGTGGGTGGCACCGATTTGAAAGCCCTGCATCACCTGGTCTATGAGGTGGTGGATAACTCCATTGACGAAGCCTTGGCGGGCGCCTGTGACCACATTCAGGTCACCATTCACCCCGACAGTTCGGTAACCGTGGAGGACAATGGGCGCGGTATCCCTGTGGATATTCACCCCGAAAAGCAAAAATCGGCTTTAGAGGTAGTGATGACTGTCCTGCACGCCGGCGGCAAGTTTGGCAGCGGCAGTTACAAGGTCTCCGGCGGCTTGCACGGCGTGGGCGTCTCGGCGGTTAACGCGCTGTCCGAATGGTGCGAAGTCGAGGTGCGCCGCGACGGCAAGGTACACTTCCAGCGCTACGAGCGCGGTGTGCCGGTGGAGCCGGTCAAGGTTATCGGCAAGTGCAAACCCAACGAAACCGGCACCAAGACCACCTTCCGCTTCGACCCCACCATCTTCAAAGGCGACCTGGATTACAAGTTCGACACCCTGGTTCAGCGCTTCCGTGAGATGGCGTTTGTCACCCGCAAGGTGACCATCCGTCTGATTGATGAGCGCGCTTCGCGGGAAATGTCCTTCTATTTCGAGGGCGGGATTACCTCGTTCGTGCGCTACCTTAACCGCAACCGCGAGGTACTGCATCCGGTGGTGTATGCCGAAAAAGAAGTGGAAGGGGTAGGCATTGAAGCCGCCATTCAATACACCGATGCTTATGCCGAATCGGTGTACTCGTTTGCCAACACCATCAATACCATTGACGGCGGGACGCACCTCACCGGTTTGCGCGCCGCCATCACCCGCGTGATTAACGATTACGCGCGGCGCAACAATTTCTTGAAAGACGGCGATCCCAACTTCAGCGGCGATGACACCCGCGAAGGGTTGACCGCCATCGTCTCGGTCAAGCACCCTGACCCGCAATTTGAAAGCCAGACCAAGGTCAAACTGATGAATCCTGAGGTGCAGACCTACGTTCAGCAGGTGGTGGGCGAAGCCTTCAGCACCTTCCTGGAGGAAAATCCCCAAGCCGCCAAAGCCATCATCCAGAAATGTCTTACCTCGGCGCGCGCCCGCGATGCCGCCCGCAAAGCCCGCGATCTGGTCATCCGCAAGTCTACACTGGAGAGTTTGACCCTGCCCGGTAAACTGGCAGACTGCTCTGAGCGTGACCCCAGCAAGACCGAACTGTACATCGTCGAGGGCGACAGCGCAGGCGGTTCCGCCAAACAGGGGCGCGACCGCCACTTCCAGGCGGTGCTTCCCCTGCGCGGTAAGATTCTCAACACCGAGCGCGCCCGTCTGGATAAGATTCTCTCCAACAACGAGGTCAAGGCGCTCATCTCCGCGCTGGGAACGGGCATTGGCGATTCCTTCGACCTTTCCGGCTTGCGCTACGGGCGGGTGATTATCATGACCGATGCGGATGTGGACGGCAGTCACATCCGCACCCTCTTGCTGACCTTCTTCTTCCGCTACATGCTCCCGCTCATCGAGGATGGGCATCTGTTCATTGCACAGCCGCCGCTGTACCGCATCGCCTACAAGAATCAGGTGCGCTACGCCTACACCGACGCTGACCGCGACCGCATCCTGAAGGAACTGGGCATCACGCCGGAAAAGGCCTCTATCCAGCGGTACAAGGGCTTGGGCGAGATGAATCCCACCCAGTTGTGGGAAACGACCATGAACCCGGAAAACCGCACCCTGCTGATGGTGACGGTGGAAGACGCCGCTGCCGCCGACCGCACCTTCGATATGCTGATGGGAGCGGCGGTGCCGCCGCGTACCAAGTTTATCCAGACGCATGCACGGGATGTGCGCAATCTGGATATCTAGCCACCGGTTTTGCTTTGCATGGCTTAAGTCCCCCTGCCAGGGGGACTTTTTGTTTTTCGAAGATGGCACAAATGGCTCTGCCGGCTGGTTTTTAAGGAATTCACCTTTTCAGCACAATCGGGATTTATAGTATAGTGCGGTATACTATTAACAATTCAGAAATAAAGACTTCAACCCTTCGGGTGGACGAACATGGGCCTACGAGAATTAACCTCAGGACTGGAAAGCGTGCGCCTGTTTCGCGGGCTAACCCCTCAGCAATTGGAGTGGGTGGCGGCGCGGGCATACAGCCGCACCTTTCCCCCCGGCGTGGAACTGATTGTGGCAGGCACACCCGGCGAGACGGTGTACTTCATCCTCAGCGGCACGGTGAAGATCTATGTGCCTCAGGTGGACGGTACAGAGGTTATCGTCAACATTCTGGGTCCCGGCGATACGGTAGGTGAACTGGGTGTCATTGACGGCGGGGAGCGCTCTGCCAGTGTGGTGACGCTGGAGCGCACCGAGACTATCTGGATGACCGGCGAAATGTTCCAGGAAGCCCTGCGCACCATTCCGCAGATGAACGAGAATTTACTGCGCATCCTCTCGGCAAGGGTGCGCCTGACCACCGAAAACGTGCAGGCGTATGCCTCGCTGGATATCCCCGGGCGTATTGCCCGGCAATTGCTTTCGCTGGCGCACACCTACGGCAGGGAGCAGGGCGGCGGGGTGTTCATCCCCCTGCGCCTCACCCAGGGCGATATTGCCGAACTGGTGGGCTCTTCGCGCAAGCGCGTCAATCAGGTCATGGTTACCCTGCGGCGCGAGGGTGTGCTGACCTTCGACACCGAGGGACACATCACCCTCTTCCGCCTCAAGGACCTGGAGCGCATGGTGGAAGGCAGGGTGGGACATTATTAGGTGGATGAACGAAAGAAAAATCCCCTCTCCAGACGTTCTGGGGAGGGGATGGTTTTTCTTGGAGGGTGTGGCTCAGCCCTGTTCGCTCACCGGTGCGGTTTGTCCCTCTACGGCAAGCGGCGCAGGCGTTGCCTTTTGAGGGCGGAATTTGAACCACGCCGGCAGAATGGTCAGGAAAGAAATTACGGTGGTGAGCATGAAGGGTGCGCGCGGGCTGAACTTTTCGTAAAGATACGCTCCAATCGAAGGGGCGGGGAGCGAGAATACCCCCAGGCTGGAATGAAGCAGACCAAAACCGGTGCCGCGCAGACGTTCCGGCAGGGCTTTACTCATCAGCGAACTGTATGCCGGGCTCATCATGCCGATGCCCACCCCCGCCAGCACCCATGAGAGCAGGAACAGGGGGAAGGTGCTGGCACGCAGAAAGATGAGCATGGAAATGCCATCCAGCAAAAATCCCAGGCTGATGGCAACGTGTTCGCCCTTACGGTCAGCCAGCCAGCCGCCCAACAGATTGGTTGCCATGATAGCGGTACTGAGCGAGGCACTCAGCCAGCCAATTTGCTGAATGGTCAGCCCACCCACCGATTTGAGGTACACCGGGAAGAAGGTGAACGACATGCGGAAGAAGATATCCCGTACCCCATCGGTGAGAAACAGCCAGGTCAGCAGTCCGCCGCTCACCAGCAGAATCAGCAGACTGCGCAAATTTCCACGCAGGCTGTCCAGCGTCAGCGCGCTGGCAGGCGCAGGGTTTTGACGGCGGGCATTGCGCGCCATACGCACGCGGATGATGGTGGCGCTCAGGTAGAGGATGCCCGCCACAAACAGCATGGGCTTGAAGCCGCGCAGTTCCACCAGCCAGGCTCCCAGCGGTGGACCCACGATACCTACCACCGAATACAGTGTTTCGACCACGCCAAAGACGCGGGCGCGGTTTTCTTCGCTGGAAGACTCGGCGATGAAAGCCCCATAACTGGGCGCGACCAGTGCCGAGGTCACCGCGCCCAGCCCTTGCGCCAGCAGGAGCCATTCCCATGATGGCGCCAGCACCAAGCCAACATACGAGAGTACTCCCGCCAGACTGCCCAGGGCAATACTGCGCAGGCGTCCCAGACTATCGGAAATCCACCCGCCCAGAATTTGCAATGCCAGCGGGATGATGGCGGAAAGGGTGAAGAACAGCCCTACCTGCGCCACGCTGGCGTTCAATTCCTGCAGGTAGAGGGGCAGGAGATCCATGTACATGGATCCGGCGATGTTTGCCAGAATCATGGCAATCAAAAACCAGATTAAGGTTTCATTCAGCAGTGTCTTTTTCGCGTTCATGATCTTCAAGGCTTTGCCTCAAATAATCTTTGCCGGGGCGCACTTCGTATTCGAAGAGATGATACTCTCGATGCACGTGCATCCCGGCGCGTTGATACAGACGGGTGGCGCCGGTCAGGCTGGAAGCGTCCACCCCCAGCCCGATGCGGTGGAAGCCACGCTGGTACAGGGCATCGAACCCGTGCAATAACAGCGCCAGTCCCAGCCCCTGTTTGCGCCACTCGCGGCGCACCCCCAGCAAGTTCACCCAGCCCAGTTGCGGGTCTTCCTCAGTGCCCGGGGAGCATAGACAGTACCCGGCAATCTCATCGCCATCCATGGCGAGAAACCACAGTGTCGGGTCACAGCGCGGGTCGGTTTCAACCCAGTGACGCCAGTCTTTCAGGGCTTCTTCCATGGGTGTTTCCACATAGCCCCAGTGGTCATGGAAGGCTTGCCGGTGTGCGCGCACCAGCGCTTCCAGTTCGTTTTCCAAATGGACTGTGCGCACCTGGATGTGTGCCGGGAAGGATGCCGCTTGGGGCGGTGTACTGAGTTCGATGCGCATCTGGTAACTGTTGCGGATGTGCCGAAAACCAAGGCTTTCCAGCAGGCGCGCTCCCTCAACGGCTTGTGCAGGCAGGAACTGATGTAACACCACTCGCGCATCGGCTGGGGCTTTCTCCAGACTGAGGGAAGCGCGTGCCAGTCCCCACTGCACCAGGGCAGTGCCCAAGCCTTTGCCCCTGGATTGTGGGTGCACCCTGCCGTACAGGTACAGACGCACATGAGGGGGAGCGTCGTACATTTCGCCATACGCAACCACCTGTTGATGAGTGTCCAGAATCAACAGGGTATCCCGTTCCAGATTCATCATCGGGTTTGTCCAGAAACTATGCAGATCCTGGGTGCTGGTCTCCGGCGAGCCAGTCCATTCCACAAAGCAAAGGTTTAACAAATTGGCTACAGCTTCCGCATCGGTGAGTGTTGCCGGTCGGGAAGTAAACGAAGAGGGTAAAAAGATTTTTGTTTCCATGTCAGTGTCCTCGTACAAAACAGAGTTTGTCAGCGGTTTGCCCGGTGGGGAAAACAAAACCAGCCACGGGGCGGGAGCATGTCCGTGGCTGGCGTATCGGTAAATTCGTGTAGATTACCTGCCTGTAGACACACTCCGAGAAGGAATCAACGCGCCACCCCCATCGGTGCGGAGACGAACAGCAACTTGGGCAACAGAGATCACCATGCGCATTGCTTCCTTTCTCAGAGTTAATCTGAGTTTAATGTAACGGAGAATCCTCAAACGGTCAAGGGTTTCACGAGAAGCATTCTTAAGTGCCTCACAAAAGTCCTGAGAAGGTGTACGGCTTGAGGATGTGCCTTTTGGAGAGCATGGTACAATCATTTTATGCGCTCATGGAAATTGAACGGAGATTCCCCCCTGTTCCTGACACTGGCGGCGAATGCGCGGGTTACTTCCACGACCTATTCAAATGACATCATCTGGGCTTTGCAACTGGGAGGCGGCGAACCGCCTGCTCTGGCGGTGACCACCACGCTGGGGTTGCGCGCCGCGCAGATGCGCCTGTTTCCTATCTTTCGTTTTGGTCAGCAAACTGTTCACGACCCGGCGGAGTTTCATCGCTCTCCACAGGTCACCCAAATCCTGCCCGGTTACCTTTCGATTAGTTTGTCTCCCTTTGAAGGGGTGGATGTGCAGTTGGAGTACCGCGTGGACTCGTCGCAAACGCTGGCAGGGCGGGTGCGGGTGCTCAATCGTAGTGTGCTGGCACAGGAAGGCTGTGTGGACTGGGCAGGACTGCTGGAACCGTTAGGTTACGGCGTGGGACTGGGGATTCTGCCCATGGGATTGAACACCGTTCTGCAGGGCAATACCAGCGACCTGGCGGTGGTGGTGTTCGTCTCCGGTGGAATTCAGCCCGGGAAGGGGGTGTATCCTTCGCTGTGCCTGCCCATCAACCTGTATCCAGGGGGGAGTGTTGCCTTTCACTGGGCGGTTTCGGTTGCCGCTGAGACCGAGCAGGCCTTTGAACAAGCCCGCGAAGCCACCCTGCAGGCATGGGACGCCGTCACGGCGCGCATTGAATTACAGAGCACCGCTGACCTCATGGAGGTGAGCACTCCCAATCCAGAGTGGGACGCGCTCTTCTGGCAGGCGCAGGTTGCCGGGGTTTCTCTGCTACAAACGCGCACCGATGCCCTGCCCGAAGATTCCTTTGTTCTTACCCGCCGACCTGATCAGGGGTATTCCCCCCGTGGTGATGGCAGTGACTACCCCTACCTGTGGAGCGGTCAGACGGCATTTGACAGTCTCTATCTGCTGGAAGTCCTGCCCGGCATTCCCGATTTAGGCAGTCGCCTGTTGCGAAATTTCGCCGGCACGGTGGACGAACAGGGTACGCCTATCTGGAAGCCCGGCCTGGGCGGTCAGCGCTCTACCCGGCTGGCGCTCCCTCTGTTGACGCAATTGTGCGATCTCGAAGCCCTCTCTGCAGAAGAGGCAGAAACGCTCTTTGCCATGGGATTCCGTCTGGTGCAGGCATGGTTGGATTACGAACATGACCGCGATCAGGACGCCCTGCCCGAATACCAGCATCCTCTGCAAACCATGCTGGAAAATCATCCCCTCTTTGACCTCTGGCATCCGCTATCGCAGGGAGTAAGCATTGAATGGGTGGAGTCGCCAACTTTGGGAGCCATGTTGTTTCGCGAGGTGCGCAGTTTGTTGAAACTGGCGCGTCGCCTGGAGCGGGGTGAGGAGGAAGCCTGGCTGGAAGCCAAAGCCGCGCTGTTGTTCGCGGCGGTGCAGTCCTGCTGGGATCACCGCAGCGGGGTGTTCCGCTACCGGGATATGCAGTCTCACCGTGCGCCAGCCGCCCGTGAATTGCTGTCCTTCAGCGGTTCGGGGACGTTCAAGCCCAAACGCCAGCCACTGAAGCCGCAGCGTCTGGTGGTGCAGTTGTTCGCTCCCGAATCGCATACCCTCTCGGCAATTGTGCGCCTGCGTGGCATCAACGCCGTGAATGAGGTTGTGCAGGAAGAGTTTTCCCCGCGTGAGATTTCCTGGCAAAACGGGGTGGGGCGCTTTACCAGCCGCAACCTGTTTGCCAGCGTGGAAGAAATTTCGGTCAGCGGCGTTCCAGGTAGAGATCATGGCAAAGTGCTGGCTGCCGGGTTGGACGTGGTGGACATCAGCCTGTTCCTGCCTCTGTGGGCTGGGGTGGTAAAGGACAAGCAAGCCAAAACGCTGGTACAGAAGACGCTTTTCAGACACATGCTGCATCGCTTTGGCTTTCCCATGCTGGCAGGCAGGCAACAGGACGCTCTTCCCGAGTGGCAGGCGGTGTCTTTGCCCTGGAATACCTGGATTGCGCACAGCCTTCTTGATTTAGGCATGCGACGAGAAGCCTCCGATTTGTTTTTGCGTTTCATCCAGCCTGTGCTGGGTGCACTTAAGTCCCGCCACAACTTTTATCAGTACTATCATGCCGAAACCGGCGCGCCGCTGGGCGAAGCCGGGCATCTCTGGGGCATGCCCCCTTTGAAATTGTTCCTGCGCATTGCGGGAATTGAGAAAATTACCTCTCATCTGGTAGAAGTGCGCGAATTTAATGCTTTTCCTTTCCCGGTTACGGTAAAATATCAGAGAATCAGTGTGACACGGGAAGGGAATACCACGACCGTGCGGTTTCCGGGACATCCTGCTTACACGGTCACCGGCTCGGAAGCCCGACGCATTGCCTTGACCTGAGGTCCTTATCCGCTTTTGGAGAAAGGAGGATGAATGAGCGCGGAGTTTCCAACTCAACCCATTCGCCTGTGGATTGCCGTGGTGCAGGCGCAGGACGCCGAAATTGCCCGCGAAGCCGTGGAGAAGTTGGGATTGCATGTGGAGCGGCTTCCCAGTGTGGGTGGCTTTTTGGGGCGGCGCAATGCCACCCTGATCATCGGCGTACCGCCGGAGAAGCAGGAACAGGTGGAACAATCCCTGCACGAAAATTGTCGTCAACGGGTGGAGTTCATTGCCATCCCGTTGGAAAGCGCCCCCCTGCCCATGCCTACCCCCACACCGATCACGGTAGGTGGGGCGACTGTTTTCACCCTCGAAGTGGATCATTATGAGGAGATTTAGCCATGAAACTGATTCTTGCTATTCTGCGTGATATTGATCATGATGCGGTCTCTCAAGCCCTGACCTCCGCCGGTTACCGGGTAACCATGATTGCTTCGACGGGTGGTTTCTGGCGGCGTGGAAACACCACTCTGATGGTGGGGTGTGAAGATGAGCAGGTTGAACCCGCCCTGCAAATTATCCGCAACAATTGTCAGACACCCGCCGAACCCGGCACTCGCCATGCCACCATCTTTGTGATTAAAGTGGATCAGTACGTCCACTTTTAGCCATCCTGGAAAAGAGGAAAGTTCTTATGGATTTCGCCAAGCCTTTTACCTTTGTCTTTGAAGATCAAAACTGGCTTTCCAAGATTGCCCTGGTTGCCGTGATTTCGTTGATCCCGGTGGTGGGTGTGCTGGTTCTGTTGGGCTGGGGGTTGGAAATCACCCGCCGGGTGATTCGCGATGAACTCCCGATTTTGCCCGAAGTGGATTTTGGCAAGCACCTGGGCGATGGTTTCAAGGGGTTTGTCATCGGGCTGGTGTATTCTGTGCCTATGCTGGTGCTGGTGATTTTAATGAGCGTGTTCAGCGCTGCTCTGAGCAATTCTTACAATACCGACTTTGCCAACGCTGTTCTGATTCTGCTGGTGGTATGTCTGGCACTGTTTATTCTTCTGTACGGGCTGGTGCTGAACTTGCTGGCGCCGGCGGCGTATGCGCGCTTTGCCGCCACCGGAAGCATGAGCGCGGCGTTCCAGTTTGGTGAGGTTTGGCGCACCGTGACCGCTAACCTGGGTGGCTATGTGCTGGTCGTGCTGGCGACAATTCTTGCCGGGTTCATTGCCGGACTTGGCTCGATTGCCTGTGTGATTGGGGTGATTTTTACGGGCACATATGCCGCCGCGGTTCTGTATCACTTCTACGGGCAAGCCTATAAACAGGCGCGGTTGAATCGCTCGCTGTAATTTCTGTGAAGAAGAAAGAGAATGAGCCCCCCAGCGCCCGGCTGGGGGGCTTTGGTTTTATTCGTGAAATTCTTCCACTTCGTAGGTGTACACGTCCAGTTTCTTTTTCCGCCACAAACTGGCAGGCGCGCCCATCTTCTGGCACAGGTGGCTGAGAAACTCTTCCGGGTTGGGAATCTTCTCCCATACCTGCGGCAGGAAAGTCGCCCGGCGGATGCCATCGCGCAGGATGACGCCGTCCACGTGCGGTCTCAGCAGGCGGGGCAGGTCTTCGGGGTTCTCATAGGGTAGGGGGCGCGGCGGAGTCAGGCGGGAAATTTCAATCTTGAGATGATCTACTTCATGCGGACGCACCGGGGGAAAGCGGTAATCTTCCAGCGCGGCGGCGACGGCATGCTCGCGCACGTCTTCCACCAGTGGTTGATAGGCTTCCAGCGCGCCCACGCATCCGCGCAGTTCGCCGCGCGCGTCTGTCAGGGTGACAAAGCACACCCCCGGTTCGAACAGTCGCGCCGGGTAATCTTCGGCACGGATTTCCGGCAGAGGCTTGCCGTTCACCGCGGCTTCGATGGAGCGGCGCGCCAGTTGTAACAGCAAGCGGCGTTCCTCTTCGCTCAACGGCTCTCGAGACATGCTTCCCTCCCTTCTTCACCAGCCCCCAGAAGTTAGCACTCTTTCAGACAACGGTATGCCCGGTTGACGTACACCAGCGGTTCGCCGTCCTCGCGTATCCACACCTGCTCCACCTCACCGATAAACAGGGTGGAGTGGGGCATTTCGTAGCAGTGTACCACACGGCATTCCAGCGCCGCCAACCCATCGCTCAATAAAGGAATTTCTCCGGAAAGTGAAAATATCTGCACATCGTGAAAACGGTCGCCGTCTTCGGGAATGCGCCCGGCAAAGCGGTCGGAGAGATTCTGCTGGTGGATATCCAGAATGGTCACCCCGAAACGCCCGGAGGCGCTGACCAGTTTGTGCGTGCGGGTGGTGTTTGCCAGTGTTACCGTCACCAGAGGCGGGTCGAGGGAAACGGAGACGAACGAATTGACGGTCATGCCGTGGCGTTTGCCCTCATGTGCGGCGGTGACGATGGAAACCCCCGTGACCCAGCGGCGCATGGCACGGCGCAGGTCTTCTCCACGGGGGGAAAGGGTGAGTTCAGTCATGATTTTTTCCTGTTGTTGCAGTTTTTAATTTGTTTATACAAAGGGAAGGGGCTTCCGTCAAGGGGAATGGTAAGGGTTTTGGCTTGGGGATCAATCCTCAAAAAGTCTTGTGTTTTGCCTTTCCTCGGGCTATACTGAATTTGAACAAGAAGAGTCCATAATTTGTCTGTGGAGGTGAAATCTTGTCTCACCGTCATCCTCTTTTCTGTGTCATTCCGCCCTACATGCTGGAGCGCATTGCCGAGAAGGGTACTGAGGTGCAACAGGAGCGCGCCAGACAAGCCCTGGCGCTTTCCGAGCAGATGCGCGAACAGCGCCAGAAAGTTGCCGTGCGCGCCGAAGCCCTGCGGACAGCCGGACCAGCGGTACGCCAGCGTTCGGTGCATTCGGCGCAGTATTTGAGCAACCTGCCGGGTGTGCTGGTGCGCGCCGAAGGGGCGGCGCCCAGCGGCGACCCCGCCGTAGATGAAGCCTACGACGGCTCCGGTGCCACCTACGACCTGTTCTGGGATATCTATCAGCGTAACTCGATTGACGGCGCGGGCATGCCGCTGGTCTCAACCGTGCATTACCAGCAGGGGTATGACAATGCCTTCTGGAACGGCTATCAGATGGTGTATGGCGACGGCGATGAGGACCTGCCCGAAGAAGATCGTCTCTTCAACCGCTTTACCATTTCGCTGGACGTCATCGGGCATGAATTAACTCACGGTGTTACCCAGTACACGGCGAACCTGACTTACGCCAATCAATCCGGGGCGCTGAACGAATCTTTCTCGGATGTGTTTGGCTCGCTGGTGCGCCAGTATCAACTGCGCCAAACGGCTGCCGAGGCGGACTGGATCATCGGTAAAGGACTGTTTACCGCCAACGTCAACGGGGTGGGACTGCGCTCGATGAAAGAGCCCGGCACAGCCTACAACGACCCCATCCTGGGCAAAGACCCTCAGCCCGGGCATATGCGCGATTACGTCACCACCACCCGCGACAACGGCGGAGTCCATATCAACTCGGGCATTCCCAACCATGCGTTTTACTATGCGGCAATCGAGATGGGCGGGTATGCCTGGGAAAAAGCCGGGCGTATCTGGTACGTTACTCTGCGCGACCGCCTGCGTGCCGGTTCGACCTTCCAGGATGCCGCCAATCTCACCTTTGCAGTGGCGGGAGATCTGTTTGGGGTGAACAGTCTGGAGCAACAGGCGGTCAAACGCGCCTGGTCGCTGGTGGGCATCGAAGTCACTGGCGATGGCGGCGGCAACGGTAATCAGAATCCCGGCTGTCTGGATGCTTTTATCCGATTGTTGAGGGGAGTATGATTATTCAGGTGGAGCGCACGGGCGGTTTTGCCGGATTGACCATGCAAGCCATCATTGATACCGAACATCTTGACCCGGAAGAGCGTGAAGAACTGGAAGAACTGGTAGAGAAGAGCGAGTTCTTTCGCCTTCCCCCGCGCCTGAAGGTGCAGACCATGGCGGTGAATCAATTTGAGTATGTGATTACCATTGAAGACGAGTTTCAACGCCATACCCTTGAAGCGCACGAAGAAGCCCTTGACCCCCGGCTGAATGAACTGGTGCAACGGGTCCTGCGTTTGGCGCGGCGCAAGCAGCGCGAGAAAAAAGACGATTGATCTGAGGCTTGTGGGTTTTCTTAGAACAACCTGCCTTTTCCCTGAAGAAGCGGGAAGGCAGGTTGTTTGAATTTGGATGCACAAACTGCCTGAAGGTTACATGAAGATTGTTTGCCTTCCTGCGGAAACTTATCACTACCTTTTTTATCGAGAATTGCGCCATAATGAAGGTGTGCGCAAAAAGCGCACAGATTTTGTCCGAGTTCTCAAATTTTCACAGGAGGACTGCGAATGCCCGTACAGGGACGTATAGTTGTCAGCGATTTGTATTGTAAGGGTTGCGAGTTGTGCGTCGCCGCCTGTCCTCAACACGTATTGCGCCTCTCGCCCGATCGTCTCACCGCCAAGGGATACCATCCGGCGGAACTGGCAGGACCCGGCTGCACCGGCTGTGGCATTTGTGCGGTAGTTTGTCCGGAAGCCGCCATTACCGTGTACCGGCAAAAAGCGCCAGCCCGCAAAACCGCTGAGGCTTAGGAGGAATACCCATGGCACGTGAATTGCTGAAAGGGAATGAAGCCATTGCCGAAGCCGCTATCCGCGCGGGGTTGCAGGCATATTTTGGCTACCCCATCACGCCGCAGACCGAACTGCTGGAATGGATGTCCAAGCGCATGCCCGAGTTGGGACGCGCCTTTGTACAGGCAGAGTCCGAACTTGCGGCCATCAACATGGTGTACGGAGCGGCGTGTACCGGGGCGAGAGTGATGACATCTTCATCCAGCCCCGGTATCAGTTTAATGATGGAGGGGATTTCCTACATCATCGGCACCGAAGTGCCTGCCGTGCTGGTGGATGTGATGCGCGGCGGTCCGGGCTTGGGCAACATTGCCCCGGCGCAGAGCGACTACAATCAGATTGTGCACGGTGGCGGGCATGGCGATTATCACCTCATCGTGCTGGCGCCTGCCAGCGTGCAGGAAGCGGTGGACCTGACCGTGCTGGCGTTTGACCTGGCGGAGAAGTACCGCACGGTTGCTGTGGTTCTGCTGGATGGCTCGCTGGGTCAGATGATGGAACCGGCAGAACTTCCCCCCATGCGCCCGGT
This sequence comes from Anaerolinea thermophila UNI-1, assembly GCF_000199675.1. Lineage (GTDB taxonomy): Bacteria > Chloroflexota > Anaerolineae > Anaerolineales > Anaerolineaceae > Anaerolinea > Anaerolinea thermophila. The sequence goes on from NC_014960.1 coordinate 484,748, forward strand.
GAAGACCGTGTATCCTGAATGGGCGGCAACCGGCATGATGGGCAAGCGCGAGAAGAATATCCTCACCAGCATTTACCTCAACCCCCCTGATGAGGAGCAGACCAACCTGCGCCTCTTGCGCCGCTGGCAGGAGGTGGAAGCCAACGAAATCCGTTTCAAAGAGTACTTCATGGACGATGCCCGCTATGTGGTGGTTGGCTTTGGTTCGGCGGGACGTGTGGCGCTTTCGGCAGTACGCGCCGCCCGCGCCGAAGGCATCCCGGTGGGCTTGCTACGCCCCATTACCCTCAGTCCTTTCCCTTATGCTCATATTCGCAAATTGGCAGAACGCGTGGAGGGATTCCTGGTGGTGGAGATGAACGCCGGACAGATGCTGGAAGACGTGCGCCTGGCGGTTTCCGGACAGAAGCCGGTGGAGTTTTACGGGCGCCTGGGTGGGGTGATGCCCTTCCCGGATGAAATCCTTGCCGAGATTCAGCGCATCGCTTCCGGTGGATTGACGCTGGAAGGGCACCCGCGCGAACGCTGGCTTCAGCGCATGAATGGTAAGAATTAGGAGGTAGGCGCGATGGTCATGGAACAAATTCTTCCGGAGGAAATCGTCTATCAACGCCCTGAGGCGCTGGCAGATGTGAATACACATTACTGCCCCGGGTGTACGCATGGTGTTGCCCATCGCCTGATTGCCGAGGTGATTGACGAAATGGGCATCCGCGACCGCATGGTCGGCGTTGCCTCGGTGGGATGTTCGGTGTTTGCCTATAACTACTTTGATTTTGACTGGGTGCAGGCGCCGCATGGACGCGCCCCCGCCATGGCAACCGGCATCAAACGCGTGTTGCCCGACCGTTTTGTGGTCACCTACCAGGGCGATGGCGATATGGCGTCTATCGGCATGGCAGAGGTGGTGCATGCCGCCGCCCGTGGGGAGAACATCACCGTGTTCTTCATCAACAACGCCAACTACGGCATGACCGGTGGACAAATGGCGCCCACCACTTTGCCCGGTCAGCGCACTACCTCGTCGCCCAGCGGGCGCGACGTGGAAACCGCCGGGTATCCCATCCGTGCCGCCGAATTGCTGGCGACGCTGGAAGGGGCTTCTTATGTGGTGCGCCGCAGTCTGCACGACCCCAAGAATATCCGTCTGGCAAAGAAAGCCATCCGCACCGCGCTGGAGGTGCAAGCCCAGGGGCTGGGCTTTTCCATGGTGGAATTCCTCTCCACCTGCCCGACGAACTGGGGCATGACCCCGGTGGATGCGCTCCACTGGCTTGAAGAGCACATGATTGAGTATTATCCGCTCGGCGATTTCAAAGTCGCTCCAACGGTGGCGCAGATTCGCATCTAAGGGAGGAAACAGATATGCAGACAGAAATCATCGTTTCCGGGTTTGGCGGGCAGGGTGTGCTGTTTGCCGGACAGTTGCTTTCTTACGCCGCCATGGATGCGGGTAAAGAAGTGACCTGGATTCCCTCGTACGGTCCGGAAATGCGCGGCGGTACGGCGAACTGCACGGTGGTCATTTCCGATGAAGAGATTGGCTCGCCGCTGGTCAAGCATCCGCAGGCGGTCATTGCCATGAATCTGCCTTCGCTGGATAAATACGAGCCGCTGGTCAAGAGCGGCGGCGTGCTGATTGTCAATGCCTCGATGGTCAACCGCCAGCCCGCCCGCACCGATATTCACTGGGTGATGGTGCCGGGCAACGAGATTGCCGAGGAACTGGGTGACCGCCGCATGACCAACATGGTGATGCTCGGCGCACTGCTGGCTAACCTGCCCATCCTGTCGCTGGAGGCACTGGTCCGGACGCTGGAGGCGCACATGCCTGCGCGGCATCAACGTTTGCTGCCTCTCAACATTGAAGCCATCAAGCGCGGCGCGGAGTATCTGGCGGTTAAAGCGTAGCGCTTCCTTCAAGGCAATCGAATCAACACACCCCCGACAGACAGCCGGGGGTGTGATTTTTGGAGGTTGATTTTAGCCTACGTTGAGGGCTTGTTCAGGCTCTTGAGGGCTTTCCTCTGAGCGGCAGAGGATGATATCGTTGGTCTCGGGATCGAGATCCACCAGCACCTCATCGCCGGGGTTGAATTCCTTCGCCAGCACCAGATCGGACAGGCGGTCTTCCACCTTGTTCTGGATGACGCGGCGTAACGGACGCGCGCCCATTTCGGGATCGTAGCCCTCTTCTGCCAGTTTGTCCAGTGCGGCTTCGGTTGCCCGCAGGGTGATGCCATTTTCCTTGAGCCGCTCCGCCACCTTGTTGAGTTCCAGGTTGACAATCTGGCGGATGTGCTCGCGGTTGAGGGCCCGGAAGACGATGACCGAGTCCAGACGGTTGATGAACTCGGGGCGGAACACCCGCCGCAGGGAGTCGAGCAGTTTCTTGCGCATGTCCTCATAGGCTTCCTGCTCTTCTTTGGTCTGGTCCTTCGCCAGCGGGAAGCCCAGCGAAGTCTGGCGTTTGATCATATCCGCGCCGATGTTCGAGGTCATGATGATGATGGCGTTGCGGAAGTCCACCTTGTGCCCCTTGGCATCCGAGAGGTGCCCCTCTTCCATGATTTGCAGGAGCATGTTGTGGGCTTCGGGGTGGGCTTTTTCGATTTCATCGAACACCACGATGGAGTACGGGCGGCGGCGGATGGCTTCGGTAAGTTGACCGGCTTCTTCGTAGCCCACGTATCCGGGCGGCGCGCCTACCAGACGGCTGACGGTGTGGCGTTCCATGAATTCGCTCATGTCCAGTTGAATGAGGGCTTCCTCGCTCCCGAACATGAAGCGAGCCAGGGCTTTGGTCAGTTCAGTCTTGCCAACGCCGGTGGGACCGAGGAAGATGAACGAGCCGATGGGACGGCGCGGGTCTTTCAGTCCGGCGCGGGCGCGGCGCACCGCTTTGGCGATGGCGTCAATGGCTTCGTCCTGTCCCACAATGTGTTTGCGCAGTTCTTCTTCCATGTGGAGCAAACGCTCGGACTCTTCGGTTGCCATCTGCATCACCGGCACGCCCGTCCACATGGAGACCACCTCGGCGATGTCGTCGGCAGTCACCTTGGGGCTGGCGGCGCGATCCCAGCCGGTGCGCAGGCGCTCCAGTTGTTCTTCCAGTTCGGCTTCTCTCTCCAGAAATTCCTGCGCGTCGTCCATGCGCCCATCTTCGACGGCAAGGGCATGATTCTGGCGCACCTCGCGCAGTTTCTTCATGATCTCGCGGGCAGTTGCCGCGGCACTGCTCTTATACATGCGCACCCGCGAGGCGGCTTCGTCCACCAGGTCAATGGCTTTATCGGGCAGGAAGCGGTCGGTGACGTAGCGCGCCGAAAGTTTGGCGGCGGCTTCCAGGGCTTCATCGGTGATGGTCAGGCGGTGATGTTCCTCGTAAGCCGTCTTGATGCCCTTGAGGATTTCGATGGTTTCCTCAATGGAAGGCTCGTTGACGATGATGGGCTGGAAGCGGCGCTCCAGCGCGGCATCGCTTTCGATGTGCTTGCGGTACTCGTCCAGCGTGGTCGCGCCGATGACCTGCAGTTCGCCGCGCGACAGAGCCGGCTTGAGGATGTTGGCGGCATCCACCGAGGAACCCGCCGCGCCTGCGCCGACCAGCATGTGCACTTCGTCAATGAACAGGATGGCGCCCGAAGATTTCAGTTCGTCAATCACCCGCTTGAGGCGTTCCTCGAACTGACCGCGGTACATGGTGCCAGCCACCAGCGAACCCACATCCAGTTGCAGGACGCGCTTGCCCAGCAACAGCGGCGGCACATCGCCTTCGACGATGCGCTGAGCCAGCCCTTCGACGATGGCGGTCTTGCCTACACCGGGCTCACCGATGAGCGCCGGGTTGTTCTTGGAACGGCGCGCCAGAATTTGAATGACGCGCTCAATTTCCATCTGACGTCCGATGACCGGGTCGAGTTTGCCTTCTTCGGCTTTGGCGGTTAAATCCACCGCCAGTTGATCCACCAGCGGAGTTTTGGGACGTTCCTTTTCCTGCCGGGCAGAGGCAGGGCGTCCGCTTGCCGGGGCTGTTCCGGCGGGCGCGCCGGTGGGTGCAGAACTGCTTTCCTGCAGGATGCGCCGGGTTTGGCGGCGGATTTGCTCGGCGGTGACGCCCAGTTTACGCAACACTTCCATACCCAGTCCATCGGTGGAGCGCACCAGCCCGAGCAAGAGGTGCTCGGTGCCAATGTAGTGATGCCCCATGCGGCGGGCTTCTTCAATGGCGTATTCCAGTACCTGTTGAGTGCCGGGAGCGAGGTCGATTTTCCCGCCGCGGTAGGTGCCAATGCCGCCCAGGCGCTCGACCATCTCGCGCACACGGTCAGGCTCCAGTCCTAACTCGCGCAGAACTCGACCGGCAATTCCACCATCTTCCTCGATCAAGCCCAACAGTAAGTGTTCCGTGTTGATTGTGTCCTGGCGCAGGCGCTCGGCTTCCTGATGAGCCAGACTGAGCACGCGCCGCGCCCTTTGGGTAAAACGTTCCATTCCTGACATAGTGGATCACTCCTCTTTCCTCAACCCCACTTACCTGCAAAAGGTTCGCGCGGGGTTCCCAACCAGACCCGGGAACGGGAGAGAGAAAACCTGTATTTCCTGATCGCCCCCCTCTCCACAGTTTCCCGCATGTATGCAACTTTCATGCTCTGATTCTACCATCAACCAAAGGTTTGTCGAGTCACCTGTTTTAGCGATATAATCTTTTTCCGGGGTTGGGGGTGAGGTGAAAAACGGGGTGAAAAAACCCTTTACCTGTCACCATTCCCATGATATAATCCCGCCTTGCGCCTACGGGCGGTACTGAAATGAGCCATTATAACCATGGAAGGATTATTTAACCATGAGCGAGCAAATTTTGAAAGCAATTGAACCCCAGCCCAATCCGAACGTTCCACCGTTGCGACCCGGCGACGTGGTGAGTGTGCATGTAAAAATCAAAGAAGGTAACCGGGAGCGCGTTCAGGAGTTTAAAGGCACAGTCCTGTTTACCAAGAACGCGGGTGCCGGTTCTACCTTCACTGTGCGCCGCGTGGCTTCCAACGGCATCGGTGTGGAGCGCACCTTCCTCACCTACTCGCCGCGCATTGAGAAGGTGGTGGTGGAACGCCACAGCAAAGTACGCCGCGCTCGTCTGTTCTACCTGCGCAATCGCACGGGTAAGAGCGCCCGCCTCAAACAGCGCTTCTAATCCTCATGGTGGTGTAAACTTTAAGGTGCAGTCTGATTTGACTGCACCTTTTTGTGTTTCAGTTTTTGACGCATTGATGTTTTACCCTGATGGAGGAAGAGATGACCTTGCCCTTGATTGGAATCACCAGCATCCGAAAAGAGGGAGAACCGGGTCAAACCCACTGGTATTCTACCCCTTTTTCCTATATTCATGCTGTTCAACGTGCGGGAGGGATGCCTGTGTTGATTCCGCCGGTGTACCCGGCGGAAAAACTCCCGGCTTTGTTGCAACGCCTGGATGGGGTGTTGCTGATTGGCGGCGGCGATATTGACCCTAACCTGTATGGGGGAGAACCCCACCCCCGGGTGTATGACATTCAGGCTGAACGGGATTCCTTAGAAATAACCCTGGTACACCTGGCGCTGGAAACGTCTACGCCCCTGCTGGGCATCTGTCGGGGGGCGCAGGTGATGAACGTTGCCCTTGGGGGCACGCTGTACTCGGATATCGCCGATCAAAAGCCCGGCGCATTGAAGCACGATTATTATCCAGACTTTCCCCGCAACACCCTGGCACATGCCGTGGAGATAGAGGCTCAAAGCCGGCTAGCACAGATGCTGGGGGGGACGCATTTTGAAGTGAATAGTTTGCATCACCAGGGCATTTCCAAGGTGGCGCCCTCTCTGCGGGTGACAGCGCACGCCCCGGACGGTTTGGTGGAAGCGGTGGAGGTCGAGGGACATCCCTTTGCCATTGGGGTACAGTGGCATCCGGAGTGGTTGCAGGAACATGCTCCCCAACGGGCGTTATTCTCGGCGTTCATTCGAGCCGCCAGCCAGCGAAAATAAGGATACAATACGGCTATGATTGGCGTGTTCGATTCCGGAGTAGGCGGGCTTTCGGTTCTGCGCGCCATCCGCGCGCTCATGCCTGCCGAGCCGGTCATCTATCTGGCGGATCAGGCACACGTGCCGTATGGACCGCGTCCGCTCGAAGAAGTGCGCGGCTTTTCCCAGTCCATTGCCCGTTTTCTCATCGCCCAGGGCGCCCGGGTGATTGTGGTGGCGTGTAATACCGCTTCGGCGGCGGCGCTTTTTCACCTGCGCCAGACCTTCCCGGAAACGCCCTTTGTGGGCATGGAACCGGCGGTCAAACCCGCCGCCGAGACCACCCAATCGGGGGTGGTGGGCGTGCTGGCAACTCCGGCAACCTTCCAGGGGGCGCTGTATGCCTCGGTGGTGGAGCGCTTTGCCCAGGGGGTGACGCTGTTGCAGGATACCTGTGCCGGACTGGTTCAGCAAATTGAGGCTGGCAACCTGGCGGGGGAGGAAACCCGCCGGATTCTGGAAAATGCTTTGCTTCCCATGCTGGCGCGCGGTATGGATACGGTAGTCATGGGATGCACCCATTACCCCTTTGTCATTCCCCTCATCCAGCAGATTGTCGGCGAGCAGGTGCGGGTGATTGACCCTGCCCCTGCGGTGGCGCGCCAAACCCGCCGGGTGCTGGAAGCGCACGGCTGGCTGGTGGAGGGAAATCAACCTGCCCCCGTGCGTTTCCTGACTACCGGAGATGGAGAGGCTTTCCGGCGCATGATTCGTCAACTGCTGGGGGAACTGTTCCCTGACCCTCAGGTAGAGGTGATACAGTGGGATGAGCAGATACAGCCGGAACTGGTATACTAAAAGAAAGGAATTGAGGTATGCCGCGTTTTGAACTGGACTTGAATCCGGTGGATCACATTACCACCGATGCGATTGGACAGCCCGGCAAACGGGTGTTCTACATTCAGGGCGTGAAGGACGATCAGGTGGTCACGCTGATTGTGGAGAAGATTCAAATTCAAACCCTGGCACTGGGGGTGGAGGAATTTCTACAGGAAATTGCCAACCGTTTTCCCCATCTGAGCGCGCCTGCGGCGGAGTACGATGAGTCCAAAATGCACATTACCCCGCCGGTCGATCCGCTCTTTCGGGTGGGCGAACTGGCGCTGGCTTATGACTCTGACAATGACCGGGTGATCTTAATCGCCCGTGAACTGGTGGCAGAAGAGGAAATGGGGGAAGATCCCGCCTCTATGGAAGAACGCGCGGGGGTGGTGCGCTTCTGGTGCACGCGCTCGCAGATTCGCGCCATGGCGCGCTGGGGCTTGGAAGTGGCGGCGCGCGGTCGTCCGCTTTGTCCCTATTGTGGCGAGCCGATGGACCCCGAGGGACACTTCTGCCCCAAACGCAACGGACACAAGAAGCATTAGGAATATCGGTTAAAAAAGAAACGCCCGCAGAGTATTTTGCGGGCGTTTGTGTTTTAAGACCTGTTTTATTTGCTTGACCCTAAGGTCAACCCCTGGATGAAGTAGCGCTGGAGGAAGACGAATACCACCAGCGTGGGAATGGTTGCCAGTAGCGCTCCGGCGGTAATGACGGGCCAGTCGGTATTGTACTGCCCGCGCAGGGTTGCCAGACCCGCCGTTACCGGGCGCAGGGTGTCGGCGCGGAGCAGGATGATTGCCCAGAGGTAATCGTTAAATACCCAGGTAAATTCCAGGGTTGCCAGCGCCGCCAGCGCCGGCAGGGTCAGCGGAAGCACAATTTGCCAGTAGATGCGGAACTCACTGCACCCATCCACACGGGCGGCGTCCAGAATATCGCCGGGGACGGTGCGCATGAAATTGCGCAGAACAAAGGTGCAGAAGCCCAGTTGGAACGCCGTGTGGATGAGAATCAGCGCGCCGTACGAGTCGTACAATCCCAGGGCATTGGTCAGGCGGAAGACCGGAAGCATGAGAATCTGGAACGGCAGCATCGTGCCTGCCACGAACATGAAGTACAGCGGCAGGTTGGCTTTGAATTTGAAGCGTGCCAGCGCATACGCTCCCATCGAGGACAAAAAGAGCATGCCGAAGAGCGAGGGGATGGTGATGATGAAACTGTTCAGCAGGTACTTGTTGACCCGCGCATTGACCCACGCCTTGACAAAGTTCTGCGTGGTGACGGTCTGCGGTATGCTCCAGAACCCGTGCGTGGTGATGTCATCCATGGTGCGGAAAGAGGTGACCACCGCGGCGATGACCGGCAGAAGCCAGAGCAGGGCAAAGAGGGTCAGCAGGGTGTATTTGCCCCCGCTTTTCAACCATCCCAGCGAAGGGACGCGGTTTTGAGAAACAGCGGATGAAAGTGCGCTCATCTTGACCACCTTTTAATATTCCAGTTCATCGCGGATGACGATGCTCAGGTAGAAGCCGATGAACACCATGCTCAGAAAGAACAGCACCACGGCGATGGCGGCGGCGTAGCCCATGCGGTAGTTGTTGAAGGCTTCAATGTACATGAAGTTTGCCAGCACCTGAGTGCTTTGTCCTCCGCGTGTCATGATTGCCACCAGGTCAAACGCCCGCAGGGAGTCGATGACCGAGATGACCACCACAATGGTGGTAACCGGCGCCAGCAGGGGGAAGATGACATGGCGGAACAATTGCCAGCGGTCGGCGCCGTCCACATGAGCGGCGTCAATCAGCATGGGATCTACATTTTTTAGCCCTGCCAGGTACAGCACCATCACGTAGCCCACCTGCCGCCACACCGCCGCGGCAATGACGCACCAGATGGCTAATTTGCGGTCGCCCAGCCAGCCGGGTAAATCCGTCGCTCCCAGCAGGCTCAGCAGGCTATTAATGAGTCCCAGACGGGGGTTGTACACCCACGACCAGATTAAGCCAATGACGGGCAGGGAAAGCACCAGCGGCAGGTAAAGGCTGACTTTGTAAAAACGACTGCCCCACATTTCCTGATTGAAAATCATTGCCATCAGCAAACCCAGGGTAGTGGGGACGGAGATGAAAATTAACAGCCAGCGGATGTTGTTGACCAGCGCCTCGGTGAAGTTACGGTCACGGGTGAACAGCCGCTGGAAATTGGCAAATCCGATGAACCCCGGAGTGGATACGCCGTCCCAATTGGTCAGGCTCAGGTAGAAGGTGTAAAAGGTAGGACCGATAATCCACACCAGGTACAGAGTGAGAGAGGGAATCAGAAAGAGATAGGGGATGAAACGCGGATCGATGCCACGGCGGCTTCCCTTTCGGGGCTGGAAGAGACGGGCTACTTCCGGACCGGTGATGGGGAGATTGAAGAGGGTGAGCAGAAGCGAGAACAGGGAAATCCAGAAGCCCACCCCAGGGGTGGCTTTTCCACCCAGCAATGAGGGTTCTACGAAAATACGGGCAAAGTAGAGCAAGCCCAGAAAAGCGCAAAATGCCGCCAACAAAGCCGCCAGGCGGTCGCGTTCAGGGGTCAGGATGCCCCACAAGCCAAACCCCAGAATCCCCAGGGTGGCGATGGGAATGAGCCAGATGAGCGGAGCGGGAATTGCCCCCGGAACCTGATAGAGGTTATCCGAGAAAATCCTTGCCCCGTTTTGGGCGGGGGCCGTCCCAAACCATGGCAGAAAAATGAAGGTGATTAATAAAAGCGTGCCGAGGACAAGGGTAAAAAGGTTGGCGGTGGAATAATCGCGCATCGCACGGGAAGACGGCATGTCGCACCTCGCAGGGTGAGAGAGGGAAGGACGGGCTCTCTATGCGTATAACCAGAGAGCCCGTCCAGAACTCAAATCAAATCTTTACTGTCCTTCGGACAGAATGCGCTGGCGCTCGGCTTCCAGATCAGCCAGAATCTGGTCAATCTGGGTCGGGTCATCCCAGAAGCGCATGAAGCCATCCATACCGGCTTCCGCCATCGGCGGAGTGGTGTCGCGGTCGTAGAACTGGGCAATGTAATCGGCAGACTGAATCAGTTTGATGCCTTTCTGCGTGGCGGGTGTGGCTTTGGAGATGTCCACATCGGTGCGGGTGGGCAGGCGTCCCAGTTCCTCAAAGGCTTTCTGCTGGACTTCCTTGGAGCCGAGGAATGCCATGAAGGCTAACGCGCCCTCGGGGTTGCGCGCCGTGGCTGAAGCAAAGTAACCGTCGGTGGGGGCGTCTTCGCCAACCGGCAGGTTCGGGTCAATGATGGGGAAGCGGAAGAAGTCCAGATCGGCTTCTGCCTCATCCGGGTACGAATCGGTGATGAACGCGCCCATCAGATACATGGCGGCTTTGCCCTGCACCATCGGGTCAATGGCTTCTTGCCAGTCGTAAGCGGCGGGGTCTTCAATGAAGCACTTGTGGTCAATCAGTTCCTTCCAGTAGTCGAAGACCTTGCGTACTTTGGGATCAGTGTAGGGGACTTTAAGGTCGGTCAGGTCAATGTGGAACTGCGGACCGTTGACGCGCATGTTCAGATAATCGAACCACGCCGCGGCAGGCCATTTGAAGCGCGCACCGATGGTGATGGGGGTGATGCCCTTGGCGTTCAGTTTGTCGCAGGCGTCCAGCAAATCCTGCCAGGTTTCAGGCTCTTTTTCGATGCCAGCCTCGGCAAACAGGGACTTGCGGTAGTAAATTGCCCACCAGTAGTAACTGGTCGGCAGGAAATATTTCTTGTCGTTATAGGTTGCCAGCGCCTGGAAACCGGGAGCGTACACCTCGTTGAGTTTGGCATCTTCCCACATCTTGGTCTGGTCAAGGATTAAGCCCTTGTCGATGAAGAAGCGGGCGCGGTTTCCGGCGAACCAGGTCAGCACATCCGGGGCGGGATCGGCGGTCAGGTAAGCGCGGATGGCTTGCTTGAAGTCCTCGTGGGCGATGATGGAATGTTCTACCGGCATCTCGGGATGGGCTTCGTTCCACATCTTCACCACGCTCTCATCGAAGGCGCGCGGTTTGGGATCGCCGTTGTACGAGTTGTAGGTGATGACGTTAGCTGTCACCACCTTTTGCACCTCAACGGTCTTTTCCACAACTTTTTCTTTTTCCACCACGACTGTCTCAACAACCTTTTCGGGGGTGGGGGTAGCGGCGGGCGCGCAGGCGCTGAACACCATTACAACCAGCATTAACATGCTGAACAGAGTAAAGAAACGGATTTTCATACAGACTCCTTCCTCCTTGAGAAATCACTTGGATATTGAAAAATGTTTGAAAAAACTGCTTCCTGTTCTGAAACGAAGCATCACCTCCTTTCCTGAAAAGCGCAGGTAGATTTTCGGACAATCAACTGCGTGGGGATGACGGTGTGACGGGGCGGCAGTTGAGGATTTTTCAGCAATTCCAGCAAAAGACGCGCCGCCTGGCGTCCCAGTTCAGCGGTGTCCTGGCGTATGGTCGTCAGGGGTGGATCAAAGTAGGATGCCAGAGGAATGTCATCAAAGCCGATGATGGAAAGGTCTTCGGGAATGTTCACGCCGTGATCGCGTGCGGCGCGGATACAGCCAATCGCCATGCGGTCATTTTGGGCAAAAATGGCGCTTACCCCCTGCGGGTAAAGCGCCTCAAAAGCATGGTATCCAGAGGTTGCGCTCCAATCCCCTTCAACAATCCACTCGACAGGAGAGGTTACCCCCCTTTCCTGCAGGGCTTTGCAATATCCTTCCATGCGTTCCTGTACGCTGACCTGATTTTGTGGTCCGGTAATCATGCCGATGTTTCGATGTCCCAGTTCCAGCAGGTGGCGGGTTGCCAGCCAGCCGCCCTGACGGTTATCGCTGTCCACAGTGTGGGGTAAATCGGAGATGCGCCTCGGAGTGATGCATACTACCGGCGCTTCGTGCGCCAGTTCGGCGTGATGCTCCACCAGAGAAGGTCCCACGACAATCATGCCGTCCACGCGCTGATGACCGAACAATTGATTGACCAGTTCGGCGTAGTTGCTGTTTTCTCCCGCCGAAATGGCGAGGGTAAAGTAGTTGTGCTGGCGGGCTTCCGACTCGGCAGCGTCCAGCATGCTGGAAAAGGTGTAATCGGTGAAGTTCAGTGCCACAAAAGCCAGCGTAAAGGTGCGTCCGTATGCCATGGAGCGCGCCAGTGAACTGGGGCGGTAGCCCAACTGCAGAATGGCGGCTTCTACCTTCTGGCGGGTCTCTTCAGTCACGCGCTCATCACCGTTGATGACACGAGAAACTGTCTGGTGGGATACGCCCGCCAGCGCGGCAACGTCGCGGATGTTGGGACGGGATCGTTTCATAAAGGCTCAGGTGTGGGATGTGACCGGTCATGTTACCGGTCATCTGAAAATAGTATAGAAAAATACTGAAGGTTTGTCAACAGGGAATTTTACAAATCTACTGGAAAATCCCGGATGATTTCTCTATAATACAAGTGGAGGTGAATCATGCATCAACGACGCGGTGGGGTGGCATGGTGGCTTGCGTTCCCGCTGATGGGGCTTCTGGCAGGGCTGTTTGCCCTTTTACTGCTTGAACGCCGCAAGCGGGTGCATCAACAGGGTCCCGCGGTTTCTCCGCCTGCCCCAAGCATTGTGCTCCCGCCGGAAGAAGATGCCCCTCTCCCCGCCGATGACCTGACGGTCATCCGGGGTATTGGACCCAAAACTGCCGTGGTGCTGGCTCAGGCGGGCATCCGCACCTTTGCGCACCTGGTGCAATCTTCGCCGGATTCTTTGCGGGAAGTGCTGAGTCAGTCGGCTCTGCGCCTTCCCAACGCCAGCCCCGAAGACTGGATCGCTCAGGCAAAGGCACGGCTGGAGAGGCAAACGGCACCTTAAAACCGGACAGAAACCGCGGGACTGTTCGTTCGTCAAGCGTCATCGCAGGTCAAGCCTTTACATGTATGGAGGTGAGAGATGAACGCTGGTAACGACATCCTCGGTTTGGTGGCTGTACTGGCTGGCATCGTGCTGTTGCTGGTGTTTGCCTGGTGGCAAAGCCGCACGCCCCTGCAGAAGAAATGAGCCTCAGTCTGCATCTTAACCGTCCTCCCCGCAGGATACCCTGCGGGGAGGCGTTTTTACGGCTTACGGTTGGAGATCCATCCCGCCCAGCAGTGCCAGCAGAGCAGGGTCAAGTGGCACTTCTGGCAGGTCTTCGGCACGGTAACTGCCCCCCTGAATTGCGCGGTCGCGCAGGGAGCGCCACAACACTTGACGCTCTTCTTCGTCCCGCACGGTTAGATCGGCGAGGGAGCGCGCGCTCAGCAGGCGCTCTCCGGTAGTATAGAGAAAGGTGATGCGCTTCCAGTGCCCTGCCGGAATCGGCGCGGGCAGGCGCTCCGGCGCGCCCAACTGCACTTTGTAATACTCCTCATGCGCGCGGGGATGATGCGGCTCGTCGCGCAACAGCGCGGCACGGGTGGTCAATTCGTGCCCGCGCACGGGTGCAATGTATTCGATGCGCCAGCGGTGTTCTTCGCCAAACGCCGCGCCCTGATAAAACGCCAGATAGTCCACTTCGATGACTTTGGGGGCATGGCGCAGGGGGATGCGGTACCAGCCCAGCACGCGGGCAATTTCCCAATCGCGCGGTGCGGGCAAGTAGGCAACCAGAATCAGGTCGGTTTCGGCTGGCGGCATGGTCTTTCCCCGAACAAAGAGCGCCGTTCCCGCGAACGGCGCTCATGTTGATTTTACAGCAAGCCCACCATGCGGTTGAAGGCTTCGATTTTGGCGTCAATCTCGCCTACCTGGCGCTGAATGTCTGTCCAGTAGTTGGGGTCATACCACTGGGCTTGAATTTCCTCGTAGGTCTTGCCCTGCTGTTCCACCCAGGTGTAGTACTTGAGGTTGTGGATGCGCTTGCGCTCGGCGTAAGAGAGTTCGATGAGCGCGTCGGTGCGCACGCCATGTAGCGCGCCGGCAAAGGCTTCGGCGGCATCAGACGGGGTGAACTCGCCAAACTGCTCGCGGTATTCTTCAATGCGCGTGCCGTACAGTTCCATCGAATCGGTCAGCACGGTCAGAACCACATCGTTACCGGTCAGTTCATAGTATTTGGCAAATTTGATTGCCGAAAGTACGTTGGCAATGCCGGAGAAGCCCAGCAGATTCAATTTTTCGATGGTCTCTACCGGAACGCCCTTGCGTTGCAGGTATTCCTGTCCAACCGGCTCGTTAAACAGGCGCATAATCTTGACCACGTCATTATCGTCAATGGCAACCACGATATCGGTGTTCTTGATGTTATGAATCCAGGGCACGTGTTTATCGCCAATGCCCTCGATGCGGTGCGCGCCGAAACCGTTTTGCAAAAGGGTGGGGCATTGCAGGGCTTCCGAGGCGATGATCTTGCTGGTGGGGTACACCTGTTTGAGGTAATCGCCGCTGGCGATGGTGCCTGCCGAGCCGGTCGTCAGCGCCACGCCGCGGTAGGCATCGTTGGAACCCAGCGCACTGCGCAGGACTTCTTCCATGGCATGACCGGTAACTTCGTAATGCCACAGGTAATTGCCAAATTCCTCAAACTGGTTGAAGATCATCAGGTCTTCGCCCGAGCGGCGCAGTTCCCAGCACTTGTCAAAAATTTCCTTGACGTTGGACTCGCTTCCGGGAGTGGCAATCACTTCCCCAGCAATGCGCGAAAGCCACTCAAAGCGCTCGCGGCTCATGCCTTCCGGCAAGATGGCGATGGACTGACAGCCTAACAGCGCCGAGTCGTATGCACCGCCGCGGCAGTAATTGCCGGTGGAGGGCCAGACGGCTTTCTGCGAGGTGGGGTCAAACTGACCGGTGACCAGCCGCGGCACCAGACAGCCAAACGCCGCGCCCACTTTGTGCGCGCCGGTGGGGAACCATTTGCCTACCAAAGCGATGATGCGCGCCGGTACGCCGGTCAGGCTGGAGGGGAATTCAATATAATTCACCCCGCCAAACAACCCGCCGAAGGGCTTGGGCTCGTTCTTCCAGGTGATGCGAAAGAGGTTGACGGGGGTGACATCCCACAAGCCGGTTTGCTTCAACTGCTCGCGGATTTTCTCCGGAATGCGGGTGGGGTCTTTCATCTGCGCAAAGGTGGGGATGATAATGCCGCGTTCGCGGGCGCGCTGGACGGCGCGCTCCAGTCGGTCGGGGTGAACGGTCAAGTCAATGGTTGCCATGGATTTCCTTTCTTACGATTGAGGATGAGAAGAATCGTTCTCGGGCGCTTCGCGCACAATGTACAGGGGCCTGCCTTTGACCTCATCGTAAATGCGCCCGATATATTCGCCTAAAATGCCCAGGGAAATCAACTGTACACCGCCCAAAAACAGCACGCTGACCAGCGTGGTGGCCTGCCCGAAGAAGGCTTGATTGCCCACCAGGCGCTCGATGACCACAATGGGGATGAAAATCAACGCCAGTCCAGCGGAGATGAACCCCAGATAGGTAGCCACCTGCAGGGGGAAGTACGAAAAGCCGGTGATGGCGGTCAGCGCCAGCCGGAGCATTTTCTTGAAAGGATACTTGGTACTTCCCGCGAAGCGTGCCGCGCGTTTGTAAGGCACACCGATTTGCCGGAACCCCACCCATGCCGCCATACCGCGCAGGAAGCGATGGCGTTCGCGCATGGTCTTCAGCACGTTGACCACTTTGCGGTCGAGCAGGCGGAAATCGCCGGTATCCATGGGAATTTTGACATCGGTGATACGGAAGATGATGCGGTAAAACAATGAGGCGGTGAAGAGTTTGAACCATGATTCGCCTTCGCGCTCGGTGCGCACGGCGTACACCACCTCATAGCCTTCCCGCCAGCGCGCTACCAGGTCGGGAATCACCTCCGGTGGATCTTGCAGGTCAGCATCAATGATGACTACAGCGTCACCGCGGGCGTAGTCCAGCCCGGCGGTCACGGCAATTTGATGCCCAAAGTTGCGGGCAAAGATGACCGGACGGACACGCTCATCCTGCTCTGCCAGTTGACGAATCAGGTCAGTAGAGCCGTCCGAAGAGCCATCGTCCACCAGAATCAGTTCCCAGGGTTCGCCCAGGCCGTCCATGACGGCGCTCACCCGGCGGTGTAGTTCAGGAAGGGAGTCGTGCTCGTTGAAAATCGGGGCAATGATGGAAAAAACAGGTTTCATAGGCATTTCCTGCAAGAATTATATCGCACTCTTCCAGTTGACTGACAATTCAGTCTGCGTCATTTGTCATTCAAAAACCCTGCGGGTTGTCCGGTTCCGCAGGGTTTAAAAGGGTGCTTAACGCAGATTTTTCTCCAGCAAACGCTTAAGAGCGTTCAAATTCGGTTCAATGACAGGTGCTTCCGTCACCGCCCGCATGGCAGATTTCACATCCTTCAAGCCGGAGCCGGTGTTGATGACCACCACGGGGTCATCCGGCTGGATTTGCCCGGACTTCAGGGCTTCGAGCAAACCAGCATACGCCGTTGCGCCCGCCGGTTCGGCAAAGATGCCGGCTTTGCCCAGCGCGGCGATGGCTTGCAGGATAGCGTCATCGGAGACGAGTACGTACGCTCCGCCGGTTTGACGCGCCGCGCGCACCGCCCGCACGCCATCGCGCGGCAAATCCACCGAGATGCTGTCGGCAAGTGTGGCGGCTTGCACGGGAGTAATCTCTTCCGTTCCGGCAAAGAAGGCATTGGCAACCGCCGCCGAGCCGGTGCTTTGCACGCCAAACAGACGCGGCATGGTCTCCAGCCAGCCCAGCGCGTACAGGTCTTTAAAGCCTTTGTGAATGCCGGAGATGATATTGCCATCGCCCACCGAGACGAAGACACACAGGGGGCGATCCAGACGGTTGGGCAGGATGACCTGTTCAAAAATCTCCAGCGCGGCGGTTTTCTTTCCTTCGGCGGTAAAAGCGTTATAGCCGGTGTTGCGACAGTACCAGCCAAATTCCTGCGCGGCTTGTACGGTCAGGTCAAAGGCGTTGTCGTAATTGCCATCCACCAGAATGACCTGCGCGCCGAACACCAGCAGCTGGGCAATTTTGGCGGGCGGGGCTGTACGCGGGGCAAAGATGACGGCGCGGTGACCCACTGCCGCCGCCATGCCTGCCAGCGCCGCGCCTGCGTTGCCGGTAGAAGCCGTCACCACCACTTCGGCGCCAATCTGCCGCGCGCGGGCAACCACCACGGCGCTGGCGCGGTCTTTGAAAGACGCCGTGGGGTTTTTCCCTTCATCCTTGACCCACAGGGCATGCAAACTGGTTTGCGCTTTCAGCGCCGGGGGGGAGTAGAGCGGCGTCCAGCCTGCCGTGCGCAGGGGGGTTCCCTGCCCGCCCGGGTCATCCACCGGCAAAAGCGGCAAATAGCGCCAGAGAGACGGTTCCGTTTGCGCGGAAATCTGGCGGGGGGAAGTTTGCTGCCGAATCGCGGGAGTATCCAGCACCACATCCAGATTGCCCCCATCGTGAGGGCAGGTGTAAAGCCAATCCTGCGGGGCAAATTCTGCCCCGCAGAGACTGCAACGATAGCCTTGAAAGGTTGCTCGCGTCATTTAATTCCTTTCGTTGAGGAGTTATCCCATGCCCTGCACTCGTTCGGGAAGCACGCGGTAGGTCACCCGGGTTTCACCTTCTGCAATTTTGAAGTAGCGGTGCCCATGGTATTTCTCGCACAAATCGCGGATTTGCTCCACGGCGTTGTTTTCATCCTCATCCACCACCCGACCGCTGACCTGCAAATAGCGGTAGGGATTATCGGGATCCTGGATAACAAACGCCACTTTGGGGTGACGGCGCAGAATGCGGTCTTTGACCCTGCCGCGGGCGGTATTGAAGATAAAGTAAGTGCCGTCAAAATCAAACCAGACAGGGGTGACCTGCGGAGAGCCGTCCCGTCTGACCAGCGCCAGGTATGCCAGCGCTTTTTTCTCGCGGGAGACCAGATCGGCAAAGGCAGGGGGGATTTTGCTTTCCATGAGACGCCTCTTGTAAATTTTACCCTATAAGCCGCGTTCTCCGCGGATGTAGGGGATGCCCAGCGCGGTTGGCGCTCCCAATCGGCGGCGGATGGCTTCGCGCGAGCCAATCACCAGCACGATGATGGTAAAGGCGTAGGGAAGCATTTCCAGGAAAAAGCCCCAGTACGGATTGTAATAGAAGGGGTTGCGGAAGCCGAACAGCATCATCGGCGCCTGGATATCCAGCACCAGACGGCGCAGGGCTCCAAAGGCATATGCGCCAAAGGCGGCGCGCAGGGGATCCCACTGCGCAAAAATGACCAGACCGATGGCAATCCAGCCCTGCCCGGCGGTGGTTAATTCACTGAACCAGCCCGGCGCAATTGCCAAACTGATGGTAGCGCCTGCCAGTCCGGCAAACACCCCGCCCACCAAGACGTACAGGTAGCGCAGGGCGTACACGTTTACCCCCAGCGAGTCCGCCGCGGCGGGGTACTCGCCGACCGCGCGCAGATGCAAGCCTGGACGGGTATGGTTAATGTAGTACCACGCCAGCGGGATGATGATGTAGCCCGCATACACCAGCAGTTTGTGGTCGGTGAAGAAGATGGGACCGAGGATGGGAATCTGGCTCAGCACAGGCACGGTCCAGGATGGAATCAGCGTGATCGTCCCGGCTTTGCTCAGCCCTTCGCCCAGCACTAGGCTCAAACCGGTGGCAAGGAAGCCCAGCGAAAGCCCACTCACCACCTGATCGGCTTGCAGGGTAATGGAGATGAATGCATGAATCTGGCTGATGAGCCCCGCCGCCAGCATGGCAACCAGCAGTCCCAGCCATGGATTGCCGGTACGGGTGGCAATGCTGAAAGCGCTCATGGCTCCCAACAGCATCATCCCTTCCACGCCCAGGTTCATTACCCCTGAGCGTTCGGCGAAGATTTCGCCCAGGGTAGCAAACAGCAAAATCGTTCCGGTAGCAACCCCTGCCTGTAAAACGATGATGAGGTCCATGGCTTATGCTTCTCCTTTGCGGCGAATGCGAATTTCGTAGCGCATCAGAAAATCGCTGGCAATCAGACAAACCAGAATGATGCCCTGAATCATCTTGGGGATGCCCGAAGGTTGAATTTCCCGCCCGGCAAGGATGAGCGCGCCGAAGAAAATCGCAACCGGGATGACGGCAAAGGGATTGAGTTTTGCCAGCCATGCCACGATGATGCCGGTGTAGCCGTACCCGGGAGAGATAGCTCCCTGCAGGCGGTGCACCACCCCGCTGATTTCCGACATGCCTGCCAACCCTGCCAGCGCGCCCGAAAGCATCATCACCAGCACGGTATTGCGGGCGATGGGGATGCCGGCATAATTGGCTGTGGGCGGGTTGTCGCCTACCACGCGGATTTCATAGCCCCACTGACTGCGGTACAGAATCAGCCAGACCACTACGGCAGCAATGAGCGCCAGAATCAAGCCAAAGTGTACGGTCAGTCCGCCAAAGGCAGGCACGCGGTCGGCAAAATCGGTCAGGCGGGGAAGCCAGGCGTTGCGCGGGAACATTTTGGACATTTGAAAGCCGCCTTCCGTCCAGACGGCGTAAATCCAGTAGTTATTCCACGAGACGGCGATGTAGTTCAGCATCAGCGTGGAGATGACCTCATTGACCTTGAATTTGGCTTTCAGGTAGCCGGGGATGAATCCCCAGATTGCGCCTGCCGCCATGCCGAAGATGAGCATGGTGAGGATGAACAGCCACTGCGGGGAATCGGCGGGCAAAATGGGGGTGAGTACCACCGCGCTGGCACCAAACGCGCCCAGGAAGAACTGACCCTCGGCGCCGATGTTCCAGATGCGCATGCGGAAAGCGATGGTGCAGGCAAGCCCGACAATCATCAGCGGAATGGCTTTGACCAGCGTATCGGAGAGCACGCCAATACTGCCGAAAGAAGAGCGGGCGATGTGGGAGTATGCCGCCCAGGGATTTCCTCCCGCAAAGGCAATCACCAGCGCGCCAATCAGCAGGGCAAAGATGACCATGCCAATCGTCAAGACCCACGAAAACCAGCCCGGCGGGGGTGTCAGGCGCGGCTCCAGTTCTACCGTGAAAGGCAGCCAGTTGGCTTTGCTACGTGTCAGGGCGGATTTATTCATGGCGCACCTCCGGGACAGCGGGAGCATTTTCCAGACGGGTACCGGTCATCATCAAGCCAATGGCTTCAAGGTTACCGTCGGTGACTTCTCCCATGATTTGCCCTTCGTAGATTCCCAAAATGCGGTCGCTCAAGTCGATTAACTCCTCCAGTTCTTCCGAAATGAGCAAAATGGCGGCTCCCGCCTCGCGCTGAGCCAGCAGTAGCCGATGCACTCCCTCAATTGCGCCCACATCCAGCCCGCGGGTAGGTTGCACAGCAATCAGCAGTTGCGGTTGGGCGGAAATTTCCCGTGCCAGAATCACCCTTTGCAGGTTGCCCCCTGAAAGCAGGCGGACCGGCGTTTCCACGGTAGGAACGAGAATTTCAAATCCTTTTTTCAGGTCTTCGGCATAGCCGGTTGCCGCCACCTGATTGAGCATCCAGCCGTTGGCAATGGGGGGTTCTTTGTACTTCTTGAGGATGACATTGTCGGTCACGCTCAGGTTGGGCGCTGTACCCACGTGCGTGCGGTCTTCGGGGATGTGAGCAATGCCCTTGCGAATGCCTTTGCTTACATTGCAGTTGGTAATTTCCTCGCCGCCGACCCAGATATGCCCTTTTTCGGCTTTGCGCAGGCAGGTAATGACCTCTGCCAGTTCCCGCTGACCGTTGCCCGCCACCCCAGCCAGCCCGACGATTTCCCCGCGGCGCACCTCAAAACTCACCCCGCGCAGAGCAGGTAAGCCGCGGTCGTTAAGCGCGTGCAGGTTTTCTACTTTAAGCACTACCTCGCCGGGTTGAACGGGTTTCTTTTGCAGGTTGAAGACCACCTCGCGTCCTACCATCAGGCGCGCCAATTCCGCACGGGAGACGCCTGCCAGTGGCAGTCCGGCGGCAGTCACCTTGCCGCGGCGCAGAACGGTCACCCGGTCGGCGATGGCGGTCACCTCGTTCAGTTTGTGGCTGATGAAAATGATGGATTTACCTTCTTCGCGCATGCGCCGCAGGGTGTGGAACAGTTCCTCCACTTCGGCGGGGGCAAGCACGGCGGTTGGTTCATCCATAATGAGGATCTCCGCGCCGCGGTAAAGCATCTTGAGAATCTCCACGCGCTGTTGCTCGCCCACCGAGAGTTGCCAGATGCGCGCTTTGGGATCCACGCGCATGCCAAAGCGTTCCCCCAGCGCGCGAATTTGTTCATCATAGTGGGATAAGCGTAGACGGAAACGCGGCTCTTCCAAACCCAGCAGGATGTTCTCGGTGACCGTCATGGACGGCACCAGCATGAAATGTTGATGAATCATCCCAATGCCGGCGTGAATGGCATCGCGGGGGGAGTTGAATGTGCAAGTTTTTCCGCTGACCACAATCGTCCCGGCATCGGGGCGATACAGCCCTGCCAGAATGTTCATCAGGGTGCTTTTGCCTGCGCCGTTCTCCCCTAGCAAAGCGTGAATCTCTCCCTTAAAGAGGGTGAAATCCACGTGGTCGTTTGCCAGAACGCCCGGAAAGTGCTTGACAACGCCGCTCATCTGCACGGCAATGGGTTTTTCCTGAGATTTTTCTACCGCCTCCATGAGCCCTCGTCGGTTTCTCTAAAAGGTGTTCGCAGGATGCACCTTCAGGCGCACCCTGCGAACTTGATCAGTTTAACTCACACGATTGAAACGAACCAGCATCGGCATTATTGAGTCTGCGGCAGTTCAGCGGTAATGCCTTCAGCCCACCATTTCATGCAGTACTTGCATCCCAGTCCCATCTCGGGGAACTGATCCAGGTCAATTTGCTGGAGCGATTCGCCTTCGGGAACAATCACCTTGCCGGTGTTGTCCTTGATGGGACCTTTGAAGACATCAAAGCGGGTGAATTCGCCCTTGAGCGACTTGGCAACCAGGTCTTTGACTTCGTTAATCACCTCAGGCGGTAATTCGGCAACGCCCTTGGGGTAGGTTTGCCCTTCCATGAAACCGAACAAGCCCAAGCCGCCCGAGTCGGCATCAAAGTAATCCCAACCGGGTTTGTAGGTCTTGTCGATAACGCCCTGGGTGATCTTGGCATACACCGGACCCCAGTTCCAGTACGGCGCAGTGAGACAGCGCTCGGCTTTGCAGGAGCCCACCCAGTCGTAGGTGACGCCCCATTTGCCCTTCTCGGTAGCCACATCCGCCACGGCGGGGGTATCGGCACCGGTGAAAACCACCTGCGCGCCGGCATCGAAGAGCGAAGCGGCGGCTTCCTTCTCTTTCACCGGGTCATGCCAGGTGTTGATCCAGCGCACGTCCATGGTGCATTCGGGGCAGGTCTTGCGCATACCCAGCGCGATGGCGTTCCCGAGGCGCAGTTCTTCCGGAATGGGGAAGGTTGCCATGTAGCCCAGTTTGGGATTGCCGTCCATCTTGGCGCGCGCGCCCGCCAGCATGCCCGCCAGGTACTTCATGGTTTCCATGGCGCCAAACAGGTTGCCGAAGTTCTTTTCGTTGGACTTATAGCCCGAAATGTGAATGTAGGTGATGTTGGGGAACTCGCTGGCAACCGTTTCCATCGGATCCATAAAGCCGAAGGATGTACCGAAAATCAGGTTGAAGCCTTTACGGGAGAGGGCGCGGAAGACCTGTTCAGAGTCGGCGCCTTCGGGCACGTTTTCAATGTATGCCACATGCACATTGGGCACGTTCTTTTCCACATAGAGCAAGCCTTCGTAGTGGGCCTGCGACCAGCCGCCATCGTCGTGCGGGCCAATCAGCACCATGGCAACGTTGAATTTGCCTTTTTGAATTTCGGGGATCTGGAATTCGCCTACTTTTTCCGGTGTAGCCGCCGAGGGCTGACAGGCGCCCAACAGTATGGCAACGAAGACCAACAGCGCCACTGCGCGCAACAGAACACGGTTTTTCATAAACAGTCTCCTCCTTCACATGAACAGTACAGATGTTTGAGATGGAAAAGGTTGGAAAAATAAAAACAAAACCGCCGCCACTCACCTCCTTTTTTCATCGAGTAGGGCTACTGAGGATTGCACAGTTAGGTTGTCTATACAATAGCCGTTGGCACAATTTTACCGGAATCTGTTTTTATTGTACAACGAATTTGAGGGGTTAATTCTAGTGATTATTGTCATGAGATTAGTTGATAAAAAAATAGCCCCGGAATTGTTTCCGAGGCTGTTATTCCTCCCAAAATATGGCTTTTTGGTATGGGGGTTACAGGCGAGAGATGAATGTCCAGTGTTGACGGGTATCCTCCGGGTTTACACGGTGATGCACCCGACAGCCCTGTTTTTGAAGGGCATCCAGTAAGGGCGCGGGTTCGAAATCGGAAATTAACAACAGGTAGCGCCCGTTTTCCAGAGAGGGAAGCACAGCGTTCACCTGCACCAGAGGCACTTCGCCGCGCTGAAGCAATTCTGTGCCGTTGATGACCAGTTGCGGCTCGCCCTGTATCCAGTCCGGGTCTTCTTCCAAACGAGAAACTTTTAAATTCCGAGGTACATCGTGGAGTGTTGCCATCTCCGGCTGACCGACTGCCCGCCGCAGGGTATTCACAAGTTCCAGCACGGTCACATTGCCGATTTGGGCGACCTTCTCCAGTGTCGCCAGTTGTCCGATGGTACGGCGCAGGACGGGGTTGCGCAGGTTCTTGAACGCAGGGGCGATACGAATCAGGTCTTCCTCCAGAGCAGGGTATTCGCGCAGAAGTTCGCCAATGCGGGTTTGCGGGGTGATATTCATGGGCAAACTCCATTAGTTTGAATGGGGAGTATCGTACATCAACAGGCGCCGTTCGCCGCTTAACTGCTGGATCTCGGTAATATCCTGAGTGACTTCCAGTGTGCCCAGATACTGCCCTTCTTTATCGCGCACCGCATAATAGCAGATATACACCATCTTCCCATGCAGGTTGATCCAGAAACGGGCAACGTCCTGTTTTCCGGCTTTGAAGTCTTTGAGAATCTGATTGACGATGTGCACACTCTTGGGCGGGTGGCAGTACTGCACTTTTCGTCCCAGCACTGCCCGCGAACGGCTGAAGATGCGCTCTTTACCGGGGCTGAAGTAGCGCACCACATCGTCCCTGTCCACGAAGGTTACGTCAAAAGGCAGAGTGGTGAACAAACCAATCAATTCGTTCAGGCTCAAACTGCCGGTGGGCATTTGAATACGCCCATTATGCGCGGCTGGACGCTCTTCCGGTTGTTGGACGCCGCCTTCGGGAATCCACTCAAACTCGGGTGCGTACAGGCAGTACCCGTATTCATCGCTTTGCAGGTAAATATCGTACCATTCCTGTTCGGTCAGCAGGTTGAGCGCAGTGGGGAAGAGGATTTTTTCTTCCTTGTAAATCATTTCGTCAATGGCTTGGAGCAAAGGTTCTACGGCAAAAGTGCAGAACGCCCGTGCTTCTGAGGCGATAATCTGACTCACCTCATGTAAACCTTCGAGGGTGGTGCGTAATGCCTGGCGTACCTCATCATGCTTTCCCCACATCACCGTAGGCGGACCTGGCAAGTTGTTGCGTTCAAAAATGGGAAAGAGCAGATATTCTTTGCGCTTATAGTGCTTATCTACATCCATCAGGTCGTTCAGTGCTTGATGAATCTGCATCATGAGCGATGATGCATCATCCTCATCCCTCATTTTATCCAGCATGCGTATCAACAGGCGTACCCGCGCGGTAGTGCGGGTCAACTCGCGGTTTTCCTGAATAAAGGTATGCACCGGGTGTCCGGGGATGGTTTCGGGAGTTTCCTGCAGGTCGAGGAACTTTTTGAGGACATGGGTATGCGTATCGCACAACTGCTGAATACTTTCGGCAGGGATGCCTTCCTGAATCAATTGCATTTCCATCAGGAAGACATCGCTGTAATCGGCTTCTGCGAGCATGGTTTCCAACTGGTGTTTGACCTGTTCTTCGCTGGAACCGTGATGCAATTGGCGAATCAGCGATTTCATGATTTCGATGCGTTGCTGGCGGTTGTTAATCAGTTCGCTCATGGTGTGTCCTTTAAAATTGGATAATTTAACCCGTTTTTACCATATTTATTTGAATTGTTTTTGTGTTTTTTGTCATATTTTTCATAGATATTCATCACAAGAACAAATGCATGCGATATAATTTACTTTATTTAGAAAAATACATTAAATATATTTGCAAGTAAAATAGTATATATATTTCTGATGGAGGTGAACACAGG
This sequence comes from Anaerolinea thermophila UNI-1, assembly GCF_000199675.1. Classification (GTDB taxonomy): domain Bacteria; phylum Chloroflexota; class Anaerolineae; order Anaerolineales; family Anaerolineaceae; genus Anaerolinea; species Anaerolinea thermophila. The sequence goes on from NC_014960.1 coordinate 509,911, forward strand.
AAGAAAGATCATTTTATTTTAGGGAACCTCCCTGATTTTTTCCCGAATCATTCTCTGAAAGGAAGAAAAACCATGAAACCCCCTATTAAAACCATGCTTTTGATTGCTTTGCTGATGATTACCCTGATTTTCTCATGGAATGCGGCACAAGCACAGAAGGGCGAGACGCCGCCCTCACCCCAAAGCGAAACTCTTGACGGCAACACCCGTTCGCTGGATAGCGTCTCGCCGCAAGCCTTGACCGGCTTTATCATTACCAGTAATCCCTATTGCTATCAGCCGGATGTCTCTCGGAACGAATGCATTATCAATTTTCGCTATACTCAGGCAAACGATGATGGTACGAATGCTCCGCTACTTAAGTACCTGAAATATTCCATCGATGGAAAGATGCGGTACTACAGTGGAAAATTTTTCGAAAACAGCATCACCTATGCCTACTCCATGGTGCCGCAGGGATTTAAAGTGCCCTGCGGTTTGCCCAATGAAAGCGGTTTAGGAAACGATTTTGGAAAATCCTACGCCATAGTCATCCAGGCGATTGGTAATACAGATACTCAATTAGGAGCAAACTTCTTCAGTGTAGCCTGCCCGGCATACGTGCCATGAAAACGGGAGGCGCCATGCATGCATTAAGACTGGCTCTTTTAGGACTGGCTTTGCTGGCTTTGCTTGTTCTTCCCCCCAGCCAGAGTTCTGCGCAATCGTCCTCCATTTCCCTGCAAATTCAAAACCCGGTTTGCATGCAATCGTCGCTGGACAGCGGCACCTGCTATATTCGCATGCGCAGTATCTCGGCGGTAGGGAGCGGCAGTTCCTTTTCGCGCCTGCAGGTGTTTGTCAACGGCAAACTGCGGGCAAACACGGGCGGTTTTTTTGAGAACAGCGGCTATGTAGTGGGGAACATGTTCGGCTCAGGATTTGTGGTTTCCTGTGGAGGCAAAAACGCCAGCGGAGATCCGGATTTTGGACAGAGTTATACCATTCAGGTGGTAGCCTCTCTTGCCGATAGCACGACCACAACCGGCTCGATCGCAGTTTTTTGCCCTTACTATGAGGGAAAATCTTTCCTTCCATTTTTACTGCGGTGAGAAATATTTCTGCAGATGATTGGGCTGATTGAGAATATATTTCCCAATCAGTCCTTCTGTTTTGCCCTGGAAAGCACTCCCTTAAAAAATGGTAATCACAGGATTGTGATTTATAATAAATTGGTATTCTGTCCGCAGGGATTCCCCAATCATGGAACAGCATTTTCCCATCACGGCGACCAAAATCTTTGTTCCCCGCCGCCGCGAGGAGATTCTCTCGCGCCCGCGTTTGCTGGATTTGTTGAAGCAATGGAGCGATTTACGCCTGATTATTGTGGCAGCGCCGGCGGGATATGGAAAAACTTCCCTGCTGGTGGATTATGCCACTCAATCGCGTATGCCGGTATGCTGGCTGGGGCTGGATTTGCTCGATCAGACTCTGCCCAGATTGGTGGCGCATCTGATTGCTTCCATTCGGCAGAATTTCCCCGCTTTTGGGATTGCCAGTTTAGCCGCCTTGCAGGGGTGGAGTGCCGGTAGCCTGCAGGACGAGGCGCTGGTTTCCATGATTGCCAATGACCTCTACGAACACACCCCCGAACACTTCTTCCTGATTCTGGATGATTATCATCTCATCGAAGAAAGCCGTGCGGTGGTGCAGTTCTTGAACGACCTGATTCAGCGGGTGGATGAGAACTGTCATTTCATTATTTCCTCGCGTACCCTGCTCAATCTGCCGGATATGCCCTTGCTGGTGGCGCGTTCGCAGGTAGGGGGGCTTTCTTTTGAGGAATTAGCCTTTCAACCGGCGGAAATTCAGCAACTGTGGCTCAGAAACTTTCAGATTCCCCTCTCTGAGCAGGAAGCCGCACAACTGGCGCGCGATACCGAGGGCTGGATTACCGGCATCCTGCTCAGTCATCAGGCGCCGGGGGGCAGGCGGGAGGAACGTCTGCGCGGGGCAAGGGTTGCGGGGGTGGGATTGTACGAATATCTGGCGCAACAGGTGCTGGAGCGCCAGCCGCCGCAGATGCAGGAATTTCTTCTGCACACTTCCCTGCTGGAAGAGTTTGATGCCGAACTGTGCCAGGAAGTACTGGGTGAGCCACCCGAAGGCATGTCCTGGCAGGCGTGGATGGAACAAGCCCTGCGTGCCAACCTCTTTATTCAACCGGTGGGTACAGATCGGATTTTCCTGCGTTACCATCATCTCTTCCGCGACTTTTTGCAAGCCCGCATTGCCCGTTTGTACCCTGAACGTACTCAGCAGATTCTTCTCACGCTGGCTGAGGTTTGGGCAAAGCGCGGCGAGTGGGAGCGGGCGTACGCCGTTTATCGCCGTCTGGGGCAGGAAGAATGGATTGCTTACCTGGTGGAGCGCGCCGCTACTGATTTAATTGCCCGCGGGAACATTCAAACCCTCGGGGAATGGCTGGAAGCCCTGCCGGAAACATACCGCAATCGTCCCGCCATTTTGTCCTCACTGGGGACGGTGTATGTCACCCGTGGGAACACTCCTCAGGGCATTCAACTGCTCGATCGGGCGATTGTGGCTTATCAGAACAGCGAGGATAAACCGGGATTGGCGCGGACGCTGGTGCGCCGGGCAACGGCTTTGCGCTTGCAGGGAAACTACCTTGCCGCGATGGAAGATACCCGCCAGGCGCTTGAGGTGATGAGTGGGAGCGAGGGGGAAGCGTCCCTGCGTGGGGATGCTTTGAATGAACTGGGACTGGCGAATTTTTACCTGGGGCATCCACAGGATGCCCTCAACGTTCTGGAGCAAGCGGCAGACCTCTTCCGTAAAAACCGCGATGCCGAGAGCGCGGCGAAGAACGCCATGCATCGGGGGATGGTGGCGCGTGCCATGGGGTGCTTTGGGGATGCCGAGCGCTTTTACCACGAAGCCCTGCAACACTACCAGAAAAATCAGAACCTCATCTGGCAAGCCAATGTGTTGAACAACCTGGGGGTGCTCAAGCAGTATCGGGGAGATTACGAAGGCGCGGCGCTGGCGTTTGAGAAGGTGGTGCAGTACGCCCATCTTGCTGGGTACAATCGTCTGGAAGCCTATGGGCTTGCCGGAATTGCCGAACTGTACCGCGACTTAAACGCTACGGCAGAGGCGCGCCAGGCGTGTCAGCGGGCGCGCGCGGTTGCCTCTCAGATTGATGACCGCTTCCTGCTCTTTTACTTAAACCTTCTGGAAGCCAGCCTTTCTATCCTGGAACAGAACTGGACGCAAGCCCGGCGGGAATTGGAACTCGCTCGTTCTTTGATGGGAGAGGGGGCTTCGCCCTATCAGCAACAATTGTTTACCCTGGCGCAGGCACACCTGGCTTTACACCATCATCCTTCTGAAACTGTCCTGGCAGAACTGCGTCGGGCGCGGAAGGTTTTGGAAGATGCCAGCCGGCGTACAGATTCCCTGCATGCCACCTGCCTGGTTGCCGGAATGGCTTATCTCCTGAAAGACACGTACACGGCCTGCCGGGAACTGAGTACCCTTCATGAAGCCTTGCAGGATGCCGATTTGAATCACACCGCCACACTCTGCGCCTTACAGATTCGTCATGTGCTGGCTGCCATGCGTGAAAGCGAATGTTCTGGGATGGTTTTGGAATTACAGGAAGCCATCAGTGCATTTGAGAGACGTATTCCTCTGCTTAAACAAGCCTTGCGCCGTCACCTGCAGACGGTGCCGCTGGGTCCTCCCAAACTTTCCATTCAAACGCTGGGAAAGGTGCAGATTCGCCTGAACGGTCGGCTGGTTCCCAATTCTGCCTGGGTGACCAAGACCTCACGAGAATTGTTCTTACTGCTGGTAGCCTCCCCCGAAGGGCTTTCTAAAGAGCAAATCGGTGAAATCCTCTGGCCCGACTCTGAACCTGAAGACCTGAACTATCGCTTTAAGAATGCCATCTACCGCTTGCGGCGGGCGGTAGGCAAAGAAGCCATCCTGTGGGAAGGGGATATTTACCGTTTTAATCGCGCGCTGGATTACGAGGAAGATGCCGAAATCTTCCTGAAGGAAATTGAACTGGCAGAGACCAGTGACGACCTGGAAAAGACTATTGCGCATTACCAGCAAGCCATCCGCCTGTACCGGGGGGCATACCTGCCCGATGTAGAGGGCAGTTGGGCGCATCTCCGCCGTCAGAAACTGCGCGGAAAATACCTGCAGGGGCTGTTACAACTGGCAAATTTGGAGTTTCGCCACAAGCACTATGAGGAAGCCCTGAATGCCGTGCAGAAATTGCTGGAAGAAGATGCCTGCATGGAAGAAGCCCACCGCCTGGCAATGCTCATCTACGCCGCGATGGGCAACCGCACGGCGGTGATGCGTCAGTACGAAGCCTGTCAGGCAGCGCTGAAACGCGAGTTCAACGCGCTACCTAGCGAGGAAACCCGGCAGTTATTCAAAATGCTCACCCGTTAACTCGGGCAGTGCCAGGAAGAGCGCCACCAGCGTCTTCCCGTCCTCCAATTCTCCCCGTTGTGCCATCGCCAGCGCTTCTTGAAACGGCAGAGAAACCCGTTCGATGAATTCGTCTTCATCCTGAGGAAGCGGGGCGGGGGTCAAGCCGGTGGCTAAAAACACGTGCATGTACTCGGTGGAATATCCCGGTGCCATGAAGAAGCCCCCCAGACGTTTCAACGTCCTTGCCGCCATACCGATTTCTTCGCGCACTTCCCGTGCCGCCCCTTCCAGTGGATCTTCTCCCGCATGCAGGACACCCGCAGGCAGTTCCAGCAGAGAACGTTCTGCGCCCAGTCGGTACTGGCGCACAAACCAGATATTTCCCGCCTCGTCCAGCGGCAGGATGGTCACTGCCCCTTCGTGTTCTACCAGATCGTAGGTTTGGGATTTGCCGTTGGGCAGGCGCAGGGTATGCTGAGCCACGGTAAATACCCGCCCGGTATGCAGTATGGTACGGTTGAGCCGTTCAAAAGCCATGAAAACCTCCTGTAAAGAATGAAAAGGAGGCGGGGTAAAAGCCCCGCCTTCCATGCTGATTCTGATAAGGTAGGGAATTATGGAATCTTCAGTGTCATGCCCGGTTTGACGTCATTGGGGCTGTTCAAACCGTTAGCCGCAAGGATGGCTTCCGGCGAGACATCGCCAAAGTAACAGGCAATCGTGTAGACTGTATCACCCGCGGCTACCTTGTAATCGGTGTGCTTGCGCAAGGCGCGGGGACCATAAGCCGCTTCGTTCCAGTTGCCGCTGGAGGGGATCTTCAGCACGGTGCCTACCGCAGGACGGGAATTCATGTTCAGCCCGTTGAGCGAGAACAGGGCATTGAGGTCCAGGTCATAACGGCGGGCAATGCAGATGGGCCATTCACCCTTTTGCAAGGTATAGGTTGAAGGACGCTCCAACGTGGGAATGGGCTGGGGCTGAGGTGCCTGCGCGGTGGGCTGGGGCTGTTCTGCCTGTTGAGGCACGGGTGTGGGCGCTTCTACCTGGGGAGTGGCTGTGGCAATCTGCGGTTGAGCCTGCGCCGTTTGAGTTTGTACGGCGTTGGCAACGGAGGTGGGAGTAGGGAAGAGAACCCCCTGTTCCTGTGTGGGGGCTGGCGGGGTGGATGCCCGCAAGGTGCAGGCTGTGCTCAGTATCAGCACAACAAGAAGCACCATCATCCAGAAAAAGCGAAGCGACTTATTCATGACCTCAGTTCTCCTTCTGTGACCGGATGTGCTTGTCAGGAAAAAGAAACAACGCTGGCAATCCTGATAAATTCCGGTTTACTTTTCTATATTTTAATCTTAATATTCTTCATCATAGTAGCATAAGGCATTTTGTGCGTCAAGCGCAATGCGATTGCAATTTTTTTCCTGTCTGCATACGTTGCAGGAATTGTGCCAGTTTTATGAGCAGGATTAGCCCTTTTTCGGATGAAAGCCCTCACCCGAAAGCATGACCTCAACAGAAAAGAGGTGGAATTTTTTATGAGTTTTACCGGTTTTATTGTATGATTATATTGTAAGAGGACTCAATTTACCTGAAAAATCTTATTACGAAGGGGAGCGCATGGCAGAACAATCCTCGGCGGGCAGGCGTCTGCGTCAGGCGTTGGAGGAAGAAAAGCCCCTGCAGGTGGTAGGGGCCATTAACGCTTATGCCGCCTTGCTGGCGGAGCGGGCAGGTTTTCGCGCGCTCTACCTGTCCGGTGGTGGGGTGGCGGCGGCATCGCTGGGCGTGCCCGACCTGGGCATCACCACCCTGGACGACGTGCTTACCGATGTGCGCCGTATTACTGATGCCACTTCCCTTCCTTTACTGGTGGATGCCGATACCGGCTTTGGCAGTGCTTTCAACATTGCCCGCACGGTGCGTTCGCTCATCAAAGCCGGGGCGGCAGGTATGCATATTGAAGATCAGGTGCAGGCAAAGCGTTGCGGACACCGCCCGGGAAAGCAGTTGGTTTCGGCGGATGAGATGGTCGACCGCATTAAAGCCGCTGTGGATGCGCGCACTGACCGGGATTTTGTCCTCATGGCGCGCACAGATGCCCTCGCCAACGAGGGACTGGAGGCGGCGCTGGAGCGTGCCCGCCGCTACGTCGAGGCGGGAGCAGATATGATTTTCGCCGAAGCCGTCACCGAGTTACCCCAGTATGCCGCTTTTGTGCAAGCCTGTGGTGTGCCGGTGCTGGCAAACCTGACCGAGTTTGGCAAAACTCCGCTGTACACGCTGGATGAACTGCGTGCGGCGGGGGTGAGCCTGGCGCTGTACCCGCTTTCGGCGTTCCGCGCCATGGCGGCGGCGGCGCTGGAAGTGTACCGCACCATCCGCGCGGAGGGCACTCAGGGGAGGGTGGTCCCGCTGATGCAAACCCGCGCTGAATTGTATGAGGTGCTGAATTACTACGCTTACGAGCAAAAACTGGATGAATTGTTTGGAAAGGAGAAGGGAGATGGCTGAGATGAGTGTGGTTCAGGAGACGCCTCGAAAGAAATCGGTGGCGCTTTCGGGGGTGCCGGCGGGCAATACGGCTATTTGCCGGGTGGGCTTTGAAGGGAATGATCTGCGCTACCGCGGCTATGACATCAACGATTTAGCCGAACATTCCACTTTTGAAGAGGTGGCTTTCTTACTGGTGCATGGCAAACTGCCTCTGGCATCGGAACTGGAGCGTTACCGTCTGAAACTTAAACGTCTGCGGGGCTTGCCTGCGCCGGTCAAAGCCGCGCTGGAGTTGATTCCTGCGGCGGCGCATCCCATGGATGTCCTGCGCACGGGGGTCTCCATGCTGGGGGCAACTCTGCCCGAACGTGAGGATCACAATGCCGAGGGCGCGCGCCACATTGCCGACCATCTGCTGGCAATTATGCCGTCCATTCTGCTCTACTGGTATCAGTATGCCCATCACGGGCGGCGCATTGAAGTAGAAACCGATGACGACTCCATCGCCGGGCATTTCCTGCACCTTCTGCACGGACGCCGTGCCAGCGATTTGCATCAGCGCGCGCTGGACATCACCCTGATTCTCTACGCCGAGCATGAGTTTAACGCTTCGACTTTTACCACCCGTGTCATTGCTGGAACCGGCTCAGATATCTACTCGGCTATCACCGGCGGCATTGGTGCGTTGAAGGGCTTCAAGCATGGTGGCGCCAATGAAGGGGCAATGGAAATCATCGAGCGTTACCGCACCCCCGACGAAGCCGAGAGGGACGTGCGCCGCATCATTAAAGAAAAAGGCATCATTTTGGGCTTTGGGCATCCGGTATATACCATTTCCGACCCGCGGGCGAAGATTCTTAAGGAACTTTCCTGCACTCTGTGCAAGGATTTCGGTGATGAGAGCATGTGCGATATCGCCGAGCGCATCGAGGCGGTGATGTGGGAGGAAAAGAACCTCTTCCCCAATCTGGACTGGTATGCCGCGGTGACTTATCACATGATGGGTATTCCCACCTTTATGTTCACACCGTTATTTGTGATGGCTCGTACTGCAGGGTGGGCGGCGCATATCATCGAACAGCGCGAGGACGGCAAGATCATTCGTCCCTCAGCGAATTATATTGGACCCGAGCCAAGGGCGTATGTTCCTATCATGAAGCGCGGCTGAAAAGAGGTGAAGATGAGCGGGGGGCATGGACAAGAGCGCGGGACGTTTGACCCGCTGATGGTGGAGATAGCCGATTACGTCACCCGCGCGCAGATTGACAGTTCCGAAGCCTACCACACCGCGCGCCTGTGCCTCATGGACTCGCTGGGCTGTGCGCTGGAAGCGCTGTCGTATCCTGCCTGCACCAAACTGTTGGGCCCGGTGGTGCCGGGAATCAGTGTGTTGAACGGGGCAAAAGTTCCCGGCACACCCTATCAACTTGACCCGGTGACGGCGGCGTTTAACCTGGGGGCAATGATTCGCTGGCTGGACTTCAACGATACCTGGCTGGCGGCAGAGTGGGGGCATCCTTCGGATAATTTGGGCGGTATCCTGATGAGTGCCGACTGGTTTTCGCGTCAGGCGGTGGCGGCGGGCAAGCGTCCGCTGATGGTGCGTGATGTGCTGACGGCGATGATCAAAGCCCATGAGATTCAGGGGGTGCTGGCGCTGGAAAATGCCTTCAACCGCGTAGGTCTGGATCACGTACTGCTGGTGCGGGTGGCAAGTGCGGCGGTGGTGACGGGCTTGCTGGGCGGTACGCACGAGGACGTGCTGAATGCCGTCTCCAATGCCTGGGTGGATGGCGGCAGTCTGCGGGTGTACCGTCACGGCGCCAACACCGGCTCGCGCAAATCCTGGGCGGCGGGTGATGCCACCGCGCGGGGGGTGCGCCTGGCGCTGATGGCGCTGAAGGGCGAGATGGGCTATCCCGGCGCGCTCACCGCGCCCACCTGGGGCTTTCAGGACGTTTTCTTCAAAGGGCAACCCATCCGCCTGGGACGGGCGTTAGGCTCTTACGTTATGGAAAACGTGCTGTTCAAAGTATCCTTTCCGGCGGAATTTCACGCGCAAACGGCGGTGGAAGCGGCTTTCCAACTGCATCCGCTGGTCAAAGACCGCCTGGACGAGATTGAGAAGGTGGTCATCACCACCCACGAGTCCGCCCTGCGCATCATTGATAAGAAAGGACCGTTGCGCAACCCCGCCGACCGAGACCACTGCATTCAGTACATGACGGCCATCGGCTTGATCTTTGGACGACTGACCGCCGAGGACTACGAGGACGAGCGCGCCGCCGATCCGCACATTGACGCCCTGCGGGAGAAGATGGTGTGCGTGGAAAATCCGCAGTACAGCCGCGATTACCTGGACCCGGACAAGCGTTCCATTGCCAACGCCGTGCAGGTGTTCTTCCGCGACGGCACGGCAACCCCGCAGGTAGCGGTAGAGTATCCGCTGGGGCATCGGCGCCGGCGAGCCGAAGCCCTGCCCCTGCTGGAAGCCAAGTTCCGCGCCAGTCTCCAGCGCCACCTTTCCCCGCGGCAGGGGGCGGCTATTCAGGCGCTGTTTGCCAACCCGGGCAGGCTGGAATCTGTGCCGGTACATGAGTTTGTGGATTTGTTTGCCTTGTAAGTGCTGGGAGATTCTTTTGCTGAAGTCAGCCCTGCCCCGTCGTAATACGGGGCAGGGCTTTGGCATCTGAGGAAAGGCGGGCTTTTACAGATTTTTGGGATATTTCTTCATCCAAACCATGTGGTTAGTACTGTAACATTTTCTTGATAGAGGAAAATACTGTTTTTAACCATAAATACGAAGAGTAGTAGATCATCAAAAATTTTTGTGCTATTGGAAATCGGAAAGAAGTGCTTTTAATGTTTCTACTGCTTTTCTCAATGCAGGCTCAGTCATTTCTTTGAAGTAGGGTTGTTTATGGATTGGCTCATCTACTTTTCTTTCACCTTCCAACAAAGTAATGATATTTAAGTCGACATCAAAATAAGATAAAAGCGTGTGAGTTGAGGTACTTCCATAGATAATTTTATTTAAGGGTTGAGAATAGTCACCTCCTAACTGACTCTCTAATTGAATTAGAACACATTTTAGATTGGGTACAACCTCTTTAAGCAAAGTAAAATCAACCAAAATCCGCTTTAACATAGCATTTTCAGTATATGCTTTGCACTCAATTCCCATTACAAATTGCCCATCAATACTTACGTGAACATCGGTTTTATGTCCATAAAAGTATTGCTCAATATGTGCTTTAATATATTCTGCTACTTCAGCAGGACGAACTCGCCTTAGATATTCCGGCTTCAAAGGAATTTTGATATTTTCTCTAATAAAGCTTAATCTGTTAGGGTCCTCGCCTAGTTCTTCCCAAGCAATTTTAACCAAATTTTGGGCAATACCTTCTACAAGAATTCCTTTTGCTGAACGTACTGCCCCCCCATAAGCCCTATTGCCTTCCTCGTTATCAGCATGCGCTCTTTCATCGATACTACCAACCAAGATATTGTATGCATTTTGAATTTCTGCAATTTTGTGGGACATACTTATCTCCTATAGTAAAGTGTTTTTCAAGCGTTTTTGGGCTATATCGCAATATTCTTGTGAAATATCAATCCCGATAAATTTACGCCCGAGTTTCTGAGCAACAGCAGTTGTTGTTCCCACACCATTAAATGGATCTAATACAATATCCCCGACGAAAGAAAAGAGCTTAATAACTCTCTCTGCTAGTTTTTCTGGGAACATGGCTGGGTGACCAAATTCTTTCATTTTTCTTTCTGGGGCAATACTCCATTTTGCAACTACCCATTCTTTGAATTCATCAGAAGTTATATCAGCATTTTTGGGGTCTCCACTTTTTTTTAGAGTACCTTTTGCAAAAATTTCGATGAATTCCCAAGTGTACTTAAGGTAAGGATTACTCGGGCTTTTCCAGGAACCCCAAGCAGTATATTTGCAATTGTAGTTATTTTTTTCCCACAGAATTTCGCCTTTCCATATCATACGTCTACTTATAAAGAAGTTGCTTATCAAATGATGCGATGGAATATAATCAGAAAACAGAGGCTGTATATTAACTGCTATTCGCCCACCAAATTTTAAAACCCGTATGCATTCATCGAAAATAGCAAATAATTTTTCAAAGTATAGATCCCATTTATGCGCATCGTCTTGCCTCTCATATTCAAGCCCAAAATTATATGGTGGAGATGTAAAAATTAGATCTATTGAGTTGTCAGGTATCTTCTTCAGAACTTCCAAACTATCCCCACAAAAAATTTGATTGGTCATTTCAGGTGGCAGTTGATTGCTGATTTTTGAAAAGTTATTGTCCTGCGCATAGTAATACTGAGACCTATTTTGTTCTTTGGCTTTTCGGTTACGGACTTTTCTTTCAATATCAAAATTAACATATTGACGTTTTCCTGATCTGATACCATAACTTCCAATTTTGCTAACCTCCTCATATATTTTTTGCAGTAATTCTCCCGCTTTACGTGAAGAGCTAGGATTATTAGCAGAAAACAAGTCATGGGCGGTGAGCATTTCAATGTTTCTTTGTAATAATTTGATATCTAATGTGTGGAAATAAAACACATATCCTATTGAATTTATTTCAACAAATGGGCGTGGATCAGGTTGTTGTGATAAGCAGTTATTAACAATATCCAAAACTTTTTTGTCTACTTCAAAATTTGTTAACTGGATGGATTTATAGTCTGCCATACTTATATTTTACCTTACCTACATAACTATCTACCGATGCATAAGAAGCACACAAGTTCTTGGGTGAAATTCTCTTGAGCACCATTATAACAATACAATGGAAAAGGCAAGTTGATTTGAAATTCAGAAAGATTCATCTTTTACCTCCCATTATATTTGATTTATTGGTCACCATTAATTCCGATTCTCAATTCTATGCCTCTAACCATATAATGTGGTAAACATTATTGTGTTTATTTTATTCCAACTCTTTTACCGCTTTTCCAGAAATTGTATACAGCCTTTTCCTACCCCGCCATTTGCCTTGCCAGCCAACCCCCTGCCCACGCCAGCCCGCCCAGCCCCAGGGGATAGACAAGGAACAGGAAGACTGCATCCTGCCAGCGCAAGGCGCGCAGGGCTGATGTCAGCCCCTGCGCCGAGACGCTTTGCAGGAAGGTGTACCACGTGGCGAGATGGAGCGCACCCGCCAGCAGATTCAGCAGGATGGCGCCCGCCAGTACAATCCACCCAACCAGAAACATCCGCAGGATGAGCATGGCGGATTCTCTCAAACTTCGCGGTGAATCTTGTGGGAGAAATCGGGCAGAATGCGCGTGTAGGGGCTTTCCATGAGCGGAGAAGAAATCAGGTAATCGGCAGTGGCGCGGTTGGATGCGGTGGGGATGTTGTACAGCACCGCCACACGCAACAACGCCTTCACGTCGGGGTCGTGGGGTTGCGGCTCCAGCGGATCCCAGAAGAAGATCAGGAAGTCAATCTTGCCTTCCACGATTCCCGAGCCGATTTGCAAATCGCCGCCCAGTGGCCCGCTTGCCAGTACGCTGACGGGCAAGCCGGTGTTTTCCATGATTAACTTTCCCGTCGAAGCCGTGGCATACAGGAAATGGCGGGCGAGTGTGCCTTTGTTGAAATCCACCCATTCCAGCAGTTCCTGTTTCATGCCATCGTGAGCAATCAGAGCGATGTGTTTTTTGGCTTGAGAAACCAGTTTGCGTTCGTGCATGTGTGCCTGCCTTTCTTGACCGTCTCTGTCACCATTATATCCATAACCCGGTAAAGAGTATTCGAATGCGGGTGAAGAAATTGTTAAGGTTTTTCACATTATTGCAAACTGAAAATGCGCCCCGGCAATGGCTCCATAGTGTTGCACTATCAGAGTTTTTAAATGTTGACAACTATTATTTTTTTTTTTATAATATAGGCAAAAGTGTTTATTACCAAACATTACCGCATTAAAGATTTCAAAGTTTATCCCTGAATATTGTGAAAGGATTCTGTATGTCCGACAAACGGTACTTCTGGATAGGAACATTGCTTCTGTTTGGAGTTCTGGTATTTCTTGTTCAACAGGAAATTGTTCGCGCCTCTGCGCTTGAAAAAGACCAGGCGCGGGATTTTGTCCAATACACGTTAGTTGAACATATTATCCCCGACGATGTAGATCTGTCCGTAGATTGGACCCGAGAATCTCCAACAGTTGACAGGCAAGAATTAGCAAAAGCCCTTGAACGGATTGAGGCTATCCCCTCGTTTCATGGCCCCGGTTGGGTGCATCGGGTGTACGTTGGTTATCAGGTACCGCCCGATCCTCCGCATCCACTCCATCCTAAGGACGGTTATCATGTTCTGGAAGAGTGGTTGTACGTCAATAAGGTTGGTGTGGTAGAGAAAATTTTGCAAACCAGTGCTGACCTGCAGGGGAATCTTTTGCAGGAGATTGCTTGTGCGGAGGAAATTTGTGGCAACCTTTCAAAAGCCGGGCTTGTGGAATTCAAGGATGAGCCTCTGACTCAGCCTTTCCAGCCATATCGTTTTAACCAGAATGAGGCTCCAGCGCTTCTTCAAGAATTATACGCTTCTAACAAGGAAACTTGGGGGTGGATGGAAGAGCGAGAGATGGGAAAAACGCTCTTTGTTGCCTCTTATGGGAAAAATACAGCCGAACAAATAAGTCAGATTCCCGGATTTGAAGGCACGTTGATTCAGTATGGGATTCTGGTAGATTCGGGGGTGCTGGCACACTTCAGCCTGTACGAGAAGAGAGATGGTGCCTTTGTCCTGAATTCTACGGATGATCTGGTGCTCTTTGAGACTCTCCCGAGTAATCCTGAAATTGAACGCAGAATTGCCTCGGCTGTAAAAATTTTGAAGGAGATAGCAGAATGAGCAGGTTTCCTTCAAAATGCTCAAAATCTTTTATTACGGCGATTTTTTTATCGCTCGTGTGTGGTTTGGTAATTGTCTATGCCAACACGGACGCAAAGCACGCGATAGTTTATATCAGGGGAGTCCAGACTGCTATAGAAGAAAATGGAACTGCAAGTGATTATCGAGATGGAAGCCATGGATTATGTAGCTGGACTAATAACAATATTGGTTCAGCGCAACCTTCATATCGGGTATTAGATCCTTCTAGTTGCTGGACAGTTTGCCAAAACACCGGTTTTGAAATTCAACGTATAAACCTGGGAAAACGTCAAACGACAAACTGGTATCAAAGTGTTTCCGCCCTTCCAACGTATCGCCATGTTCTTTGTATGAGCCGGAATGGTTATATCAATCGTGTAGTTTATGCTAACGCTCGCCATTTTATTTATCATGATGGTGGGGTGTTTGATAATTGGACCTTTGCCAATCACATTGTTTCCTGTACATCTTGTAATCCTTAATCCTCTTTGAATATGTGAAAATTTCCAACAGTTCCCGTTTCATACTATCGTGAGATAGCCAGAAGAAGAATGGAACAGGCGATGGCTTGTATCAACCATCTGGTGCTGGGCATTCTCCCGGGCAAACTGAAGTTTCGTTATCTTCCCCACGCTAGACGCTACTTTGCTGCTCATCCTGCTGAAGCCTTAGACTTCATTACTCGAATTTAAGAAAGTCCTGGAAATTGTTAAGGTTTCCCTTGACGCTTCCTGACGACATGCTATACTCCAGTAGGGTATATTGGAAACGAAAGGAGCAAGTTCATCGCCTATGCCGTTGTACGAGTACCATTGCGATGAGTGCCAGGAAGATTTCGAAAAACTGGTCAGCCTGAGCGAGTGCGACGTCAACCCGCGCTGTCCTGCCTGCGGCAGTCTGCGCACCCGCAGGCAGATTTCCACCTTTGCCACGCGCGGCTCATCGCCTACCTGGAGTTTGTCCTCGCCCTCTGCTTCCTCAGGGTGTTCTTCCAAAGGAAGCCTCTTCAGTTGAGCGGGGTAAACCGCTTGCCAGCCGTGCGCTGGCTTTCTTTTTCCTTGTGAGGGTGTACAATGAAATTGCGCGATCCACAATTACAGGAAACATTGATTCAACGCCTGCGCCGCATCGAAGGACAGATTCGCGGCGTAGAGGGTATGCTGGAGAATCAGCGGGATTGCCGGGAAATTCTTCAGCAGGTTTCGGCAGTGCAGGCGGCACTGCGCAGTTTCAGCCGTTCCCTGCTGGAAGAGTACGCGGTCACCTGCCTGCTGGATGAAGAAGCCCGCACTGACCCGCGCCTTGCCGAGAAGAATTTGCGCGAATTGATTGAGTTGATTACGAGAGCACAATAAAGGGAGAGAAAAAATGGCATCTGCACGCATTAAATGGACGGGACAGAAAGAGTTTATCGGGGTGGATTCCACCAACCATTCGGTGGTCATCTCCACACCTGCTGAAGGCACAGGAATGAAGCCCTCGGAATTACTGCTGGTGGCGCTGGCATCCTGCACGGCGGTGGATGTGGTGGAAATTCTCACCAAAAAGAAACTCACCCTCACCGGGCTGGAAATCTTTGCTACCGCAGAGCAGGAAGCCGATCCGCCGTGGACGTTCCGCAAAATTCATCTGAATTATGTTTTCCGCGGTAAAGACCTGACCGAAAAAGCCGTGGAGCAAGCCATCGCCCTGTCGGAAGAGAAATACTGTTCGGTAGCGGCAACCATCCGCGGTAAAGCCGAGATCACCACCTCATACGAGATTCACCTCGAGGCTTGAGGATAAATTGAAAATTCCCCCGCCGTCCGAACCTTTTCGGGCGGCGTTTGCGTTAAAATATCGGGAAGTCTGAACCCTTCCCCACGCAACTGCCCGCTTTCCTTGTGGTTCTCATCATCTCTCCTTATGGATGCGAGGTTTCTTGAACACCCCTGATTCTTCTCTTTATTCTGGCGTGCTGGCGCGTTATGGCGCATGGATGGACTTGCCCGCTCACACCCGTCCGGTGACCCTGCTGGAAGGCAACACGCCGCTCATCCCCATGCCGCGGCTGGCGCAGGAACTGGGCGGCGGCTTCGAATTGTTCGTCAAATTTGAGGGCATGAACCCGACGGGTTCTTTCAAAGACCGCGGGATGACTGCCGCCATCAGCGAAGCCTTTGGGCGCGGGGTGCATACAGTGATTTGTGCCTCGACCGGCAACACGGCGGCATCGGCGGCGGCATATGCCGCCCGCGCGCAGATGCGTGCCATTGTCATCATCCCTGAAGGCAAGGTAGCGGCGGGAAAACTGGCGGGAGCGGTAGCGTACGGCGCGCAGGTGATTCAGATTCAGGGGTCGTTTGACGATGCTTTGAGTCTGGTGGTGGAGATTTCCGAGCGTCACCCCATCGCGCTGGTCAATTCGCTCAACCCCTATCGTCTGGAAGGGCAGAAAACCGCCGCGTTTGAGATTGTGGATGCGTTGGGGAGCGCTCCCGATTGGTTATGCCTGCCGGTGGGCAATGCCGGCAACATCACTTCGTACTGGATGGGCTTCCGTCAGGATCACGCCCGTCGTTCCAGCGGACTGCCGCGCATTCTGGGCGTACAGGCAGAGGGCGCCGCGCCGCTGGTGCTGGGGCATCCGGTAGAGCATCCCGAAACGGTGGCAACCGCCATCCGCATCGGCAAGCCCGCCCGCGGCGAGCAAGCCCTGGAAGCCGCCGAGCAGTCCGGCGGGCGCATCATTGCGGTGAGCGATGCCGAAATCCTTGCCATGCAGAGGCGTCTGGCAGGCGAAGGTGTGTGGGTGGAGCCTGCCTCGGCGGCTGGGCTGGCGGGACTTGCCCGCCAGTTGCGCGAAGGCAAAATGCGCCTGAGCGAGTTGCGCGGCAGGCGGGTGGTGGCAGTGTGCACCGGTCACGGGCTGAAAGACCCGGAGATCATTGCGCACAACATGCCCGCTCCCCTTCGTCTGCCCGCCCGCATGGACGCGCTGGAAGAAGCCATTCTGGGAGTTTCCCGATGAACTTCACCGTGCGCGTGCCGGCGACGACGGCAAACCTGGGACCCGGCTTTGATTGTCTGGGACTGGCGCTGGACCTGTGGAATGAAGCCGAGTTTTGCTTTGAGGGCGAAGGCATCTGCGTGGAGATTCACGGCGAGGGCGCCGAGGCGCTCTCCAAAAAGCCGGACAACCTGATTCTCACCGCCTTTTTCCGCTTGCTTCACCAACTGGGCGCGCCGAAACCGCGCGGAGTGCGTTTGCGCGTACAGAATCACGTGCCGGTAGGTTCGGGGTTAGGCTCAAGCGCCTCGGCGGTAGTGGCGGGCTTGCTGGCGGCGCGGGCATGGAGCGGAAGGGACATCCCGGCGGAGCGTTTGCTTGACGTTGCTGTATCTCTCGAAGGACATGCCGATAATGCCAGCGCCGCGCTGTTCGGCGGGCTGACGGTTTCGGTCAACACTCCACAGGGCTGGCTGGTGGAACGCTTTGAACCCGCTCCAATGCAGATGGTGGTGGTGCTTCCACAGTTCAGTCTTTCCACCCGTTCGGCGCGGCTGGCACTGCCGGCACTGCTGGAACATGGCGATGCCGTGTTCAACCTCGGGCGGACGGCGCTGGTCGTGGAAGCCCTGCGCAGGGGAGACCTGGAACTGCTGGGCAGGGTGATGGACGACCGACTGCACCAGCCCTACCGCCTGCCGCTCATCCCCGGGGCGCAGGATGCTCTGCGGGCGGCAAAAGAAGCGGGAGCGGCGGCAGTGGCGCTTTCGGGGGCGGGTCCCAGTTTAATCGCCTTCCCCTATCAAGACCCTGAACCCGTGGCGCATTCCATGCAAACTGCCTTTCAAAAACAGGGCGTGCCTGCACGGGCGTTTTATCTGCATTCTACCCCTCTGGGTGCGCAGATTTTGGGTTAATATCCCCTTTAAATGCCCTCAGAATAACAGGTATTCCCGGATGTGAGAACCTTCCCAAGCAGGACATAAAAGATTTTCTAACAAGAAAGAGGATGATAAAATCTTTGCGCCCCTGTTGGGGCAGTTTCATCCCATATCGCGAGAGGTTTTTTCACGATGAAACCCTTTCCCTTCCTGTTTGGTCCCATGCGGGTTCCCTTTCTTCTGCTCACCCCGGCTTGCGTGGCGGTGGGTGTAGCCACGGCCTACCGGCAGACGGGGCATCTCTCCCTGCTGGATATCCTCATTGTCCTGATTGGCGCGCTGGCGGCGCATATCAGTGTCAACGTCTTCAATGAGTATTACGATTTCAAGAGCGGATTGGATTCGCGCACCCAGCGCACCCCCTTCAGCGGCGGGAGCGGCAGTTTGCAAGCCCATCCCGAAATGGCGCGCGCCACGCTGATTCTGGCGTGGGCGTCCTTTGCCGTCACTGCGCTGGTGGGGCTGTACTTTGTCTGGAAGCAGGGCTGGGGACTGCTCCCGTTGGGTATCCTCGGGCTGGTGATTCTGGTCACTTATACTTTGTGGTTTGTGTATCAGCCTGTGTTGTGTCTCATTGTCCCCGGGCTGGGCTTTGGCATCCTCATGGTGATGGGCACGCACTACGCCCTGACCGGCACATACACCTGGACGGCGTTCATCGCTTCGCTGGTGCCGACCTTCCTGGTCAGCAACCTGCTACTGCTCAACCAGTTTCCGGATGTCGAAGCCGATCAAAGCGTGGGCAGGCGGCACTATCCCATTGTGCTGGGACGGCGCGCCAGCAGTGTGGTATACGGTTTGTTCCTGCTGGGGGCGTACCTGGCGGTGGGTGTGGGCGTAGCATTGCGCCTTCTGCCCTGGACCAGTCTGCTGGCTCTGCTGACACTGGTGCTATCCTGGAAAGCCTTCCGCGGGGCATTTGAAAATGCCGAAAACATCCCCGCGCTGATTCCCTCTATGGGCATGAACGTCATCATCAACCTGGCGACGCCTGTCCTGCTGGCGCTGGGGCTGTTCCTGGCATAACGCCATTCCATTCATTTTCATCCTGGATCACCCCGTCTGAGTCTTCAGCGGGGTGATTTTTCTTTGCCTTTCGGGGGCAAGTTGGGATTTTCCTGATGTACAATCAAAGCATGGTAGAAGAGGCTGTAATCATTGAGGCTGTTCGCACCCCCATCGGTGCATTGGGGGGCAGTTTGGCTCGGGTGCGCCCGGATGATCTGGCGGCGCACGTTCTGCAAGCCCTGCTGGAGCGCACGCAGATAGACCCTGCGCTGGTCGAAGAGGTCATGCTGGGATGCGCCAATCAGGCGGGCGAGGATAACCGCAACGTTGCCCGCATGGCGCTCTTGCTGGCAGGCTTTCCCGTTGAGGTGGCAGGGGTTACCGTCAACCGGTTATGCGCTTCCGGGCTGAGCGCGGTAAACATGGCGGCACGGGCAATCCGCCTGGGCGAGGGGGATGTGTTCATTGCGGGCGGGGTAGAGAGCATGTCCCGCGCGCCCTACTCTCTGCCCAAAGCCGAGACGGGCTTCCCCTTCGGCAACCTGACGGCTTACGATACAGCGCTGGGCTGGCGTTACCCCAATCCGCGCATGCAGGCGCTGTACGGTACTGAGTCCATGGGTGAGACGGCGGAGAACATTGCCGAGATGACCGGTATCACCCGCCAAGAGCAGGATGCCTTTGCGCTTGCCAGCCATCAGCGTGCCATTGCCGCCATCGACTCGGGAAAGTTCGCCGAGGAAATCGTCCCCGTGCCCGTCCCGCAGAAAAAGGGCGATCCGCTCATGGTGGATACCGACGAGCGTCCCCGCCGCGACACTACCCTGGAATCGCTGGCAAAACTCAAACCGGCGTTCCGTCCCAACGGCACGGTGACGGCGGGTAATTCCTCGGGGTTGAATGATGGCGCCGCCGCCCTGCTGTTGATGAGTGCCTCGCGTGCCGCGCAACTGGGCTTGAAACCGCTGGCGCGCATCGTCAGTTCTGCCGTTGCGGGCGTCCCCCCGCGCATCATGGGCATGGGACCCGTTCCTGCCGCCCGCAAGGCGCTGGCGCGTGCCGGCTTGACGCTGGAGCAGATAGTCCTGGTGGAAATCAATGAAGCCTTTGCCGTGCAAACCCTGGCAGTGATGCGCGAACTGGGCTTACCCCATGATAAAGTCAACGTGAACGGCGGGGCGATTGCGCTGGGGCATCCGCTGGGATGTTCGGGTGCGCGCATCCTCACCACGTTGATTCATGAGATGCGCCGCCGCGCGCCGTACATGCCGCGCCCGTTCTACGGGCTGGCAACCCTGTGCGTGGGCGTGGGTCAGGGCGAAGCCACCATTGTGGAGTGGCTGGCATGAACGTACTGGTAACCGGCGCAAGCGGATTCATTGGCGGCAATTTGTGCCGCGTCCTGGTGCAGGCGGGTCACCGCGTGCGCGCGTTCCACCGCGCTTCCAGCGTGCTGACCCTGCTGGAAGGGCTGGATGTGGAGCATGCCGTGGGTGACCTCACCCAGCCGGAGACGGTGGCACGCGCCATGGAAGGCATTGAGGTAGTCTTTCACGCCGCGGCATGGATGGGTAGCAGCGACCCTGGCAAACTCTATGCGGTGACGGTGGAAGGCACACGCACGGTTCTGCGGTGTGCCCGCGAGGCGGGGGTGCGCCGCGTGGTGCATACCAGTTCGGTTGCCGCACTGGGGGTGCCGGAATACCGCTCGCCCTTCCCCATTAATGAGAATCACACCTGGAATTACCGCCCGGAGCGCTACCCCTACGGGTATGCCAAATATCTGGCGGAACTGGAAGTCCAGCGGGCGGTGGCGCAGGGGCTGGACGCCGTCATCGTCAACCCGGCGCTGGTGTTTGGCGCGGGCGATGTATATCGCCAGTCGCGCTCCCTGCTCAGGCAGGTTGCCGCCCGCCGCTTTCCCTTTTCGGTGGAAGGCGGGCTGAACGTGGTGCATCTTGACGATGTCATTGAAGGACATCTGGCGGCGCTGGAACGCGGACGCACCGGCGAGCGCTATATCCTCGGCGGGGAAAACCTCAGCCTGCATGCCATGCTCAGCCTGGCGGCTTCGGTTGTGGGAGTGCCGCCCCCCACGCTGGTGCTCCCTGCCGGGATTGTCCGGGCGGCGGCTATTCCTCTGAATGCCTTCCAGCGGTTTTTAAATCTGCCAGTTCCGGTGGAGACGCTTCATCTGGCGGGGTATTACTTCTATTTCGATACCACCAAAGCCCGCAGGGAATTGGGCATCGCGCTGGAACGCTCTGCCCGTCAGGCATTTGCGGATGCCTGGGAATGGATGCGTTTTCCCCGCTGAACGTTTTTGGGAGGTGTGCGATGAACAACGGGCTTACCGATTGGATAAAACGCCATTCGCTGATTACGTTTTACCTGCTGGCGTTCCTGTTTTCCTGGCTGGGGTGGATTCCTCAATTGCTCACCGCGCGGGGGGTGTGGACGGTAGATCATCCGCTGTTGTCCCTGCTGGGCGGGGGCGGTCCCACTCTGGCGGCGGTACTGGTGGTATGGTGGACGCAGGGCAGGCAGGCGGTGGGCGGCTTGTTTGCCCGTCTGGTTCAGGCGCGGGCGGGCTGGCGCTGGCTGGGAGCAGTCTTTGCCTTCTGGATTCTCGTGGGGGCGCTGGCATGGAGTTTGATGATGCTCTTTACCCCGCATCGCGCCAATCTGCAGGGGTTCTCGTGGGGAGTCCTCGTGCCGGTGTTTCTGACCATGCTGTTGTCAAACGTATGGGAGGAGATCGGCTGGCGCGGCTTTGCCCTGCCGCGTTTTCAGGAACGTTTTTCCGACTGGCATACGGCGCTGATCATGGCAGGGTTATGGAGCGTGTGGCACTTGCCCCTCTTGTTGAATCCCAAAAACCCCATGTCGGGCTTGCCGTGGAGCGCTGAATTGCTCTTCAGCCTTGCGCTCACGGTGGTTTATATCTGGCTCTACCGGCAGACGGGCGGCAGTCTCTTCTACGTGACGGTGTTCCATGCCCTTTCCAATACGCTGGCTTATGCGTTTCTGGCATGGGGGGTATTCCTGGAATCCTACGGGTTTGTCGTGGGGCTAACCGCTCTGGCGGCGGTGGTGATTTTGAAGGTCTATGGGACGCAGCAGTTTGCCTATCCCCAGGGAGTGGATAAAATTCTGGATTAGAATAGAGATATGCCAACCTGTCCAAAATGCCAACAAACAGAACGACAGAATAAAGCCGGGAGAACCGAGTCAGGCGCTCAGCGCTACAAGTGTATGCGCTGTGGGCACAAATACACACCTGAACCGAAACCGCGCGGATACCCGGAAGAGATGCGCAAGCAAGCCTTGCAGATGTATGTAGATGGGATGAACTTGCGACGGATCGCCCGTCATTTGGGGGTTCATCACCGCACCGTGTCGTTGTGGATCCAAGCCTACGCCGCACGAATTTCTGAAGTGCCCCTGCCTGAAGAGGTTAAGGAAGTGGAAATGGACGAACTGTTCACCTTTATCGGGCATAAAAAAACCGGATCTACATCATCACCCTTGTAGATCGGCACACGCGCTGTTATTTAGCCTGGAAAGTGGTCTGGGAACGCACAGACAGCGCCATCCAAGAGATGGTAGATGAGGCTCCCAAAGCAAAACAATACTTCAGTGATGCCTTTGACGCCTATAACCGGCTATGGTACCATGGCGGGCGATACGCAGTCTCGGAAGGGAAGAGAGAAACCTACTCTGTGGAAGGGGATAATGCGGAACTACGTCACTACCTGGCTCGTTTAGCACGCTCCTCCCGCTGTTTCTCACGCTGTCGGTTTGCCTTAGAATGCGCCTTGCGTTTATTTGCGTATTGCTTCAATTCTCGCCAATTATATAGACAACGTTATCCAGCATATCCTGCTCATGTCATGGAGTTCATTCCCCCAGTATTTTAGCCACTCCCCTATCCCCATAGACCTTGACCTTAAGCCTGAGGATGGGTAAAATAAAAACGCTTGCGGGAGTGGCCAAGCGGTAAGGCATCAGCCTTCCAAGCTGATATTCGCGGGTTCGAATCCCGTCTCCCGCTCTTTTGTTTTAAATCCCCCCTGAGACAATGCATCTTCGCGGGTCCCCGGAAGGGGATGATATTCGAATCCCGTCTCCCGCTCTTTTGTTTTAAATCCCCCCTGAGACAATGCATCTTCGCGGGTCCCCGGAAGGGGATGATATTCGAATCCCGTCTCCCGCTCTTTTGTTTTAAATCCCCCCTGAGACAATGCATCTTCGCGGGTCCCCGGAAGGGGATAATTCTCCATTCACGCGCATTTTCATTTGCCCTTCCGTAAGGCTTGAATATAATCGAATCAAACACTTTCCTGCGGGGAGGGACGCATGCCTGAGTTTCACCAGTGGTTGGAGCAGAAATTCCGTCAGTGGGAAAAGGAACAGGGCAAAGCCCAATCGTACTACGCTTTTGCCCGTTACCTTGGAGTATCGCAAAGCGACCTTGCCCTGTGGATGATCGGTGACGGTCTGCCCGGTGCGGATGACCTCAGCCTGATTGCCGAAAAACTGGGCGACGAGGTATACACCATTATGGAAAAACCGCGCGCCGATCCTTTCCTGCAAAAAATGGTGGATGCCTTCCCTGTGTTACCCGTAGGACTGCGCGAACGTCTTGCCAGTGCAGCCTGGGATACCCGCCAGTACATTCAAAGCCGTGGATTGGATCCTGAGTCGGTGGAAGCCAAAAAAGCGCTGGTCGAAATCTTCCAGCGCTATGGCATCCGTTTTGGCGGTTAGGTTAAATTCACTCGTTGCGTTTGATGATAAAGGTATCAAAATCCCGTACCACAATGGTATTGGGAAAGACGCTTTGCGCTTCGGCAAGCACGTCTTTCTCACGGTAGCGGCGGGAGAGGTGGGTGAGGTACAGCGCTTTGACTCCGGCGCGCTGTGCCAGTTCAGCCGCCATGCGTGCGGTGAGGTGCGAGAACTGGTGTGCCATCTCGCGTTCCTCTTCCAGATAGGTGGCTTCAATGACCAGCCCATCTGCACCGCTGACAACGCCCAGCAGGCTCTCGGTTTCTCCACAATCGCCCACATGCACCAGGCGCGTCCCGGGGCGTTCTTCCCCAAGCACCATATCCGGGGTGATGGTTCTGCCGTCTGGCAGGTGCACGGCTCGCCCTTCAACCAGATCGCGGCGCAGCGGTCCGGCAGGCACGCCCAGGGCATCGGCTTTTTCGGGCAGGAAGGGGCGCCGCGAGCGTTCTTCAAACAGATAGCCCAAACTCTCGCTCCCGCGGTGATGTACCGGAAACGCCGAGACACGGAAGTCATCGCCTTCAAAGAATACCCCGGGGGTGATGGGAATCAGCGTGAGGGGCATGGGGGGGCGCGCCCCACGCAGGACAACCCGGGTGAGCAGGTCGTCAATACGTTCCAGTGCCGAGCGCGGACCGTAAATTTCCAGGTGGTCAATGGTTTCCCAGCGCATAAAGGTGGAGAGCAACCCCGCCAGTCCGAGGATGTGATCCAGATGCCCGTGGGTAATCAAAATGTGGTTGAGGCGTTTGAAACCCAGCCCTGCCTGGAGAATCTGGCGTTGCGTGCCTTCGCCGCAGTCAATCAGAAAGCGGTATTCGTTGTGCTTGACCAGTTGCGCAGAAAGCCCCCGCTTGACCGAGGGGGCTGAAGCCGAAGTTCCCAGAAAAGTGATTTCAAACATCTTATAACCGCCAGAATCCTCGATGAACGGCGCGCACTTCCTCAGCGGTGATGAAGGCTTCGGAGTCTGCCTTGCGGATGACTTCCTCCGCGTGGTCAAAATCCCGCCTCAGAACACTGCAATTGAGCATGGTTACAGCGCCATTTTAATTTCTGTCACTGCATACCCACTTTCGCGCAGTGCCTGAGCGATTTGCGAACCTGCCGCCGTGCTGATGATGGTAATGCGCACATGACCGATCGCCATTTTATCTTCGATGAACATGCCTACAATGTTGCCGGTGGCAAAACCTGCGGCGTATGCCAGCACGCTCAATGGATGCACGTCGCCACCCAGGACTCGCGCCACGGCAACGATGAAAATGAGCGATTGCAGAAAACCCAGAACCCAGGTGATGAGTTTCTTCCCCCGCACCACAAAAAGGATGCGCAGGGTGTCCATGGACATATCCACCACCCGCATGACGAAAATCATCAGTGCGGTCAGAATGACTTCAAGGCTCAGGACCGATTCCATGGCATTGCCTGTTTAGTTCGAGCGTTTTCCTTCACCAGGAAGGGCTTCCATCTGCACCGCCGCTTCCATGGCGGGAAGGTAGGCTTGTTGCAGGTACTCTTTGAGCATACGCCGGGTGGAGAACTGAGGGATGAGCGTGCGCATGGACTCTTTGATGCGCTCAATCCAGGCGTGTGGAATGTCATCGCCGGCGCGGCTTCCGTAGTACAGCGGGATGATCTCGTTTTCCAGCGTGGCATACAGGCTTTGGGCGTCGCGCTCATCCTGCTCGTTGGGGTCGGTGTAATCCTTTTCCTCGCCAATTGCCCAGCCGTTCTTACCGTTGAAGCCTTCGCGCCACCAGCCATCCAGCACCGAGAAATTGAGGACGCCGTTCATGGCGGCTTTCATCCCGGAAGTGCCTGAGGCTTCGTTGGGTCGCCGCGGGGTGTTCATCCACACATCCACGCCCTGCACCAGCAGGCGCGCCAGGTTCATGTCGTAGTCTTCCAGGAAGACCAGCCGCCCGCCCGCTCGTGAGTCTTTCACCGCGCGGTATACCTGCTGAATGAGCAGTTTGCCGGGTTCATCGGCTGGATGGGCTTTGCCGGCAAAGATGATTTGCACCGGCATATCCGCATTGGTAATGATGCGAATCAGCCGGTCTACGTCGCGCATGATCAGGTTAGCCCGCTTGTAGGTGGCGAAGCGGCGTGCAAAGCCAATGGTGAGCGAGTAGGGCTCCAGCAGAACGCCCCCTGCCACCACCTGCACGGGATGGGCTTCACCCGTCACCCAGTGACGGCGGGCGCGTTCAATGGCGTAATGCACCAGTTTGTTCTTCAGGTGGCGGCGTACTGCCCAGATTTCCGCGTCGGGGATGGAATCAATCATCATCCACATTTCCGGGTCGTCCAGATTGTCCATCCAGTCCATTCCCAGATAGCGCTCAAACAGCAAGCGCCAGCGGCGTGCCATCCACGTGCCCACATGCACGCCATTGGTAATGTGGAAGATGGGTATGTCGTTCTCTTTTTTATCTGCCCACAGTTTATGCCACATGCGCCGCGAAACCCGTCCATGCAGTTCGGAGACGGCGTTGCACTTCTCGGAAAGACGCAGCGCCAGTACCGGCATGCTGAAGGTCTCGCCCCATTCCTGCATGTTGCGCCCGAGGTCGATGAACAGGTCACGATCCATCTTCAACTCGTTGTACACATGCGAGAAGTACTTGTCCATCATCCACAGAGGGAATTCATCGTTGCCTGCAGGGACGGGGGTGTGGGTGGTGAAGATGTTGGTCTTGCGGATGCGCTCTTTGGCTTCTTCCAGCGAGAACCCCTGTGCCACGTACTCACGCAGACGCTGGATGGTCAGGAAGGCGGAATGCCCCTCGTTCATGTGCCAGACGGTGGGGCTATAGCCCAGCAGGCGCAGAGCGCGCAAGCCGCCAATGCCCAGCAGGATTTCCTGCGAAATACGCACTTCCTGATCGCTGGTGTACAGGCGAGCGGTCAATGAACGGTCGGCAAGAGTGTTGCTTTCTACGTCGGTATCCAGCAGGAAGAGCGGAACACGCCCTACCTGAATCTGCAGGATGCGGGCGAACACCTTGCGCCCCGCCAGAGTGACCGAAACCATCAGGGGACCGCCTTCCGGGTGCACCAGCGGTACCACGGGCAGTTCTTCGTAGTTCAGGTACAGGTTGCGGGTTTCCTGCCAGCCATCTTCGGTGATGCGTTGGGAGAAATAGCCTTGCGTGTAGTAGAAGCCTACTCCTGCCAAGGGCAAACCCAAATCGCTGGCTTCTTTCAGATGGTCGCCAGCCAGCACGCCCAACCCACCGGCATATACCGGCAGGGATTCGTGCAAACCAAATTCGAACGAGAAATAAGCGATTTGCTGATTGGTCAATTGCGGATAGTTGCGCTTGAACCAGGTGTTTTCCTCATTCATGTACTGGTCAAATGCGTAAATGACTGCATCGTAACTTTCCAGAAAATATCGATCGTTGGTCGCCGCATTGAGATGACGCCGTTCTACCCGGCGCAGGAAAGCCACCGGATTGTGATACACCTGTTCCCACAGGGTGCGGTCAATGCGAGCGAACAATCGCAGGGCTTCCGGATTCCATGCCCACCACAGGTTATATGCCAGATCTCCAAGACGGGCAATTCGCCGCGGCAGGCTGAAGTGATTGGGCGTTTCACGAACGAAAGAAGACATGTCCAAAACCTCATTTCCAAAAATAAACTATCCTGCTTTGACGCAGGGTATTGAGGCAATGCAGACTTTATTGATAGCGAAAGGGATTATACCATATCCATATCAGCCGTTCAGACCATCTCACCGCTGTCGGGCTTTTTTACAATCTCCCCATTTATTCTGCTTCCCGTTGTGGGTTGCGGCGATTGAGAGACATTTGCTCCATCAGCGGTCGCCAGCTCAGACCTGCGGGGAGGAACACCAGCACAAAATTCAGGAATAAGAGCAGAGTAGCGCGTAAAATCTCCGGCGTGGCAATGATGTAGGGTGGAGTGCCTGCCAGTTTAACCAGCCAGACGGCGGAACTGTAAGCAAAACTGATCAGGAAAACGCCGGAAAAAAGGATGGTTGAGCCAATGCGGTAGGCGAAGGGTAAGGCACTGCCGGCAATCCCCAGAACAAGGATTAGCGCAACGGAAAGAATATATGCGCTGGGATCACAGGATAAATCCAAAATACACCGGCTGGATACCACCACGGAAAAGATAGACGAGACCCCAACAAAGAGCAAACCAATCAGCAAGAAAATGGGATAAAGAAGGGGTTCGTCATGGGTAGCCAGCATGATGAAGAGCAATCCCGCACAAAGAATGATTCCGATCACGACTTCGCGAACCACAAAGTCATTGATAAACAGCCAGAGGAATGATGAATCCGAGACAAGATTGGGGTCTACCCCTCCCCAAAAAATATCGAAAAGATGAATCGCGGCGCCAACTGTTGCGGGGAAGAAGAACACGAAAAGCCCGATGCAAAGTCCCAGAATGCGCCAGATGAAAAACGGGTCGTTATGGAATTGATCCGAGAAACGATTCCACCAGGCGGCGTTTTGAAAGAAGAAATCCGGTGGGGGAGGAGGAGAGGACGGCGGTGAGGAGGGTGGGGAAGACTCGCTCCTGTCATCCGGGGGGTAGAAATGCCCGTTTCCTGAAGAATTCGGGGAAGATGGAGAGGATGAGGGACGGGCTGGCGAAACACGTCTTCTTCCCCCTGTGGAATAGGCATATGAAAAAGGACCCTGGTTGGAATTTAGACTCATGCGGTTATGAGGGGTAGTGCCGGTGCCCTGCCTCCTTGTAAACTCTCCGCGCTGCAAATATAGAATCATTATATATAAATTTTCTATTCGCATATGCGCGGATGCGTTGCAGTTTGTAATCAGACAATTATTACAGGGAAATTTCACGATAAAAGTAAGGGCAATCCCTTACCAAAATTAGGGGAAAAAGACTTGGTTTTTATCTGTTCCTTCTCTACAATAAGAAAAGGATTCTTCCGGGCTTCTTCCGGTTTTCCCGTTTTGGTGCTTTTCCAAAAAATGTTATGAAGGAGTGTATCTCATGTCAGACTATACCCCCAAACCCGAACATAAATTCACCTTTGGCTTGTGGACGGTGGGCTCCACTGGACGTGACCCGTTTGGTGCGCCTACCCGTGATGCCCTCAGCCCGGTGGAACTGGTGCATTTGCTGGCGGAAGTAGGCGCTTACGGTGTGAACTTTCACGATAATGACCTGGTGCCGATTGATGCCACCCCTGCCGAGCGTGACCGCATCGTGCGCGACTTCAAAAATGCGCTGAAGGAAACCGGTCTGGTTGTGCCTATGGCGACCACCAACCTTTTCAGCGATCCGGTGTTCAAGGACGGCGCTTTCACCAGCAACGACCCCAAAGTGCGCGCCTATGCCTTGCAAAAGACCATGCAAGCCATTGATCTGGGCGTGGAACTGGGGGCGAAGGTGTATGTCTTCTGGGGCGGGCGCGAAGGCACGGAAAGCGATGCCACCAAGAACCCCGTGGATGCCATCAAGCGCACCCGCGAAGCCCTCAACTTCCTCTGCGAGTATGTGCTGGATCAGGGCTATGACCTGAAGTTTGCTCTGGAAGCCAAACCCAACGAACCGCGCGGCGATATCTACAACCCCACCACCGGACACATGCTGGCGTTCATTGAGACTCTCGATCACCCGGAGATGGTAGGTGTCAACCCGGAGGTGGCTCATGAGCATATGGCAGGGTTGAATTTCCTGCACGGCGTGGCGCAGGCATGGGAAGCGGGCAAACTCTTCCACATTGACCTCAACGACCAGTACCCCGGGCGCTATGATCAGGACTTCCGCTTTGGCTCGCGTGACCTCAAAGCCGCCTTCTTCCTGGTGAAATTCCTTGAGGATGTGGGGTATAGCGGCTCGCGCCACTTTGACGCTCACGCCTACCGCACTGAGGACTACGAGGGCGTCAAAGACTTTGCCCGCGGGTGTATGCGCACTTACCTTATTCTCAAAGAAAAAGCCGCCCGCTTCAACGCCGATCCTGAAATTCAAGCCTTGCTGGCGGAAATCAACGCCACTGAGCCGTCGCTGGAGAGCGTCTTCGGAGCCTACTCGCGCGAAAAAGCCAATCGCCTTAAGGGTATGACCTTTGACCGTGTGTCACTGGGTAAACGCGGGTTGAAGTATGAGCGCCTGGACCAGTTGACCATTGATTTGCTGTTGGGTGTGCGATAACCTTTTCTCCCTCCACTGGAGAAACTCCTCCCCTCCCGCAATCCCTCCCTTGCGGGAGGGCTTTATTTTAGGACTTGACAACTCTGATTTATGATGATATTATTTCAATATCAAAATATTTGAATTGGAGAATTTTGATGCCAACCCATTATCAGGGCGACCCTCAAATCAAACTGGCTCTGGACACTTTCATCAAGTTCACCCGAGCCTCCAGCGCTTTGGAGTCTTACCTCTTCCACGATGGCATCCTCGAAGGGCTGACACCTTCGCAATTTGGCGTGCTGGAAACACTCTATCACCTTGGCCCGCTCTGCCAGGGGGAAATCAGCCATAAACTGCTCAAGTCCACCGGCAACATTACCCTGGTGCTGGATAACCTGGAAAAGCGCGGTTTGATTGAG
This sequence comes from Anaerolinea thermophila UNI-1, assembly GCF_000199675.1. GTDB lineage: Bacteria > Chloroflexota > Anaerolineae > Anaerolineales > Anaerolineaceae > Anaerolinea > Anaerolinea thermophila. Next base: position 540,076 of record NC_014960.1, read on the forward strand.
CGCCAGCGCAGTCGTGAAGACCGCCGCATGGTGACCATTGTGCTGACTGAAGCCGGGCGCGAACTCATCGAGCGGGTTTTTCCCCGTCAGGCGGCGCTGATTGCCGAAGCCTTCTCGCCGCTCTCTTCGGAGGAACAGCGCACGCTCGGGGAATTGTGCAAAAAATTGGGTCTTGCCCTTCAGCAAAAAAATTCTCCCCATCTTACCCATATTCATTCTACGCCTTAGGAGGTACCTGTCTATGTCCTGGCAAATTGATACTGCCCACACCCAAATTCAGTTCACCGTTCGCCATTTGATGATTAGCAAAGTGCGCGGGTGGTTTGAGAAGTTCAGCGGAACGGTTAACCTGGATGAGAGCAACCCGGAAAACACCAGCGTGGATGTGGTGATTGATGCCGCCAGCATTAATACCCGTGAGCCTCAGCGCGACGCTCACCTGCGCTCTGCGGACTTTCTGGACGCTGAACATTATCCGCATCTGACCTTCAAAAGCACGCGGGTAGAGCGCACCGGTGAACGTACAGCCCGATTGTATGGCGATCTCACCATCCGAGGGGTCACCAAGCCCGTGGTGCTGGATGTGACCTTCAACGGCATGCTCACCAATCCTTGGGGTATGACCAGCGCCGGTTTCAGCGCCACGACGACCATCAACCGCAAGGATTGGGGTCTGGAATGGAATGTTGCCCTTGAAGCAGGCGGCTGGCTGGTTGGCGATGAGGTGGAAATCGCCATTGAAGCCGAACTGATTAAAGTGGTTGCCGAGCAACCTGCCTGATTCTTTTTTGAAGGTGCATGCTCAGCCTCCCGTGGGAATACACTGCGGGAGGCTTTTACGTTGCCTCTTTTCAAATTGCGGTTGATTGTATAATGAGCAGTAACAGCCATACCTTACGGGAGTTCTGCATGAGTTCATCTGTTCATGGTTTTGAATTGCTTCGGGATGAGCGCATCCCCGAAATCAACAGCCGTGCCCGTCTTTACCGTCACATCCGCACGGGCGCGGAACTGCTCTCTCTGGAGAACGACGACGAAAACAAAGTCTTTGGGATTACCTTCCGCACCCTGCCCATGGATGATACTGGTTTGCCGCACATTATGGAGCATTCTGTCCTGTGCGGTTCGCGCAAGTATCCGGTCAAAGAGCCGTTTGTGGAGTTGATGAAAGGCTCGCTCAATACCTTTCTCAACGCCATGACCTATCCGGATAAAACCTGCTATCCGGTAGCCAGCCAGAATCTGCAGGATTTCTACAATCTGGTGGATGTCTATCTGGATGCGGTGTTCAACCCCCTGCTTTCGCCCTACACCCTGAAGCAGGAAGGCTGGCATTACGCATTGGAAAACCCCGAAGACGAGATGACCTTCAAGGGCGTTGTTTTCAATGAGATGAAGGGCAGTTATTCCTCGCCCGACAGTCTCATCTATGACCAGGTCATCCGGCAGTTGTTCCCCGATACGCCCTATGGGCTGGACAGCGGCGGCGACCCCGAGAAGATTCCTAACCTGACGTACGAGCAGTTCCTCTACTATCATCGCACTTTCTACCATCCCTCTAATGCGCGCATTTTCTTCTACGGCGATGACGCTCCCGAAAAGCGCCTGCAAATGATAGACGCTTACCTGCAGAATTTTGAGTACAAGCAGGTGCCTTCAGTGATTCCTCTGCAAGCCCGCGCCAGTCAACCGCGGCGGGTGCGCCTGCCCTACGAGGTGGGGACAGAGGAAGAAGCCCCGCGACACTTCATCGCCCTCTCGTGGATGCTTCCCGAAGTGCCTGATGCTCACGAGGCGCTCACCCTCTCTTTGCTGGAGCATGTCCTGATTGGTACGCCGGCATCGCCCCTGCGCAAGGCGCTGATTGAGTCGGGCTTGGGCGAAGACCTGACCGCTGCTAACCTGACGCTGGATTTGCGCCAGCCGGTTTTCTCGGTGGGGTTGAAGGGGGTAGCCTCTGAAAATCTGGAGCGTGTCGAAGCCCTGATTCTGGAGACGCTTCAGCAGTTAGCCGACTCTGGCGTAGATGCCGAGACCCTGTGGGCATCGCTGAACACCCTGGAGTTCCGCCTGCGCGAGCAAAACACCGGTTCGTACCCGCGAGGCTTGTTTGTCATGTTGCAGGCGCTGGCGTTGTGGCTGTACGACAAAGACCCCATTGAAGCCCTGCGCTTTGAAGCCCCGCTTCGCAACCTGCGTCAGCGCCTCACTCAGGGGGAACGCCTGCTCGAAGAGCGCATCCGCCGCCTGCTTCTGGAGAATCCTCACCGCGTCACGGTGATTCTCGACCCCGACCCGGCACTTGCCGAACGGCGCGCGACTGCCGAACGCGACCGTCTGGAGCAAGCCCGCGCGGCGATGTCTCCGGAACAACTTCAGCAGGTAGTCGAAGAAACCCGCGAGTTGAAGCGCCGTCAGGAAACCCCCGACTCGCCTGAAGCGCTGGCAACCATCCCGACCCTGAAACTGAGCGACCTGGAGCGTGAAATCCGCCGCATTCCCAGCGAAGAGCATACCCTGGCGGGCATTCCCACCCTGTACCATGACCTGTTTACCAACGGCATTGTGTATCTGGATCTGGCGTTCAACCTGCGCGTCATCCCGCAGGAATGGCTGGGACTGCTCCCGCTCTTTGGGCGCGCCCTCACCGAAATGGGTACTGCCCGGCAGTCTTACGTGCAGTTGATTCAGAGCATCGGACAGAAAACCGGCGGCATCTGGACGCAGTTGTTCCTCTCCGCCGCGCCGGAGCGTAAGGATGCCGAAGCCTGGCTGGTGCTTCGCGCCAAAGCCATGCTGGAGCAGACGCCCGACCTGATGGCGCTGTTGCAGGAAATTTTGACCAGCGTGCGCCTGGACGATGCTGAGCGCTTCCGTCAAATGGTGCTGGAGGAAAAAGCCTCGCTGGAAACCCGCCTGATTTACAGCGGTCACCGCATGGCGGCAACCCGCCTGCGCGCCGGTCTGGACGAAGCCGGCTGGCTCAGCGAGCAGACCGGCGGGGTGTCTTACCTGTTCTTCCTGCGCCAGTTGGCACGCGAGGTGGAACAGAACTGGGCAGAGGTGCAGGCACGACTGGAAGGCATCCGTGACCGCTTGTTACAACGGCAGGGCTTGCGCGCTAATGTCACCGTGCACCGTGAGGGCTGGCAGACGGTTCAGCCCGCGCTGAGCGATTTCCTCGCCGCTTTGCCTCAGCGGGCTGTACTTCCGTCGCAGTGGACGGTGCAGGCGCCGCCTGCGCAGGAAGGGCTGATCATCCCTTCTCAGGTGAATTATGTGGGCAAAGGCGGCAACCTCTTTGAAGCCGGGTACACCCTGCACGGCTCGATGTATGCCATTACCCAGTACCTCAACGCCACCTACTTTTGGGAGCGGGTGCGCGTGCAGGGCGGCGCCTATGGCGGCTTTTGTTCCTTTGACCCATACTCCGGCGCGTTTTTGATGCTTTCCTACCGCGATCCCAACCTGCTGAAGACGCTGGAGGCTTACGATCAACTGGCGCAGTACCTGCGCACCCTGCACATCGAAGAGAGTGAGCGGGTCAAAGCCATCATCGGCGCCATTGGTGAACTGGACGCCTATCAACTGCCGGACGCCAAAGGGTACACGGCTTTCGTGCGCGCTCTGCTGGGCATCACCGACGAGCGCCGTCAGCGTCTGCGTGACGAACTGCTGAATACTCAGCCGGAGGATTTCCGCCGTCTGGCGGATGCGGTGGAGAACCTGGCGCATCACGGGCGGATTGCCGTGCTGGGCACCGAGCCTGCCCTGCAGGAAGCGGCTCAGGTGCGCGGTTTGAACCTGCAACGAATCCTTTAAGGAAATGGGGGAAGCCATGGAACGGTATTTCATCAAACCTGGGGAGAAAGTCAGGCTGAAGGACTGGTCTCCCGACCCGCCCAAAGATTTCGAGGGCGATAAGGAAAGTACCCGCGCGGCGGTTGCCGAACTCAACCGCAAACTGGAAGTGCTTCAGGAACGCCTGTACGCCGAACGCAAGCACAAGGTGCTGGTGATTCTGCAGGGCATGGATACCAGCGGTAAAGATGGTGTCATCCGCTCGGTGTTTGAGGGCGTCAATCCGCAGGGCGTCAAGGTGGCAAACTTCAAAGTGCCCACCCAGGAAGAACTGGATCACGATTACCTCTGGCGGGTGCACAAAGTAGTGCCGGGTAAGGGCGAAATCGTCATCTTCAACCGCAGTCACTACGAGGATGTGCTGGTGGTGCGGGTGCATAACCTGGTCCCGCCCGAGGTGTGGAAGAAGCGTTACGAGCAGATTAACCAGTTTGAACGTCTGTTGCACGAGACCGGCACCACCATTCTCAAGTTCTTCCTCTTCATCAGCAGGGAAGAACAAAAACAGCGTTTGCTGGAACGCCTGGCAGACCCGGCAAAACACTGGAAGTTCAACCCCGGCGATTTGAAAGAGCGCGCTCTCTGGGAAGAATACGAAAAAGCCTATGAGGACGTGCTATCCCGTACCAGCACCGAATACGCGCCGTGGATTCTGGTTCCGGCGGATAAGAAGTGGTACCGCGACTGGGTCATCAGCCGGGTGCTGGTGGAAACGCTGGAAGGGCTGGAGATTCAACTGCCGCCGCCTCTGGCAGATGCCGAGACCTACCGCCGTCAACTGCTGGAAGAAGATGCGCCGGAAAGCCGGTGAGAAGTTGGGTTATAATCGAGGCGCATATGAGCCAGATACAGGTCACTCTTCTCGGCACGAACGGTTGGTTTGACACCCACACGGGGAATACTCCCAGTGTGCTGGTGCAAGCCCCCGATTTTGATGTCATTCTGGACGCCGGTTATGGCTTTGCCAAACTCGACCGCTTCATCCGCGGCGACCGTCCGGCGTTTTGTTTCCTCAGTCACTTTCATCTTGACCACTTAATCGGTTTGCATACCCTTGCCAAGTACCAGTTCCAGCATGGGTTGACCATCATCGGACAGCCCGGCACAAAGTGGGCGCTGGACTCTTTGCTTTCGCCGGTGTATTCGGTGCCGTTGACCGGATTGCGGTATCCGGTTCATATTGTCGAGACGCAACCCGGCTGGATTGAAGGCTTGCCCTTTGAGGCGCAGGCACTGCCTTTGATTCACTCTCAGCCCTGTTTTGGGTATCGCCTGCAGATAGCGGGTAAAACGCTGGCATACTGCACCGATACCGGTTACTGCGAGAACGCCGTCAAACTGGCGCGGCAGGCTGACCTGTTGCTCACCGAGTGTTCCCAGGCACCTGGAACGCCGCACAATGACGAATGGCCCCATCTTTCCCCCACTGAGGCCGCACGGATTGCCCGTGAAGCGGAAGCCCGCCAACTGGTGTTGATTCACTTTGATCCTACCCAGTATCCTTCCCTCGAAGACCGCATCCATGCCGAAACCGAAGCCCGCAAGGTGTTTTCCAGTGTCACTGCCGGGCGGGATGAAATGCAATTCACGCTGGCATGAGCGCATTGGGCATTGAGAACGGGGTGGTGGCGGGACAGTCCGCCGCCTGGAGCCTCATCCAGAAACTCGGCGAGGGGGACGCCGGTGAAGTGTATCTGGTCGAAGGGCTGGTTACACATGAGCCAGCCATTTTGAAGCGCCCGCGGCGCAGTGTCTTTTTGGGGGAGATTCGCCGCCAGGCTGAACAGATTCGCACCGAAGGGCGCATCCTGCAAGCCCTGGAACATATTCTCAAGCCTTTACAGGGACGGGTGAGCACGCCCCGCCTGCTGGATGTGAGCAAGCCCGGCACCGAGTTTTCCGAGAATCAGTTTATCGTCATTGCCCGTGCCAACGGCTTTGACCTAACCACCCTGACACGGGTTGCCCAAATGGGCTTTTCCCCTGCCGAGATGTTGGGTTACACCCCCGCCGAGCAAACCTTTTTGCGCGAACTGGCAAAGCAGGGCGCGGTCCCCGAACGGGTGCTTCTTGCCGCGCTTGCCGCGGTGCTGGATGTGTTTGCCCTGATTCACACCACCGAATGGGAGTGGAACAACCAGGTCATCCAGGGCATTCTCTGGAACGATGTCAAACCCGATCACCTCTTCTGGAATCCCTATCAAACCAGCGTGACGCTGATTGACTGGGGCAACGGCAGGTTAATTGAGAAGATCGAAGGCGGACGGGAAGCGCGCTATTCGCCGGTGGAAGACCTGAGGCAATTTTGGGAAGAAATGAGCCGTTTCCTCTGGCAGGTGCATCCTGCCCTGCTGGAGCGCCTGGAATGGTCAACGGCTCTGCCGGACCTGCGGGAAATCCGCTCCAGTGTGGAAGTTTTGCGCCAGCGCATCGAACGTCTGCGCCTGGACGCCGAACGGCAGGCGCGTCAACTGCGCGAAGAAGAAGCCCGCCTGCTTTCTCCAACGCTGGGCGAAGGGCTGTTGCGAGAAGCCCTGGAAGATGTGCAAGCGCGTTTGATTGCTTTGGGAGAGATCCCCGATTACGAAAATGCCCTGCGTATGGCGGGGAACATCAGCACCAACCTTGCCGCAGTAGGCGATATGGAGTCCATCCGCGCGGTGTGCCGCTGGGCAGAAAGCCTGCCCGGCAGTCAGAGCGCCATGTGGCAGGTGATTGCCCGTCTGGCGGAGTATGCCCGCCGGGCAGACCCTGCCCATAAAGAAGCCATCCTGCAAGCTGTTCAGCGTGCCGCCGCAGGGCAGTGGGAAGAGGTGCTCTGGTACATGCTGGTTTTTCTGGAAAATGCCCCTGAACCGGACAACTGGCAGGACCTGGTCGAGCAGGTGCGGGCGCTGGCGTTGCCCGAAGATGCTCTCAATGTTCGCCCTTTGCCGGTCCTGAAGCGCATTCTCTTTACCCTGCAAACCACGCTTCAGCGTTTGGAAGACCAAACCGGTGAAAGCGAAGGAGAAGAGGCATTTGCTCTGCGCGCGTTGGTAGAGCAATTGCAGGACGTCACTTACAACTGGGTGCAGGTGGATCCGCTTCCGCCGCACACGACGATTGCCTATCAGGATTCCGAAACCCTGATCACGGATATTGAGCATTTTCTGCCCGGCGCGGGCAACGATTTGCGCCGGGCGCTGACTCCCCTGCGCTGGCAGGTGCAGGATGTGCTGGAAAGTTGGGGCAGGCGCGAGTTCATCCTTGCCCGCCAGGGACTGCGCCGCCTGCTGGCACTTGACCCCGACCGCCGCCGTCTGTTGCGCGCAGAGAGCGCGCTGGAAAAAGCCCCGCACTGGCTTCAGCAATTGCACGGCGGTCCGCAGGCGCATGAACATCTCAGCGAGTGCATTACCCGCTGGGAGTATGAAGGGCGCGAGATGCGCAATCAGGTGGGCAGTGCCGGCTGGCTGGACGGCATCCTGGAAGGGCTGAAAGCCATTCGCCGCGGCACCTGGCCCGGCGATTTACTGCTCTACCAGCCTGAACTGGTTGCCGATTTGCCCTGGCTGACCGAGTTTGAACGCGCCGAAGAGGTTCAGAAGCGCCTTTACCCGCACATGACCCTGCGCCTGCCGTTAACCCTGCAGGGCATTCAGGAAGCCCGCTTTGGTCCCGAGCAAGCCCTCAGTTTCCTTGAGCCGGTGGATGCCTGGACGCCCGAAGCGCGCGGTTCATCGGCGCGGGTTTATCGGGCGACCTACCTTGCCGGAAACGGCGAACAGCAGGAAGCCGCCCTCAAAATCATGCGCATGGACAAAGCCGAATACGCCCTGCCGCTCTTCCGCGAGGAAGCCCGTATTCTTTCTATCTTGCAGGGTGTGCCTGGAGTCAACCCCATGCTGGAATGCGGTTTCCTCTGGGTGGGCGAGGGCTTTGACTTCCCGCCGGATCACAATCTTGGTGCGATTCAAGCCCTGCGCGGCGATGCCGTGCGCATGGGCGTGGAGCGCGTGGACACGTTTTTGGAGCAGTTGGATCAGCGGGTGCGCGAGGGCTGGGCGCCCTACCTGCTGGTGCAGACCCGCCGCCGCGAAGACAATCTCTTGCTGATGTGCGATGCCAGCGTCACTCAGGGACGCTTACTGCCTGTCCCGCAGTTGCTGTTGATGAGCATCCAGATTTGCGAGATTCTGGAAGAGGCTCACCGCCGTAATATCGTGTACCGCGACCACAAGATTCTGCACTACTACTGGGAAGCCCCGCAGAATGGCATTTATATCATCGACTGGAACGTGGCGCGTTATTATCCCGAGGGCTTGACGCCGGTGGAGATTCACATGGATCTGGTGCAGTTGGGCGCGCGCGGCTTGCACCACATCCTCACCGGACGCCCCGCTCCCGGCGCATTGCCGCTGGGACCTACTCGCCCGGAAGAAATCGAGCAAGCCGCCCAGCAGTACCGCGCCCAGTGGACGTTTGACGACCAGCGCCTCTCCGCGCAGGTGCTCACCATTCTGGAGCAGTTGCTTTCTGGAAGTTATACCAGCGTAAGTGATTTGAAGGACGATCTCAAGCGGGCGTACCTTGACCTGCGCTAAAACGGTATAATTCCCGTACCCTTTGAATGGGAAATGACTATGGACCTTTCTTTACTTGACCGAATTGAACAACAACTGGCAGATGCCAGTACCCCCTTGAACGAACTGCGCCGGCTCTCCATTGAACTGGACGATGCCATGCACGAGAGCGATTTTGCCACTCTGCCGGAATCTGAACGCACCCGCGCCCAGCGCCTGTTTCAGGAACTGCGAGGGCGGTTGCGCGGCGGCGAGGTGAAACCCGTGCCTGAAACGCCTCTGCGCGGCGCAGCGGCAACGGAAGCCTCGGCTCATCCCAGCCCCACCCGTCCGCGCGGCGAGGAACGCCAGCACAACCCTTACGCTCAGGAAACCATGGAAGAAGCCGAGCGCCTCTTTTACGGCGGGCGCTACGCCGATGCCATCCGCCTGTATGACCAGGTGCTTGCCATTGAGCCCGACTGGGAGCGCGCCCGCCAGCACCGCAACGAAGCCGAGGGCTACCTGCGCACGGGCTACATCCCGGCAGTGGCACTGCCTGCGGAAGCCGCCTCGGCGTTCGGCAAAGCCCAGTCGGCGGCGCGGCTTGGACGCTATCAGGATGCCCTGGCGCTGCTTCAGCGCGCCCAGAACATCCTTCAGCAGTACGGCATCCAGCGCTGGCAGGAAGGCACCGAGTTCGAGCAGAAACTTCAGCAGAACATTGATGCCGAGAATGTCTTCAACGAAGGCTTGCAGTTGTTCGCGCAGGGACAACTGGAAGAGGGCATTGACCGCGTGGAGACGGCGGCGCAAGCCACCGGTTTGCCCCGCTACCACGAGCGCCTGCAAACCCTTTTGCGCGAACGCGAACAGATTCAGTCCAGTGCTGAAGCCCTCAACGCCACCGTGCTGGACCCCCGCGCAGTGACTCAAGCAAAAACGAACATTGAAACGCTGGTGCTGAAGTACGGCGAAAACCCCACCCTGCAAAAACTGCGCGCCCAACTGGAAACCGCCATCCCGCGGCTGGCGTCCAGCCTTATGGAGCAGGCGCGGCAGTTGCGCGCTCAGGCAGTACGGGCGCAAACGCTGGAAACGGCACGCAGTCGTATCCGCCAGGCGCGCCAGTTGCTCGATCAATTGACCGGACTGGGCTATCAGAGTGACGAGTTTAGCGAACTTCAGCGCGAGGTGGAAAAAACCTTTCAGGAAATCTCCCGCTACGAAGATACGCTGGAGCAGACCCGCGCTGTGCTGGAGACTAACCCCAACTGGCCCTCGGCGGCGGCGCGCATGAGCGCCGACCTGCGGGCGCGTTTTCCCAACGACCCCAACATCATTGAACTGAACAAAGCCCTTTCGGTGTACACCAGTACCCTGCTGGGCTTGAAGATTGCCGGCGCGGCGCTGGCGCTGGCGCTGGTGGTTTTCCTCATCTGGCTGGGGGTAGGCCAGGTGCGCGGGTACATTCTTTCCCTCACCCCCACGGCAACGGCGACGCCCACGGCAACCGCCACCCCTACCCGCACGGCAACCCCCACGGCAACCGTTACTCCCACCCCGCGCCCTACTGAGACACCTACCATCACCCCTACGCCGTTGACGGCAACACTGGCGCGGCGGGTATGGGCGCGCAACGGCTGTTATGAGGAGTTTACCGGCATTGCTCAGATTCCCGAAGGCGCCGTGGTGCGCCTGCTCCCTGCCGAGCGGCGTTTCGATACCCTCTCGCGCGAGTGTCTGCTGGTGGAATACGTGGGTGAAACCCGTACCATCATTGGCTGGATTTTGATTGCCGATCTGGCAAGGTAATTCAGCGGGTTCTTTCACAAAAAAGTAAGGCGCCGGTTCACCGGCGCCTTTTCTTTAGAAACTACCCGCCCAGGTTGATGTTCAGCCCTGGACCCTGGCTTTTTCCTTCAGCAGAGGGCATGAATTTGTGAATGGCTCCAGCCAGTTTGGACATCGGCATGGTCTGCAGCCAGATGCGCCCCGGTCCGGTCAGGCTGACCAGGAACAACCCCTCACCGCCGAAGAGCAGGTTCTTTACCCCTTTGACCATCTGCACATCGTAGGTTACCGTTGGCTCAAACATTGCCAGATGCCCCGTATCCACCAGCATCTTCTGCCCGGGTTGCAGGGTGTACTCGACGATTTCGCCATCAAAACTGGCAAAGAAGGTGCCGGGACCCTCAAACTTTTGCAGAATGAAGCCCTCGCCGCCAAACAAGCCCGCCCCCAGACGCTTCTGGAAAGCAATGCTCAGGCTGACGCTTTGCTCGGCTACCAGCAGGGTGTCCTTTTGGGCAATCATGGCTTGTCCCTGCGCCAGGTTGACTGGCACGATTTTTCCAGGAAAGTCGCACGAGAAGGTTGCCATAGCCCCGTCGATTTCGGCAGTGTAGTTGACCACAAAGAGCGATTCGCCTGTAAACATGCGCCCCAGCGCGCCCATCAAACCGCCTTTGCCCAGGTTGGTGTCCATGCGCACGCCCTGACTCATCCATGAGAGCGAGCCGACCTCAGTGTAAAAGCCCATGCCCGGTTTCATGCGCAGGGTGAGGGCTTGCATCACCGTGCCGATGATCTGATAATCTGCCCCGCCCATGGTGCGCCCGGAAAGGGAGACGACCGGTTCGGGTAAATCCAACCGCTGACCGGCAGTGTTGGTGTATTCGCTCATATTTTTCTCCTTAAGACTGACAAATTCTTTTTCTAGAGTAGCAGAAAAACTATCCAGATTCAATTACGAAAATCCGGTTGTAAAAGTTTCAGCGGGTTTTGCGCCCAGACCATCACCAGCAGGATAAGCAGAAAAGTGCGCAGAATCACGGAGAGAGGGAGCAGGTGAAACCATCCGCGGGAGAGCAGGAGGGGCCATTCCAGCAGGTTAACCAGCATCAGCGCGCCGCCCATCAGCAAAGCCTGCCGTAAGGGCAGACTGAGCAGAATCAGCGGGATGAGGTAAAGTACCCACTGCGGGCTCCATCCCGGCGACCAGAGGAAAAACAGCCCCCAGGTCAGCCCAATCAGAGGAAGGGCGTCTTGGGGGGAAGTTACCTTATACCGCCAATACAGGAATAATCCCAGTCCGCCCAACGCCAGCAAACTCAGCCAGGCAGGAATACGCGCGGGGTTGCCCATCGTCTGCGCGGCGGCTTGCGGGTCGGAACGTTGGGAAAGTTCGCCAAAATTGCCGGTGCCCCAGTTGCCGTCCAGCAGTGCCCACACGGTTTCCCATGACCCCTTGGCAGATTGGGAGCGCAGTGAGGCGTTCGTGAACGCGGGCGAGGCTGTCCAAAGTCCAGCATACACAACCAGTACCAGCCCGAACGCCGTGAGGGTGGCAAGGACAGCCCGTTTGGGCGGCAGGATGCGCCAGAGCGCAGGTAATAACAGAGCGGGAAACCACTTGGTCAGCATGCCCAGCCCAATCGCTAAACCGGTTTTGCCTGCTGAACGCCCCGTGAGCATGGCATCCAGTCCCAGCAGGGTGAAGAATACGCACACGCTGTCAAAATACCACCAGGTGTAAGCCAGTCCGGCGATCAATGCGGCGTACAGAATGGTGCGAGTGGAATCATCAGGGAGATTCAGCCGCTGGCTGAGACGCTGAAACAGCAGAACGTTCCCGAGGTCTGCAAGGGTGAGTAACAGCACCAGCAGGTAGGTAAAGGCATTCTCGCGGGGAGCAAGGCGCGCCAGCCCTTCGATGAGGAAAGGGAACAGGGGTGGAAATTCCACCCAGTAATTCACAAACGGCAGACCGGGGAACTGCGCAAGCCGATAAAAATGAAAGAAATCGCCGTACCCGCGCAAGCCGTCGAAAGAGAGCGCCAGCAGGAGCGGTACACGCACGCACAAAAACACCAGCCACGGCAGAGATTTGGGACGCATCAAAGGGAGATCAACCTTTCTGTAGGAACTCGTCCAGCGTGCGCAACATGAGCGACATCCCTTTCAGGGTAGCCTCAAGGTCTCCCTCAATTTCCAGACTATGGTTAGCGCCGGACAGCACCAGCAGATGAAAATCGCCCTGTTTCATCAAGTCCTGCATGGCATCAGAATCGAAGAGTGGGTCAGCATCCCCGGCGATGAATAGCGATTGGGGTTTGGCTCGGCGCACGGCTTCGCGCAGGAACGGCACACGCACCAGCGGGGTGAGCCATACATAGGTGGCGTGAAGTAACTCCGGTTCGTGTACCAGAAGCCATGCCAGCACCAGACTGCCCAGCGATTTGCCGAACAGCACCACCCGCTGGTATTTTCGTTGCGTCAGAGCCACTTCGACGGCGTTGCGGGCATCGTTGCCCAAACGGCGCAGGCGTTCTTCCATGTCCAGTTGGTCAAAGCCGGCTTCCCGGGTGGCGTTGTACTCGATGGTCAGGGCATCGGCGCCGCGTTGCACCATTAAACGGGTGGGGTAGTACAGGACGGGCATGGCGCAGGTGTAGCCGCGTCCCGGGAAGAAAACCGCCAGTTCACTGGCTTCCTCTTTCTGACGGAAGAAGGTATTGGTCAGGGGAGCACCATCCATTCCTCGTATGGGTAAAGAAAGAATCTCTTCCATACAGCACCTCTCTGCACGATTATAGCCAGAAAATGGATAACTTTTGTAACTTTTTTAGAAGAGCAGTTGTTAACAATTCTGCTATACTGATGTAAATTCATCATCCGTTGGGGAGGAAGCCTGTATGCTGGAAAGCTTGGGAATCCTTGTGCTGGTGCTGGTGCTGTTTTTTCTGGCGTTTCTGTTGATTCGCACCGTGCTTTTCGGTAAAGTTCCCCCGCCTGTTGAGCAAGCCGAACTTCCAGAGGTAGATGGCAACATTGTTGCCGAGCATCTTGCCGCCGTACTCCGCCACCGCACCATTTCCGAAAGCGAGGGAAAACCGGCAGACCCCCAAACCTTTTATGCATTGCATCGAGAACTGGAGCGCCTGTATCCGCGGGTGCATGCCACCTTGCGGGTGGATGTCGTCAATCGTCTGAGTTTGCTGTACACCTGGAAGGGCAGGGATGAATTCCTCGAGCCGGTGCTGTTGGCGGGTCACCTGGATGTGGTGCCGGTAGATCCCGAGACGCGCGATGCCTGGAAATTTCCAGCCTTTGATGGTCATATCGAGGATGGTGCAGTTTGGGGGCGCGGCGCGCTGGATACCAAAAACAGTGTGGTAGCGATTCTGGAGGCGGTAGAAACACTTTTGAAGCAGGGATACCAGCCCAAACGCACCATCCTGCTGGCATTCGGGCATGATGAGGAAATCGGCGGCTTTCAGGGGGCAGCGCAGATTGCCGGGCGCATTCAGGCATACAATGCCCGCCTTGCGGCGGTGCTGGACGAAGGCGGGGCGATTCTCAGCGGTGGGGTTGTCCCTGGAGTGAGCCTGCCCGTGGCGCTCATCGGCATTGCCGAAAAGGGGTATGCCACCCTGCAACTGACCGTCGAATCCTCTGGCGGGCATTCTGCCATGCCGCCCAAACACACCGGTATCGGGGTGCTGGCGCGGGCGATCACCCGCCTGGAAAACGCGCCTTTGCCGGAACGCCTGCACATGGTACACCGCATGTTCGAGCATCTGGCGCCGTTTCTGCCCTTTGGGCTGAGGCTGGCGTTTGCCAATCTGTGGCTTTTTCGTCCGCTGATTGCTCGCGTACTCTCGGCGAATCCGCGCACCAATGCGCTGATTCGTACCACCACCGCCGTGACCATGGTTCAGGGCGGTGTGAAGGACAACGTTCTGCCCGCGCGTGCGACTGCGGTGGTTAATTTCCGCCTGATGCCCGGCGACCGTGTGGCGGATGTGGTGGCATATGCCCGGCGGGTGATTGCCGATGATGCGGTGCAGATTTCCCTGCCGCAGGGCGGATCGTGGGAAGCCTCGGGGGTTTCACCCACCGATTCGCCTGCCTACCTGGGTATCCTTCAGGCGTTGGGGCAGGTGTATCCGGAAGCCGTCAGTGCGCCTTACCTGGTGGCGGGCGCCACCGATGCGCGGCACTATCAGGCGGTCTGCGATCAAATTTACCGTCTCAGTCCAATGCTCATCACGCCGGAGGAACTCAAGACCATTCACAGTGAAAATGAACATATTTCAATAGAGACACTGGCACGAATGGTGCAATTCTATATACAACTCATCAAGATTTGGGGAGAAAACGGGTAAAACGGAGGTGCCCATGCCGATTACGGTGAACCAACTCAAAAACGTCAATGAACTGGTGGAGTACCTGAACGACCTGGAAGCCAAAATCCGCGTGCTGGAAGATGAGAATACCGCTCTGCGCAGTGCCATGGAGGAAGTTTCCAATTCCAACCGCAACGTGTTAAATTTACTGCGCCAGGAATGGCCCCGCACCGGATTGGTCAGCCGCAGTTTCTGGATTCGCGCGCTGACGGTGTACGGGCATTTTTTCGTAATTCAGTTAATTGTCACGGCGTTCCTGTTTGTGGGGTATTTGATCTTCATCGCTCCGGTGATTACGCGATTCATCAATGAGGTTTTGCCTACACTACTCCCCGGGATGACGCCTTGATCAAAAAGCTCCCTGAGAGGACTATGCCTTTCAGGGAGCGCCACCGGTAAGCCAGTAAAGCGTAGATGGTTTATGCTGTCTGGCGCAGTTCTGCCAGTTCAGCCTCTACAGCGGCAATTTCTGCCTTTAAGTCCAGTAAGTATTGTTCCAGCCGGGCAATGTATTCTTCCCGCGTGAGATACACCGTGCTTTCTTCGGTGTGATGACCGCAACCGCACGAACCGCCACAAGCGCAATCGGACATGTTTTCCTCCTACAAGCAAATACTTTCAAAAAATATTATACCATAAATCTGATAAAGTTTACCCAAATTTAAGAAAAGTTCGCCCGTTTTTTAGCCCTCTCTACTTTGGGTTATAATCCCTTTCATGGAACGAACCGTACCCAGTGCCACCAGTGAAGAGATTAAACTCTATCGAGCCACGCTGTATTCGCTTCTGCGCTCTACTGCAGAAGTGTCCATCCGCACGCTTGAAGAAGCCCATGCGGGGATGAATTCCCTGCTACACCCCCACGCCCGCGATTCTCAGCCGGATCTCTCGGCGTTCATCTACGCCATGCTGCGCCTGCCCGATTGTATGCCCGAGGTGCGCTCGGTGATTCTCGGGCAGAGCCAGGAAGTCTTCCAGCGCCACGGCTACGGTAACATTGAAACCTGGCAGGAAGTTTCTGCCCGCGCCCGGCGGCGGCGCTGTTTCTTCGATGGTCAGGGGACGCTGGCATGCTACATCGCCTCGCGCTCGGATATTGAGGATATTCTACCTGCTTTGACGGCATATCAAATTGAATGGAACAAGATGCGCCTTTTGCTGTCTTCCCTGCCGGAAGGGCTTTCTCTGGAAGAAGCGGCAGTAGATCCTCAGCGATTCCTGCGCCTGGCGGATGCTCTGCGCCTGACGGTGGAAGACCTGGGACGCCTGCGGACTTTGTGGGGCAGTCAGTTTGCCGCCATGCTGGAGCGCATCCGCGCGCAGAAGATGAACCTGGGGGTGCGTTTGCTCTCCGGCTCGCTGAGTGCCTATCAGCGCGCCACCCACTTGTGGTGGGAGCATCTGGAATCGGTTTGTTCGCAACTGGGCGAACGCCCGTTGTACTTCATTTCCAGCAACACCCATAGCCTTGCCAATCTGCTTTCCGGGTATGCCCTGCGCCATGAGGATGAGATTGCCCGTTTCATCGAACAATCCAGCCCGGAACTGAAGAATGAATGGCGTGATATTCAGCAGGGGCAGGTGCGTTCCAGTCGCGAGAATTTTCTGTACTATGCCCTGAAGAAGTATCAGCAGAGCATGGCAGGGGCGCATTCCCTGCATGAGCAACTGGAAGAAGAGCAGTCTCTGGGTATTTTGCGCATTCCTTCCGAGCGCTCATTCGACCTGGAAGCCCAGGTGATTGACCTGTCCCGCCTGGACCCTTCCCGCTTTGACCCACGCTTGCAGACCGGCTTGGACTTGACCGCCCTGCGTCAGAGCAACGCGCTCATCCTGAACATTGATTATCCGCTGGGGCTGGCGGCGTATCACCTGCTTTCCAAGATTGCCGAGCAAGCCATCCAGATTCTCGGGGTCTACATCATGGGCAAAGCCGCCACGCTCAATGCCCGCCGCGGGGATGTGATGATTCCATCGGTGGTACAGGATGAGCATTCTCACAATACTTACCTTTTCCGCAACTGTTTCACCGCCGCTGATGTCACTCCCTATCTGGTTTATGGCTCGGTGCTGGATAATCAGAAAGCGGTGTGTGTGCTGGGAACGTTCCTGCAGAACGCTCGTATTATGGATGTGTTTTACCGCGAGGGGTATGCCGATATTGAAATGGAAGCCGGACCGTATCTTTCGGCAGTGTACGAGATGTCGCGTCCCAAACGTCATCCGGTGGATGAACTGGTCAATCTGAGCGATTTACCCTTTGACCTGGGGATTCTCCACTATGCTTCGGATACGCCTCTGAGCAAGGGACAAAATCTGGGCGCGGGGACGCTCTCCTACTACGGCATGGACTCAACCTACGCCACCACCATCGCCATTGCGCGGCGCATCTTCCAGCAGGAAATACTCCGCCTGGGATGAGTTAGTTTTCGTCCAGGTCCGCTACCAGCACCACCACCGAGCGTCCTTCGGCGCGGTAGTGGGTGGAATGAACGCGGGGCGCGCGGAAGGGGGGAATTAAATCATCAGGGGAAGGCTGGCTGGTATCCAGCACACGCCGCCAGCGCCCGCCGTTGGCAAGCGCCGGCAGTTCAAAGGTCAACGGGTCGTGGTAGGCGTTGAAAATCATATGGATGAAGCGCTTGCCGCCGCCGTTGCTCACCGTCATCGCCAGCGAGTGGGAGTGCGGACTCCAATCGGGTTGATTGAGGTGAGTGCCGTGCAGGGTGATGCGCGCTTCCTGCAAAATCTGCGAGAGCGATTTGAAATCGTCCTCTGGATCAGAGGCAAAGTGCAGGCGGAAGCGGATTAATTCCCGCACAAAGCGCAAAAGGTCGGCGTGCTTTTCCACCAGAGACCAGTCGAACCAGGAAATTTCGTTATCCTGACAGTAAGCGTTATTGTTGCCGCGCTGGGTGCGGCGCACTTCGTCGCCCATTTGAATCATCGGCGCGCCCAGTGCCAGCAGCGCGTAGGCAAAGAAGTTCTTGATTTGCCGTTCGCGCAGGGCTTCGATTTCGGGATCTTTGGATGGGCCTTCCACGCCATGATTGCAGGACAGGTTTTCGTTATGCCCGTCGCGGTTGCCCTCGCCGTTGGCTTCGTTGTGCTTCTGCTCGTAGGTCACCAGGTCGTTGAGGGTGAAGCCGTCGTGGCAGGTAATGAAGTTGATACTCTGGTCGGGTTCTTTTTCTTCATGCCCGTACAGGTCGGGGCTGGCAAGCATGCGATTGGGGAAGGCGTAGATGCTGCCGATATCGCCGCGCACCCAGCGGCGGATATCATCGCGGAATTTTCCGTTCCACTCGCGCCAGCGGTCGCCGACGAAGTTGCCTACCTGATACAAGCCGGCTGCATCCCATGCCTCGGCAATGAGTTTTGTGCCCGCCAGATAGGGGTCGTTTTCAATATCCAGCAGGACGGGCGGGTTGGGCACTGGGTTACCGTGTTCATCGCGGGAGAGAATCGAGGCAAGGTCAAAACGGAAACCATCCACGTGCATCTCGGACACCCAGTAGCGCAGACTGTCCAGAATCATGCGCCTCACCACCGGATGGTTGGTGTTGAGGGTGTTGCCCGTGCCGGTGTAGTTGACGTAGCGCGAGCGGTCTTTGGGGTCGAGCATGTAGTACACGTCGTTGGCAAGCCCGCGGAACGAGAGCGTAGGACCTTCGGCGCCGTTTTCGGTGGTGTGGTTGTACACCACATCCAGAATGACCTCGATGCCGGCGCGGTGAAGCATCTTCACCATGTCGCGGAATTCGTCCATCACGCCCTGCGGGTCTTTACGGGAACTGTAGAATGGATGCAAGGCAAAGAAGGAAATGGGGCTGTACCCCCAGTAGTTGCTTAATCCGGGGGGCGCATCCAGCGGGTCAAAGGCGTACACGGGCAGAAGTTCTACTGCTGTGATGCCCAGTTCCACCAGATAGGGGATTTTTTCAATCAATCCCGCAAAAGTTCCCCGTTTCTCCTCTGTTACGCCCGAATTGGGGTGACGGGTGAAACCTGCCAGGTGCATCTCGTAAATCACCGAACGGGCGAATGGGCGGTGCAGGGGGTAATCGCCGTTCCAGTCATAGGCAGAGGTATCCACCACCACATTTTTCAGCGCGTAGGGGGTGTTATCTCCCGGCTGACACGCCGCTTTTCGGTCGTAATGTCGTGGAAATACCACTGCTTTCCCATATGGGTCGAGCAGGATTTTTGTGGGGTCGAAACGCAGACCTTTTTCTGGCTTGTAAGGACCATCTACACGGTAAGCATAGATTTGTCCTGCTTTCAGTCCGGGAACAAACACATGCCAGTAATGGAAAGTGTGATTTTTGTGCGGATCCAGGGGAATGACATCTGCCGGTTTGGCATCGTCGGCGGAGTTGAACAACAGCAATTCAACCCGTGTACTCCCACGGGAGTAAAGACTGAAATTGACACCCTTGGGGAAAACCGTTGCGCCAAGTGGAAAACTACGACCGGGAAGAATAGCCAGCATCCACGTTCCTGAACTTAAACCTGTATATTTCTATCTTATCAGGGTTTGTGTGTAGTGCAAGCGTTTGCAAAGGTTTTGTTGTGAAAGTGCAAGGTGGCATTTCAGACATGCCTTCCATAAGGGATTGATGATAAAATCGAATCGCTATGGAGAGCAATTTGTTTGAATTTACTTCCCGTCGTTCGCCGGTGATCAGCCGGTATGGAATCGTGGCGGCTTCTCAGCCGCTTGCCGTGGCTGCAGGGTTGAAGGTGCTTTCCATGGGGGGCAATGCCGCTGATGCCGCCGTAGCAACTGCCGCCGCGCTTGCCGTGACCGAGCCGGGCAGTACCGGTTTGGGGGGCGATGCCTTTTGCCTGTACTACGAAGCCAGTACCCGCAAGGTATATGCCCTCAATGGCTCGGGACGTGCTCCCGCCGCGCTGACGCTGGAACGCCTCGAAGCCGAAGGGTTTGGGCAAACCCTGCCGCGTTTCCATCCCTACACCATCACCGTGCCGGGGGCGTGTGCCGCCTGGTGCGATACGGTGGAGCGTTTTGGCCGCTTGCCGTTGCTCAAAGTGCTGGGTCCGGCAGTGGAACTGGCTCATGAGGGCTTTCCGGTAGCCCCGCAGACGGCTTACCTGTGGCAGCGTGCCGCCACATCCCAACTGGCGTCGGCGGTGAACGGCCTGGAATTGACCCTTAACGGGCGCGGTCCGCGTGCCGGTGAGATTTTCCGCAACCCCGGGCTGGCGCAAGCCCTGACCATGATTGCCATTGAAGGCAAGGATGCCTTCTACCGCGGCGCGATTGCTCATGCCATCGTCGAGGTAGTGCGCGAAGCCGGTGGATGCCTGACGCTCGAAGACCTGGCGGCGCATGAAAGTACCTGGGAAGAACCTATCAGCGTGACGTATCACGGCGTGCACTTTTGGGAATGCCCGCCCAACGGGCAGGGCATTGCCGCTCTGCTGGCGTTGAACCTGCTGGAAACCTATGATCTGCACCGCCTGGATGCGCTTTCGCCGGAGCGATTGCATCTGCTCATTGAAGCCATGCGTCTGGCGTTTGCCGATGCCCGCCATTACGTGGCAGACCCCGTGTTTGCCCGCATTCCATTAGAAGAATTGCTCTCCAAAGAGTACGCCGGGGAACGCCGCAAGTTGATTGACCCGGCACGTGCCAACCCGGCAGTCCGCCACGGCGTGCCGTTTGCTTCCAGCGATACGGTCTATCTGGCGGTGGTGGATGCGCAGGGCAACGCCTGTTCGTTCATCAACAGCAATTACATGGGTTTTGGCACGGGCATTGTGCCGCGCGGCTGGGGCTTCAGTTTACAGAATCGCGGGCATAATTTCAGCCTGATTCCCGGTCATCCCAATCAGGTGGCGCCTTTCAAGCGTCCTTACCACACCATCATCCCGGCAATGGCAACCCGCGAAGAAGATAACAGCCTCTTTGCCTGTTACGGGGTGATGGGCGGGTTCATGCAGCCTCAGGGGCATTTGCAGGTGGCGGTGGCTCTGGTGGACGATCAATTGGACCCGCAGGCGGCGCTGGACCGCCCGCGCTTCTGCATCGAACCCGATGAAAGCGGCAGTGTGGTGGCGCTGGAAGAGGGCATCCCGGTCAAGACTATGGCGGCGCTGGCGGACCGCGGTCACCACGTTCGCCCGGTCAGCGGCGTGGGGCGCACTCTGTTCGGACGCGGACAGGTCATTTACCGCGATCCTGAGCAGGGGGTGCTGTGGGCGGGTTCGGACCCGCGCGCCGATGGCTGTGCCATGACTCTGGGGTCGTCTTGAGAGCATGAAGCCGATTTCTGAGCACCTTCAGCAAATTTTAGATAACCTTCCCACGCGTCCCGGTTGTTACATCTACAAGAACGAAGCCGGAGAAGTGATTTACGTGGGTAAGGCGGTCAATCTGCGCAATCGGGTGCGCTCATACTTCAACGAAAGTCCTAAAGATTTCAAGACCCGTCAACTGGTGCGGCACATCGCTCACATTGACTGGATTGTGGTGGAAAGCGAACTCGAGGCGTTGATCCTCGAGATGAACCTGATTAAAAAGTACCGCCCGCGCTACAACATCCGCCTGAAGGATGATAAGCGCTACCCTTACATCAAAGTCCACTGGGCGGCGCCATTTCCCAAAGTGACCGTGACCCGTCAGATGGTGCAGGACGGCTCGCGCTATTTTGGACCCTACACCAGCGTGTGGGCGGTGCATCAGACGCTGGATGTCCTGCGGCGCATCTTCCCCTACCTCACCTGCGACCGCGAAATCACTGGCAAGGATGCCCGTGCCTGCCTGTATTACGACATCAAACTGTGCGCCGCGCCGTGCATCGGCGCGATTGGGCAGGCGGAATACCGCCGGATGATTGAAGACCTGTGCGACTTCCTGCAGGGGCGCACCGAACCCATCGTTACCCGCCTGCAGAAAGAGATGGAAGACGCCGCCGAAGCTCTGCAATTTGAGCGCGCCGCCGCCATCCGCGACCAGATTTTTGCCATCGAAAAAATTGTGGAGAAACAGCGGGTTATCTCCAGCAAACAGATGGACTCGGATGTCATTGCCATTGCCCGCGCCAACGGCGAAGCCTGCGTGCAGATTTTCTTCATCCGTTCGGGCAAGTTAATTGGGCGCGAATACTTCATCCTGGAAGGCACGCACGAAGAGCAGGAAGCCGAAATCGTTTCCCAGTTCATCAAGCAGTTCTACTCCGAAGCGGCAACCCTGCCCGATCAGGTGCTTTTACCTCACGAGGTGGAAGAAGCTCAAATCATCGAGCAATGGCTGAAGTCCCGCCGTGGCGGCGAAAAGGTGCAACTGGTGGTGCCGGGTCATGGCGAGGAACGCGAACTGGTGGAGATGGCAACCGAAAACGCCATCGAGACCCTTGCCGCCCTGCGGGCGCAGTGGGAAGCCGATACCAACAAGCAACAGCAAGCCCTGGCAGAGATTCAGCAAGCCCTTAACCTGCCCGCGCCGCCCAACAAAATCGAATGTTTCGACATCTCCAATACCCAGGGCACGGCGACCGTTGCCAGCATGGTGGTCTTTGAGCAGGGTGTGCCCAGCAAAAAGAACTATCGCCACTTCAACATCCGCTCGGTGCAGGGACCGGACGACTTTGCCAGCATGGAAGAAGCCCTCACCCGGCGCTTCAAGCGCTGGCAGGCGGCGCAGGAAGGACAGTTTGAACCCGGTGCCAAACTGGACCCGGCGTTTACCATCCTGCCCGACTTGCTCATCGTGGACGGCGGCAAGGGACAGTTGAGCCGCGCGGTCAAGGTGCTGGAATCCTTTGGTTTGCTGGGAAAAGTGCCGGTGGTGGGGCTTGCCAAGCAGAACGAGGAACTCTTCCTGCCCGAGCGCAGTGAGTCCATCCTTCTGCCGCGCCATTCTCAGGGGCTGTACCTGCTCCAGCGCATCCGCGACGAAGCCCACCGTTTTGCCATCACCGCGCACCGCAAACAGCGCACCAAGCAGGGCATGGCAAGCGTGCTGGATTCGATCCCCGGGATTGGTCCGGCGCGCCGCCGCTGGCTGTTACAGCACTTTGGCTCGCTGGAAGCCATCCGTCAAGCCAGTCTGGAAGAGTTAACCGCCGCGCCGGGCATCACGAAGGAACTGGCGCAGAAAATCAAGGAACATCTGGAATAAAAAACGCTCCCGTGAGAAGGGATCGTTCTGGTTTTAATCCCGGTTTTTACACCAGCACGTCAATGACCATTGCCAGGAAGAGGAACGCCAGGTACATGCTGGAAGTGCGGTACATCGTCCAGGCGATTTTGTTGCCGCCCTGCTTCAGCACGCGCCACGCCACGCCGATGAGCCACAAGCCCAGCACCAGCGCGGAAATCAGGTAGATACTGCCTGCCAGGTTGAAGAGCGGGACGAGCAGGGTCAGCCCGACCAGTTCCAGGGTATAGACGAACACCTGTTTGCGGGTTTCCATTTCACCGCGCACCACCGGCAACATGGGCACACCGCCGCGGGCGTAATCGTTGCGGCGCACCAGCGCCAGCGCCCAGAAGTGCGGGGGGGTCCAGAAGAAGATGATGGCAAACAGGAACAGCGAGGGGATATTCAGACTGCCCGTCGCCGCCGCCCAACCCACCAGCGGGGGAATTGCTCCCGCGCCGCCGCCGATGACGATGTTCTGCACGGTGGCATGTTTGAGCCATAAACTGTACAGCACCACGTAATACACCATCCCCGCCAGCGAGAGCAGTGCCGCCAGCAGGTTGACAAACCCTGCCAGCAGGAAAAACGCCGTCAGACAGGCGGCAATGCCGTACGCCAGCCCTTCGGCAGGCTTCATACGCCCGGAGGGGATGGGGCGTTTGGCGGTTCTCTGCATGGCTTTGTCCACCTCGCGGTCAATGTACTGGTTCAGTGCGCTGGCTCCGCCCGCCGCAAGCGCACCCCCCAGCATGGTCCAAAAGGTTAGTTCCAGCGAGGGCAGACGCTTGCCGCCCACCACCATGCCCGCGTAAGTGGTCACCAGTAACAGCAGAACGATGACCGGCTTGTTCAGGCGGTAAAAATCCCCCAGCCGCTGGCGCAGGGGCAGGGTTTCCTGGGCTTCGGCAGTTTCCTCTTCAGTGGTGCGTCCCGCCAGCCCGACCCCCAGCACGGCGAGGGTGTTGGCGGCAACCCAGCCAGCCGCGGCAAGCGCATGCACGCCCGCCAGTTCTACTGGAAAGCCACGCAGGACCATCAAGGCTCCCATCAGACCCTGACCGAAGAACAGCACAAAGCCTGCCGTCACCGCAGGCAGGGTGAGGGTTTGACTGCGCTGAGAACGCCATGCTCGCCGGAATTGCAGGCTTAAAAGTACGCCGGTGATCAGCATTACCGAGCGGTGAGCCAGCGCCAGCCAGCCCAGCGGTTCAGCGGGCAGGCAGACAGGGAAGGTCGGGCAGGCTTGTCCTGCATCCAGCGCGCTCACCAGCGCCCCGCTGATCAGCAACACCAGTCCAGCCGCGGTACTCCAAAGAGTCAGACGGGCAAACGGTGAGGCAAAGCGCAGTCTCAGGGGAGATTCTGCAGACGGCAACCAGGTCAGCGCCAGCGCAGAGGTCAGCGCCGCCAGCGCCAGCATGGAGAGCAGGAAGTGCAGGGCAGAAATCAGTCTGCCCCAAATGCCAAAGACCAGTACCGCTCCCAGTGGAATTTGAATCAGGAACAGCACGGTGGCAGCCAGCGTGGAGAGCCAGAGTGCGCGCTGATGGCGCAGATGCCGACTGGCTATGCCCAGCGCGCCCAGCAGGGAGAGGAAAGATGCCCCTGCCAGCCCGCGATGAATCATCGAGGCGGCTTGGGTGGGGTCAGCGGGCAGGGCAAACGAGCCGTAGCAGGTGGGGTAGTCCGGGCAGGCTTGTGCGCCGTTGTTCAGGCGCAGAATCGTGCCTGCGGTCATCAGCGCCAGTGTGAGAATCAGCGCCAGACCGATGAGCAGACGGAAGCGTTTAACGGGGTTGAGAGAGTTGTTTGCGAACATAAAAGGGGTATCCAATCAACAAAATGAGAGCAAAAGAGAACCATTGCAGGGCATAACTGAGGTGCGAGCCTTCGCTGACCTCAATCGAAGTGTCGGCGCGGTACGGCAGGGTGAGGGTGGCGTTTTCGGACAATTCCAGCAGGTAGACCGGCAGGACGTTGCCGGAGACCTGTTGGGAAATGCGCTCCACGTTCAACCACTTCCAGGCGGGCAATCTGCCTCCCTCAGGAATTTGCGGGTCGCCTCCGCCGCCCCAGCGCGGTTCGGCTTGCGAGGGCATCAAGCGCCCTTGCAGGCGCACCTCGCCGTTCAGATGGTAGACAGCGCGGGCGGCTTCATCTGCCTGGTTCAGTGGAATCCAGCCGCGATCCACGAGAATCACTGCATCTGTGCCGCTGATGCGCAGAGGGGTGACCAGATGGTAGCCGGGCTGTCCCTCCCAGACCTGATTGAGCAGGAGAATTTCCTCTTCGTGTAGATATACGCCGCTGGCTTCTGCCAGACGAAATGCCTGACTTTTCCAGTCGGTTTTGCCCTGTATCAGCGCCCGATTAAGGTCCAGCACCGGTGCGCTGGCATTCTGCAGAATGAGCGCATTCTGTGCCCGGCGCTGTCCCAGTCGGTCCAACTGCCATACACCCAGCCGTACCATCACCGCTACAGCCATCAGCACCAGCAGGGTGGTACCCAGCCAGCGCAGGCTGAAGAAGGCATGTGTCTTCGGGGTAGAGGCGGGCATCACGGTGGTTTTCATGCGGAAGTTCCTTCTTTTGCGCGGATGGGGAAAATGAGGAAACTGTACAGCCCCAGCATGGCGGCTGAGGGCAAACCCATCAGTAACACGCCCTGGATGCGCGTTTCCACCGTCAGGTTAGGCTTGACTTCGATACCGAACAGGCGCGAGGTCTGGAAGGTGCAGGTGTACTGGTAGGTGCTGGCTTTGCCCACTTCCAGCACCCCGCTGGACTGCGGCGGTACCCACACCGGTCCCAGTTGGTGACTGACACTGTCGAGGTTCTTCACCACCAGCAAATCGCCTTCCACAAAAGTCATCTTCTCCGGCAGGGAAAGCACCGGCTCGCCTGCCGCCACCCTCTCCGCCGTGCCGGGCGGGATGACCAGTTCAATGCGCCGCGCCTGATCGCGGGCATTGGGGTCTTTGAGCAGTTGGTAGGAAATTTCACTCACTGCCCAGCCTGCCAGCATGCCCAGAATGAGCGAGAAAATCAGACGAAGGGTTACGGCTTTCCACATACTCATGGCTTCAGCAGAAAACGCACATCTGAAAGCAGGTCTTCCACCGGTGTGCCGAAGGGGTATGTAGCGCGCAGAAAACCTTCCGGGTCAATCAGGTATACCCGCGCGGAGTGATCTACCAGATAGCCTGCCGCCGTGCCGCCCTGGCGGATTTCGCGGTATACCCCATAGGCTTGCCAGATGGGTTGTAAGTCTTCTTCCGTTCCAGTCACCCCGACAATGCGCGGGTCAAACGCCGTGGTGTACTTTTGTATCTTCTCGGGTGTGTCCCGCTGGGGATCCACGGTGACAAAGACTACCTGCACGTTCTGCGCCTGAGTTCCCAGCCGTTGAAGCACCTGCTTCATCTCGCCCAGGGTTGCCGGACACACATCCGGGCAGGTGGTGTAGCCAAAGAACAGCAGGGCCACCTTACCGCGCTGGGCGGAGAGGTCAAAGCCGTTGAGGGCGATGGCAGGGGCAGGCTGGGGCGGGTCAATGATGGAGCCGCGCAGGCGGTAAGGCTGTGCCAGCGCCAGCCCGGCAACCGCCAGCAGGGCGATGAAGACCCCCAGCCCCAGCCAGAAAGCGTACTTTCTCATAGCGTACCGATCAGATACAATGCCGGATAGTAGAAAATCCACACCACGTCCACAAAGTGCCAGTAGTTTGCCGCCGCTTCCACCGCCCAGTGACGTTCAGGACTGTAATGACCGCGCAGTCCGTTGCGCAGGATGATGCCCAGGAAGATGACGCCGGTCAGCACGTGGAAGGCGTGCATGCCGGTCATCATGTAGAAGACCGCGCCCTGCGCGCCATCGGCAGGACCAAAGGGAGCAATCTGCCACTCCACACCGACTACTCCAATGAGGAAGGCAATCCCCAGCGCCATGGTGATGGCGGTACTGGTGATGAAGCCCTTGCGGTTGCCGCGCGAGATTTGCACTTCGGCGCGGTTCATGAAGAAACTGGAGATGAGCAGGACAGAGGTGACGATGACGCCGACAAGTTGCTCCAGTTCCGGGCGGTGTCCACCCAGCAGGTAGAAGCGCGTCACCAGCAAGCCGGCAAAGACGAATGAGTCTGAGAGGATGAACAACCACAGCCCAATACGCGCCGTGCGCAGTTTGTAAGCATGGGAATGGGCTTGTTCCAGCGCAGTGGTTTGCGTTGCCATTTAGTGTCCTCCTTCTTCGCGGAAGGCGCGTTGAATGTGCATGTAGAACCAGATGACCAGCCCGGCTTTCAGCAGGGCAATCAGCCACAGAAAGATGGTGGGGGCGGCATGGGTGCCCAGGAAGTACTCAATGACCGTCAGCACCGCCAGGGCTGCAAAGACGATGACCCCGCGGCGTAATTCCATTTTCTTTTGCGTATCGGTTGAAGTTTCCATGATATTCCTCCTGTGTTCAGTCAGCCGCATGTGCCGCAGGGACTGCGCCGTCCACTTCGACATAGCGCTGGCTTTCTCCGGCGTAGTCGTAAGGCTCTCCTACGATCCGCAGGGGAGCGGGATAATTGTGTGCCGGGGTTGGTGAGGGAATTTGCCACTCCGGCGAACGCGACTGCCAGACGTTGCCCGTAGCGACCTGTCCAAAGCGGGCACTGCGGTACAGGTTGATGAAAAGAATCAGCACCGAGAGGGCTACCATGAACCCCGCCAGGGTAATGATGATATTGGGCAACTGGAAGCCCATGGCGGGATCGTAGTCGGCAATGCGACGGCGCATTCCCAGCATGCCGATGCGCATCTGCCCCAGCGACATGACCATGAAGCCGATGAACAACAGCCAGAAGTGCCATTTGCCCAGTTTTTCACTCATCTGCCGCCCGGTGATTTTGGGGAACCAGTAGTACAGCGCGGCAAAGAAGGGGAAGACATAACCGCCGAACATGGTGGCGTGGAAGTGTCCGACCACATAATAGGTATCGGTGAGGTGCAGGTTGGTGGAGACTGTTCCCAGTAAAGGCCCGGTGATGCCGCCCAGCAGGAAGATGATAATGCCCCCCAGCACGAACAACATGGGCACGCGCAGGCGAATGTTGCCTTGCCAGATGGTTGCCGTCCATGAGAAGAACTTCACTCCGGTGGGCACTGCCACCAGCAGGGTGCTGTACATGAAGGGCACGCGCAGGTACTCTTCCATCCCCGCGGCGAACATGTGATGCGCCCATACCAGAAAGCCCACCAGGGCGATGCCCAGCGAGGACATAGCCACCCACTTGTAGCCAAACAGCGGTTTGCGCACGAACACCGGCAAAAGTTCGCTGATGATTCCCAAGCCGGGCAGGACGAAGATATACACTGCCGGGTGAGAGTAGAACCAGAAAAGGTGCTGGAAGAGGATGGGATTGCCGCCGTTGGACGGCTCAAAGAAACCCATGCCCAGCAGACGCTCAAACAGCACCAGTTGGAACGACAAACCGATTAACTGCGTGGCGGTCAGGGCGATGATGGAAGTTGCCAGCACGCTCCACGCCAGAATGGGCATGCGGAACATGGACATCCCCGGAGCGCGCATGCGCAGGATGGTGGCAATCAGGTTGAGCGCGCCGAGGATGGACGACCACCCCACGAACCATACACCCAGGAAGAACATCTGCACGCCCATGGGACCGCGGATGGAGAGCGGCGGGTAACCCGTCCAGCCGGTTTCGAAGCCACCCAGTGCCAGGCTCCATAACAGGATCAATGCCCCTGGCACGGCAACCCAGAAAGAAAAGGCATTCAACCGCGGGAATGCCATATCGCGCGCGCCGATCAGCAGGGGAATGACATAGTTGGAGACAGCCGCGATGCCCATAAGGATGGAGGCAATCAGCACCATGCCGTGCAAGCCAATCAGGGTGTTGAAGAGGTTGAACGAGAGGAATTGCAGTTGCGGCGCCAGCAGTTCAGTGCGGAAGATTAATCCGAACAACCCACCCAGTACCAGTAAAAACAGAGAGAGGAAGCCGTACTGCACGCCGATGACCTTATGGTCATACGAAAGCCCCCAGTAGCGTCTGCCGTCCTGCGGCTCTTCTATGTCTTCCGGCTCAGGAACTTCTTCCCCTTTTGCCATGCGGAACCAGTCGGTAAAAGCGCCCAGGGCAATCAAAAAGCCGAGAGCGCTAAAGGCGCCGCCCACTACCCAGGCGGGTTCGGCACGCAGGCGGGCACCAGAGAGCAGTTGCAGGGCGGTGACCAGTCCGTAACCCAGCGCCATGCCGAGGATTTGTCCGAAAATCCCCCTCAACAAGCCAATCTGGAAAATCTTTTTCATAAAGCCTTCTCCTCTATGTTTATTTGAGGGACTTGATGTATTCGATGATGTCGCGGATTTGCTCATCGCTTAACTGGTCGGCGTAGTTGGCGGGCATGGAATTGGGATAGCCTTTGACCAGTTGCGATGCCGGATCCACGATAGAAGCATACAGATAAGTCTCGTCGGCGAGGACTTTGCTGCCGTCCGCCAGTTCCACTTCGTGCCCGTAGGCGCCTTTCCAGGTCGGACCGACCAGTTTACTGCCATCGACCGAGTGGCAGGAAAGACATCCGCTCAGTTCTGCCCAGCGCTTGCCGCGCTCCACCGGGTCGGCGGTAGCGGCATTAACCTTGCTGGACACCCAGGCGTCAAATTCCTGCTTGCTCACCACCACAACCGGGCGGTTCATGTTGGCATGTGCCCCCCCGCACAATTCGGCGCACATCACTGTGTACCTGCCTTCTTTGATGGGGGTGATGCGCAGTTCTTTGACCAGGTTTTCGCCGGGCAGGGCATCCTGTTTGACGCGAAATTCCGGCACCCAGAACGAGTGAATCACATCCAGCGAGGTGAGTTTGAGCAGCACCTGCCGGTTGACGGGCAGGTACAGTTCGTTGGATTTGATGCCGTAAGCCGGATACTCAAAAACCCAGTCCCACTGACGGGCAATGACCTTTACTTCCATGGCTTGGGAGTCTACCATGCGGGTTTCGGCAAGGTTGCGCGCGCCAAAGAACGAAAAGACCAGCACGGTTGCCAGGGGGATTAAAGTCCAGATGATTTCCAGCGTGTTATTGCCCTTCATGTTGGCACCGGGCTGATCTTCCATACCGGGCTTACTGCGAAAAGCAAACAAACTGTAGCCGATGAATACGGTAATCAGCGAAAACAGCAGGGCAATCATGAAAAAGTGTGCGTTGAAGAGGCGATCAATGGCTTGGGCTTGTGTGGATGCCTGTGCAGGGAGCGGGTTAATTCCCAGCAGAGCAAAGTACGCCAGCGCCGTTGCCACAATCACCAGCCCTCCGGCAATGAACAGGTGTCGGGCATTTCCCTTCATGGTTTGACTCCTTTTGGATGGGGGATGGGATTGAAAATCGCTTAGCCATTCATCTGCCTGAGCGGGGGTCAGCGTTTTACGGTCGTACACCACCACTGCGCCGCTCTCCCGCAGTGAGACCAGCATGACCTGCATGGAGCGTTGCCCGGTGATGAAGTGGCTGAGGAATTCTTCACGGTGGATGGTTTTATCGTCGTAGTCCACGATGACCAGGTCAGGCTGCCAGCGCTCTAACTGTATCAGCGTCTCATCCATGGTGGAGGTGAGCAAAAACTCCACCGCTTCGAAGCGCTGGCGGTAAATTTGCTGAAGCCCTTTTCCAAACAGCGGGTTCGCCGAGGCGATTAACACTTTCCGAACAGGGTGTGTGTTCCGCATTCAGGCATCCTCCCCAGGATGAAATCCGAATAAGACCATGCTTATTTTAGATAAAACTTCTCTGAATTTCATCCATCGCACAACCTGAATACGGGTTAACCTGCCATAAAAAGAAGGGTGATTGTCTGAATCACCCTTCCTGTGCAGATCGAAATGCTCTCACCGTCGAGATTATGGGGTGGTAACCCGCCATTCCAGCCGGGAGCGCGCCAGTGGCGGGAAGGTATCGCCCTGGACGGCGGTGGCATTGGGGAACAGGGCTTCAAGAAACAGGTTGGATTCTCCCTTTTTCCACACCGTGCGCTGAAGCGCCCAATCCCAGGTGGAGACCTGCCAGTCTGCCTGTTTGAGCAGGGCATACAGAATCAGCAGAATGGCACGCGATTCATAAGGGGTGTAAAGGAAGACAGCATGTGCCTGCTGGCGGCATTTCAGGATACTTTCTGGCGGGAAAAACAGTGGAGGCAGGTTTTGGCAGTCTGGCGGTCCGGGGAAAAGACTTCGCCCAGCACTCTCCGGCAGGGCGCTAAACACGCCCAGCGCCATGCGTCCGCGCGTCCCCGTGGGGAGTTCGGTTTTTCTTTGGGGATCTTCCAGGCTGGGTTCCGGGTTATAGACCGCCAGCAGGGTGTTGCCTTTCTGGAACACACTGCCTTCGACGGCGCCCTCCACGGGCTTCCAGCCCTCTCCTTCGCTCCAGCGGTAGAAATCGCCAAGGGCATCACTGTAGGGAACGTTAAGGGAGACCCAGATCATCCCGTCCTGTTGACTGCATTCCAGCACGCCTTTCAAACCGGAGGAAGCGTCCTTCAGCATGTCGCAGGTCACGGATTCTGATGGAGATGTGGCGGAGGGTTCTGGTACTGAGGGGAAGGTGGGCGTGACCGTGAGAGAGGTTTGAGTGGGTGAGGGCATCGGCTGGAGCACTGTACGGCAAGCGCTCAATCCCGTCAAAATAAGCAATAAAAATGCACTTAAAAACTTCATGTTTTTATTATGGGGATGAAAAGCGCAGAAATCAACCTGAATTTTTTGGGGGATGGAATCGCCCTTGACTTCTTTTCAAACTCTGTCATAATAATAGAACAAAAGTTCTATAAAGAGATAATTGGAATGACGCGCATTCTTTTTCTTCCCGACCCTCACACGTTGCTCTGGCTGGAAGAAGAACAGCCCGCCGAAGCCATTCTTCAAGCCCTGCAACGGGGAGAATGGCTTCCGCCTGCGCCTTTTCACGAACTGCCCTGCGCTGACCTGCGCGCCCTGCAGATTGAGGACATGGTGCTGATTACCCGCACCGCTCCGCGCGCAGTGGTTCAGCCTTATCTGCCTCATCTCAGCCGCCGTCAGATGGAAGTGCTGAAAGGGCTGGCAGAGGGACTGACTACCCGGCAGATTGCCTACCGCCTGCGCATCTCCACCCGCACGGTGTACCTGTACGTATCAGACTTAAAACGCCGTTTTGACGCCGGCACCCGCGCTGAACTGGTGCGCCGGGCAATGATTGTCCTTTCCAGTTTGCGAAGGTAAAAAAATTGTAAGGTTACAGGTCACTGGCATTCCGTATAATCACTGTGGATCAATTTCCACGGAGGTACAGCGTGCCATGAGTGGCTGGCAAAAACTCTTTCGCGTATTGCTGAGCCTGTCTATCCTTTCAGGGTGGTTACTCACCTTCACGGTGCCTGTCAGAGCAGCCGCAGTGACAACCCGCTATGTGGTGGACCGGCTGGACGATGTTCTCCCCCCCGATACGGAGACCGGCGACCCTGGGTGGCTGTTTGCCTGTACGGAGGCGGCGGAGGATTGTTCTCTACGTTCAGCAATCATGCTGGTCAATTACAACGCCTACGAATTAGCCG
Source organism: Anaerolinea thermophila UNI-1 (assembly GCF_000199675.1). Classification (GTDB taxonomy): domain Bacteria; phylum Chloroflexota; class Anaerolineae; order Anaerolineales; family Anaerolineaceae; genus Anaerolinea; species Anaerolinea thermophila. The sequence goes on from NC_014960.1 coordinate 572,445, forward strand.
CCAGTGACCCGGACAACACCTATCAGTTTGAAATCGTCTTTGATGAGGGTCTCGCCTGTTCGAGCGACAATCCCTGTATCGTGCGCATGAGTCCCGTTCTGGCGGGAGCAGGGGAAGATCTCAACGCAACCGGTGATTTCGATATTGGGGCGCGCATTCCCAACACTGGAGAAGCATACCCGCTGACTCTAAGCCTTTTGGGCAATCCCGCCGACCCGACAGCGGTAGTGATAGATGGACTGCTGGATGAGCCCAATCCGCGTGACCGGGTGCTGGATGTGCATCCGCTGGCAAACGTGACCCTCTCGGATTTGACCATCCAGAACGGCAAGGCGGGGGAACACCTGGATGGCGGTGGGGGAATTCGCAATCGTGGCACACTTACCCTCAGGAATGTGATGCTCATTGACAATGCTACCTCAGATGCAGTCTCGCAGGTGCCGGGTGGATTTGGCGGGGGGATTTACAACACCGGCATACTTTTCTTACAAAACACCATCGTTTCTGGAAACAAGACCGGCAAGGGAAGTGGCAGTGCCAATCAGGGTGGCGATGGTGGTGGCATTTACAATGCCCGCGGGGCGACTGTGACTGTTCAGGGCGGGGAAATCAGCAACAACAGCACCGGCACCGGTGGTGATGGATACACGTCCGGTGCAGGCGGCGGGCTGTACAACGATGGCACGGCGATCCTGAGCAATGTCAATTTCATGGGCAATTCCACCGGTAATGGCGCGCCTCCGGGAGGCAGTGCCGGTTTGGGGGGCGCCATTTTCAACAATGCGCAGTCTGTATTGCGTCTGGAGAACGTGCTCTTTTCCCAAAACAAGACCGGCAACGGCGCCGCCTCCATTGATGGCAACGGCGGGAACGGCGGCGCGGGTGGTGCCATTGCCAACGCTGGTTACCTGGAAAAGATGGACAACGTCACTTTCTACAAGAACCAGACCGGTAACGGCGGTCAAAGCGTGAACTTTAATGGCGGCAGTGGCGGCAATGGCGGTGCATTGTTCAACGCCGGTACGGCTGTGGTGGGAAATGAGGATGCTTCTCCCTTGTATGTGATCTTCAAAGAGAATAAAACCGGCGATGGCGGTGTGGCTGGCGTTGGTTATGGTGGCAAAGGCGGCGATGGCGGTGCTATTTACAATGAAGGCAGTATCATCAGCCCGCTGGTAGAGTTAAACCCGGATTTCCCTGTATTTGAAGCCAACGCTACCGGCAATGGCGGAGGTGGTGGAATTTATGGAGATGGTGGAAACGGTGGCAATGGTGGTGCCCTTGCAAACACCGGCACCCTTCAAATTCCCGACGCGCCTACGGTTTCGGTGATGCTGAACGTCACTTTTCTGGGTAACTACACCGGCTACGGTGTCAAATGTGATGGGGAAAGTATGGGCGGAAGTGGCGGTAACGGTGGCGCCATTTTCAATAGCGGGGGGATTGGTATTCTGGCAAACGTCACCTTTGAAGCCAACAAAACCGGCCCTGGCGCTTCGGATACCTCCGGAAACTGCGGCGGCGGCAACGGCGGGAGTGGCGGGGCTATTGCCAATACCGGTACAGTTCAGGAAGTGCGCTTTGCCAGTTTTGTCCGCAATGAGACCCGCGCGGGTGGTTCTTCGGTCAATCCTGGGAGAGGGGGGCACGGCGGCGCAATCTTCAATAGCGGCGAAGGCAGGATTGTGGTGATTCACTCCACGCTGGACAGCAACAAGACCGGCGCGGGCGGTACCAAGGTGGACGGTGGTCTCGCTGGTGCAGGTGGAAGTGGCGGCGCTGTCTATGCCGAAAATAAAAGCAATGTCTCGCTCAAGAACGCTACTGTCACAGCCAATCAGGTCGGCGGGACGGGCAAGGGCGGTGGTATTTACAACGCTTCGGGGTTGCAGACGCGCGTTTTTGTCCAGGGTTCTGCGCTGGGATACAACAAACTTTCCACGCAAGCCCTCAATGACTGCCAGGATGATAGCAGTGGCAACCTGCGTTCGCTGGGCTACAATGTGGTGCAGACGGTAGGAAACTGCAGTGAATTTGCCGCGCCGCTGGATCGCATTAATACCGATCCGCAGTTGGGCGCTTTGACAGGCATCAAACCGTTTTATCGTCTGCCGCTTACCGAAACCGCACCGGTGGTGGATTTTGTGCCCATCAGCGCCTGTGCATATCCCTATCAGGATCAACGTGGAATGATTCGCCCACGGGGTTGGGGGTGTGATGCCGGCGCGGTGGAGTACGAGAGCAATTACCGCATTGCTCTGCCGTTCATCCGCAAATGAAGGTTACAGGCGTTTCCAGATCTGGTAGAGGCTCAGGCGGTTGCCCAAACCATCCGAGGAAAAGGTCTCTTCGATGCTGAAGCCCGCCTGCTCTGCCAACTGCTGAAGTTCTTCCGGCGAAAATAAATGCACGTATCGTAACCCTCCCTGTTCCTCACCGGCAGGGAGGGTTTCGCGCCAGTCCAGCAGGGTGTCGCCCGCTTCGAGGTTTTCTTCATTTACGCCCACCACCGACCAGGGCAGACGGCGGCTCATCAGTTTGGGACTGTGATGAAACTGCCACTCGGAATGCACAAACCAGCCGCCGGGGGGCAACAGGCTGTGTACCGTGCGCAGAAGGGCAAGGCGCAGGTCATGCGAGGGGATATGATGCAGGACGGCAAAAGCCAAGATGCCCTGCAGGGGAATGTCCTGTACCGCCAGATGCCAGTTCGGAGCAGTTAGATCACCGTGGAGGAAGGTCACCTGTTCGCCGGCATGCAGAGCGCTCACCGCGCGGCGGGCTTCTTCCAGCAGTACCTCGCTGAAATCCATGCCGATGTAGCGGCTTTTGCGTCCCCGCTGAAGCCACTCCACTGCCAGCGCCCCCGAGCCGCAACCGATATCCAGCCAGACACCTTCATCGGGCAGGCGCTCCAGCACCTGCTTGACGCCGTTCTGCACCCGCCGCCGTGTGCGGGCAAAGGACTCGCCGTACTGCAGGTAAAAGGTGCGGTTAATCTCCCGTAACACCTCAATGGCCTTTGTATCCATACCTGGTGGCATTATAAAACAAACCGCCCAAAATTCGTCCATTTTCTGGTAAGATTCGCAGTATGGATTTTGAGGTCTGGCAGGAAACCCACGAACCCACCCCGGAACGGCAGGAAATTGCCCGCCGTGTGCTGGAAGACGTGCGCCGCGGCATGGACGTGGTGCGCGCCCTGCGCCGCCATCCCCTGCCGGAGGGCGGTTACCTGCCCAAATCCATTCTGGTGCAGACTTACCAGCGCTTGGTGGAGCAGGGCGAATGGCAGGAAGATGCCCATTTCCTCGCCGCCATCCGCATGAAGCCGGTGCGTACCCTCTCCGGCGTGACCACGGTGACGGTGCTGACCAAGCCTTACCCCTGCCCGGGCAAATGCATCTTCTGCCCCACCGATGTGCGCATGCCCAAGAGTTACCTGCCCGACGAACCCGGCGCCATGCGCGGTCTGCAGAACGAGTTCGATCCCTACCGCCAGGTTGCCAGCCGACTGGAATCGCTGGCGGCAACCGGACACCCCACCGATAAAATCGAACTGCTGATTCTGGGAGGTACGTTCACTGCCTACCGCCGCGATTATCAGGAGTGGTTCATCCGGCGCTGTTTTGATGCCCTCAACGAAGTGGACTCGGCGAGGCTGGAAGAAGCCCACCGGCGCAACGAAACCGCCCCGCACCGTAATGTGGGGCTGGTCATCGAGACCCGTCCGGATGAAATCACCCCGCAGGAACTGGCGTGGCTGCGCCGCCTGGGGGTAACCAAGGTGCAGATGGGCGTGCAGTCGCTGGATGACCGCATTCTGGCGCTCAATCAGCGCGGGCATACTGCCGCCGAAGCCCTGCAAGCCACCGCGCTCTTGCGCGCCGCGGGCTTCAAGATCGTCCTGCACTGGATGCCCAATCTGCTGGGCGCGACCCCGCAGAGCGACCGTGAGGACTTCGCCCGCTTGTGGACGCAGGGGTACGCCCCGGATGAGATTAAGATTTACCCCTGCCAACTGCTCCAGAATGCCGATTTATACGCCTACTGGGAGCGCGGCGAGTACCAGCCCTACACCACCGAAGAACTCATTGACCTGATTGCCGACCTCAAGCCCACCGTGCCGGAGTACTGCCGGATTAACCGCATCATCCGTGACATCCCTTCGACCAACGTGGTGGCGGGCAACCGCCGCACCAGTCTGCGGCAGGATGTGCTGGCGGAAGTTGCCCGCCGCGGACAGCGCTGTCACTGCATCCGCTGCCGCGAGGTGCGCAACGAGCGCGTTGACCCCAATACACTTGTCCTGCGCGACCTGACCTACACCGCCGCGTATGCTGAGGAACATTTCTTACAGTTTGTTACCCCTCAGGATCGCATTGCCGGGTATTTGCGCCTTTCCCTGCCTCTGCCCGATGCCCCGGATGTCACCTCTGCCCTGCCTGACCTGGAAGGCGCCGCCCTGATTCGCGAGGTGCACGTGTACGGACAGTCCCTGCCGGTGGGGTTTGAACTGCCCGGCGCCGCTCAGCACATCGGCTTGGGTACGCAGTTGCTCAACCGCGCCGCCGACCTTGCCCGCGCACGTGGATTCCGCCGCCTGGCGGTCATTGCCGCCATCGGCACGCGCCTGTATTACGAATCGCGCGGCTTCCAGCGCGGCGGACTTTACCTGATTCGCGATCTCTAGCCCGGCTCTTAAATAAAAACAGCCTTCCAGTTCTGGAAGGCTGTTTTTTTGGGGGGAAGCGCTATTCGGGAAACAGGCGGGGTAACGCTTCCGGCGCGTATTGCGCCACCGCGTCGTAGGTCAGGGCATTTTTCTGGCAGATGCTGGCGTACAAATCCACGCTGGGACGGCGGATGCGCCGCTGGGTGTCCACATCCAAGCCCCACAAGCCAAAGCGCTGAGTCCAGCCGCGTTCCCACTCGAAGTTATCCACCAGAGTCCAGTGGAAGTAGCCCTTGATTTGCCAGTTGAAGTTCGCCGCCCGCCACACCTGATGGATGTGCTCGGCAAGGTAGCGCGGTCGCAGGTGGTCATCGGCATCTTCCACCCCATTTTCGGTGACGATGATGGGCAGATTGAAACTTTTTGCCCACTTCAGCGTCAGGAACATGCCCTCGGGAAAGTGAGCGATGAAACCGGTGTCACTCAGCGGCGCATCGGCAGGGTAGAAACGATGCCCGAACATTTCCTGCGGGCGCAGAAGGTCAAAGCGCACCATATCCACCGTGTAGTAATTGACGCCCACAAAGTCCTGCGTCCCCTGGGCTTCGGGGATGGGCACCGTGCGGGTGATGAGGCGCAGTTTGCCGTCCTTCAGCGCGCCCGGGAAGGCTTCATTGAAAAACTGCCCCGCAATCTTCGCCGGAATGCCGTCCAGGAACTTGAGCGGTCCGGCGGGCAAAAGTGGACGGATGGCGAGCGCTAATCCTACCCGCGCCTCGCGTTGAACGGCGTGAATCTCGCGGTACGCCAGGGCATGCCCGCGCACCAGGTTTGCCATCACCCGCATTGCCGCGGTGAGGTCTTTCTTGCCGGGGGGGAACAACCCGGCGATGTATCCCTCGTAAGCGTACACATTCGGCTCGTTGATGGTTATCCAGAAGTTGGTGTACTCGCGGAAGGCTTCCATGCACTTGCGTACATAGCGGGCAAAGAGGGCAGGCGTTTCCTCGTTCTCCCAGCCGCCGCGTTCCGCCAGCCACAAGGGCAGACTGAAATGGTGAAAGGTGACCAGCGGCAGAAGGGCACGGTCGCGCAGTCCTCTCAGCATGTCACGGTAGTGATCGATGGCATCCTCGTCCCAGCGGTCGGGAGCGGGCTGAACGCGACTCCACTCGATGGAAAAGCGGTGGGCGTTCTGCCCGGTTTCGGCGGCGCGGTCGAAGTCCTCGCGCCAGCGCCCATCCCACCAATCGCACGCCAGCCCCGAGCGATGACCGTGGAGGATGCGTCCTTCCTGCTGTTCCCATGCCCACCAGTCGTTGTTGGTGTTGTTGCCTTCCACTTGATGGGAAGAAGTGGCAGTGCCCCACAGGAATCCATTGGGAAAAACGTAATCGGCTTTGGGCATTTTGGCAATCCTTCGGTTGAGGTTTTTCGCCCTTATTATGTCACGGGCGGGAGAGGGTGTCAAACCGTTGGAAAGGGCGCAATCCCTTTCATGCCTCGACGCATTCTTTAGGTTTTGTGGTAAACTAAAGCCGCTGAGAAAGGAGTTGCACAATCGTCATGCCGCCTATTTATCCATTCACTGCCATCGTTGGTCAGGAGCGCATGAAGCGCGCACTGGTGCTCAATGCGGTGGATCCGCGTATTGGTGGGGTTTTGATTCGCGGCGAGCGCGGCACGGCAAAATCCACGGCGGCGCGCGCCCTGGCGGCACTGCTTCCCAAGGTCAAGGTGGTGAGCGACTGCCGTTTTGGATGCGACCCGGACGCCCCGGCGACATGGTGCACCGAATGCCGTGAGCGTGCCGAGCGCGGCGAATCCCTGCCGGTGAGCCTGCGTCAAATTCCTTTCATCAACCTGCCGGTATCTGCCACCGAAGACCGTGTGGTGGGTACACTGGACATTGAAGCCGCCATCCAGCGCGGCGAACGCCATTTTGAGCCGGGCGTGCTTGCCGCCGCTAACCGCGGTTTGCTTTACATTGACGAGGTCAACCTGCTCGATGACCACGTGGTGGACGTACTGCTGGATGCCGCCGCTATGGGGATGAACATCGTTGAGCGCGAGGGCATTTCCTTCACTCATCCGGCGCGCTTCATCCTGGTCGGCACGATGAACCCTGAAGAGGGTGACCTGCGCCCGCAACTGCTGGACCGCTTTGCCCTCTCGGTGGAAATCTACGGCATCCGCGATGCCCGCGAGCGGGTGATGATCATGGAGCGCAACCTGGCGTTTGAAAAAGACCCGCTGGCGTTTGTGGCGCACTGGCAGCCCAAAGAACAGGAACTCTCTCAGCAAATTGAACAAGCCCGCAAACTGCTTGATCAGGTCACCTATACCAGCCGCGACCTGCTTTCGATTGCTTCGCTGACCGCCTCATTACAGGTGGATGGTCACCGTCCCGACCTGGTCATCCTGAAGACCGCCCGGGCGCACGCCGCTTTTGAAGGGCGCACGTCCATCACCGCGCGGGATATTGCCCTGGCGGCAGAACTGGCGCTCCCGCACCGCCTGAAGCGCACCCCCTTCCAGCAAGCCTCGGCAACCATGGAAGAACTGGCGGAGCGCATTGAGCAACTGCAGGGCGGCGCCACCTCAGGCGAGCCGCGCGAACACCCCGGCGGCATGGAAGAGGAATCCGGGCAAAAAAAAACGTAACCGATGGGGAGACCGGGCAGATTGAACAGCCCGAAGCCACTCAGCAGGAACCTTCCCGCCAGAACATTTTCGACCAGGGCAACACCCAGTGGTGGAACGGCGGCAAACAGGTGAACACCGGCGAGACCTTTGAAGCCCGCCGCCTGGATACCCCCCTGGACAAAATGATGCGCCGTCATGCTGGCCGGCGTTCGCGCACCTACACCGACCGCAAGCGCGGGCGCTACATCCTTGCGCGCCCGGCAGGCAGGCGCCGCGATGACCTGGCGTTCGATGCCACTCTGCGCACCGCCGCGCCCTTCCAGCGTCAGCGCGAGGAATTGAAGAAGCGCAACCGCGTTGCTTTTGCCGTGCGTCCCTCGGATTACATGCGCAAGGTGCGCGTGCGCCGTGCCGCCAACCTCGTCCTCTTTCTGGTGGATGCTTCCTGGTCCATGGCGGTTGCCGAGCGCATGCAAGCCACCAAGGGGGCGATTCTCTCCCTGCTTAACGATGCCTATCAGCGCCGCGACCGTGTGGGCTTGATTACCTTTCAGCGCGACCGCGCCACCCTGATTCTGCCCCCCACCAACTCGGTGCAGTTGGCGGAGCAAGCCCTGCGGGACATCCCCGTAGGGGGCAAAACGCCCCTCTCCGCCGGGTTGGATATGGCGTATGGCATCCTCAAACGCGAGAAGATGCTCCACCCCGACGTTCTGCCTCTGCTCATCGTGCTGACCGATGGGGCGGGGAACGTCTCCATGGGGCATTTGCCGCCGCTGGAAGAAGCCCACTACCTGGCGGAGCGCATTGCCGAGGAACACATTCACGCGGTGGTCATCAACATGGAGCATGCCGCCTTTGACCAGGGGCTGGCGCAGGAACTGGCGAATCACCTCAAAGCCCCCTGCTACAACCTGACCGACCTGCGCGCCGAGAGCCTGTACTACACCGTGCGCCAGGAGATGCAGTCCACTGCTCTCAAAGGGCTGGAAGACAAACGCTAAAGCAGTACCCCCGAATACCTCTGCAATTGCCATGACATCCTGCGCACCCCTTGACTCGGGGTGCGCTTTTTTTTTGTGCGCCGCCACAGACTCGGCGCACGCTCTCATTCTCTTTGCGTTTCGCGCCCTGAGCCTGCCGAAGGGCGCGGTTGCGTGTCGTTGCGATTATGTGTCGTTGTATCCCCGAAGGGGAGAAGCAGTCTCTGAGGTGTGAACCTCTTTAGAAGATTGCTTCGACCCGCTTATGCGGGTCTCGCAATGACACAAAGGCATGTCATTGCATCCCCGATGGAGGAAACAACCCATCATTTTTGTATTTTAACAATCATTTTTTAATTATTTTTCCGTTGTCTCATCCATATTCCTGAGTAAAATTGCTCCTCAGAGAGAAAGATTTCTTTCTTACTTACGTTTACTTTCCCCTAAGGAGGTATTTGTGAAATCCATTCTTCGTTTCCTGTCGGTCTTTGCCCTCGGGTTGTCGTTCCTGCTGAGCGCCTGCGCGGGGATAGCTCCCACGCCCACCCCCACCCCGCTCCCCACGGAGACGGCTACGCCTCAGCCCACCCCCACCCCTGAACCCACCAGCACCCCCGCACCCACGCCCACGCCGACGGTGGACCCCTGCGCCACCCAGCCGGAACGCTGGACGTTCTCCCTGCCGGTGGACCCCATCAGCAAACAGCCCTATCCGAACTTCTGGATGAACCTCAGCCCGGCTTGCGCGCTGAAGAACCTCGAACCCTGGATTGCCTTCAGCATGATGATCCAGAACGGCTATTCCATCCAGGAAGCCGCCCAAACCCTCGGACTGGAGGATAACCCCTACCTCGCTCCGCTCAAAGAGGGCAAGCCGCAGAAGTATGTTATGAACTTCTACATCAAAAAACAGAAAGTGGACGACTTCAACCTGCCCGAACGTTATTACTGGTGGTTGCCCTATATGTATCACCCTGCGGATATGCGTAATTATCTTTTTGACCCCGACACCGACCGCTATGAAGCCCGCCTGGTGCTGTGGGGGTGCGCCAGAAACGTAACGGCGGAGGTAGCGGACGGCGTCTCGCCCGAACTGCCGAAGGTGACCTTCCAGGCCGTGTGCGCCGTGCGCAAGTATTACCCCGGCGTGCAGTCTTACTGGTGGGAGATGGATTTCCCCGAAGGTACGGCTGGAGGGCTTACCAGAAAGTTCATTCCCGGAAAGCGCGCCTTTGAGCCAAAGTATAAGCAGTACGGCGAAGGGGTACACGGTGCCAAGCCCGACCAGCCGGCGTATGCCGGAATGCTGTACTACGCCTACATCGGCAATGGGCAGTGGTACTACATCGGTGAGGACAACGCCTTTGACCTGGTGGGCTTTGACAGCGTAGAGGAGATGGAAGCCGCTTTGCAGAGAAACCTGGAACTGGTGCCGGGTTCTCAGGTGTGGGATCTGGAGTGGCTGAAGCAGACCTACGGGGTGGATGCCCGCCCGGTACCGCAGGAATACAAGACGGGGTTTGACCGTTATCAATCCGACTCGGCATTCAAGGCGCTGGTGGACAGGGCGCTGGAGAAGCAAAAAGAGAGTTTAGACCGGTATTCGCAAAAGTAGGATTTTTCAATCACAGGAGGGAAACGATGAAGGCTTGGCGTTACGGGTTGGTTGTTTTGGCTTTGTTGGGTTTTCTCTTTGGTTGGGTTTCATCCGTAGAGGCTCAGACGGGAAGTTGCCAGGAACCTCTTTGCTACATAAGTGAAGAAGAACCGTCACCGTGTAATAATAACTGTCCCGACCCAAAACCGGGGGACAACGGGGAGATAAAGTACCCGCCGACCACTCCTGAAGAGCCGCCGTATGCGGGTGGCAATTCCACCTGTTCGCTGATTCGTTCCGTGCCGGCGCTAGAACCAGCCCTCTGAACAGTAAATCTGTCAAATCCCTGTAAAGACCTTCCCATCCACCGTAACGCCTCAGCGCACCCCTCGGTTTGGGGTGCGCTTTTTTTTTGTGCGCCGCCACAGGCTCGGCGCACGCTCTCATTCTCTTTGTGTCCTTTGCGTCTTGGCGGTAAAACACGTCTTCCGGCGCGGTTTGCCAGCCGGCACAGGGCGCGGCGAAAGTGTTCCCCCGCGAAAGATTAAAAAATCCCCGACCCTCTTGACTCTGCCCTCTGTTTTTGCTACACTGTTCTATGCAATCGTTTGCGCAAAGGATTGCGCAATCCTTTTCCTCAAAGGTTCCTGCGATATGCCCACCATCCATCAGGTTGCCGAACGCGCCGGGGTTTCCTCAACCACCGTGTCCCACGTCATCAACAACACCCGCTACGTTTCTCCCGAAACGCGGGAGCGCGTTTTGCGCGCCATGGAGGAACTCAACTACCGCCCCAACGTCCTGGCGCGGTCTCTGCGGCGCGGTGAAACCCGCACCCTCGGCTTGATTCTCCCCGACAGCGCCAACCCCTTCTTCGCTGAAGTGGCGCGCGCGCTGGAGTTTGCCGCGTTCCGCGCCGGCTACAACGTCATTTTTGGCAACAGCGAAAATGACCTGGAAAAAGAACAGGTCTATGTGGATGTGCTGGTCACCAAGCAGGTGGACGGCTTGATTTTCATGGCAACCGGCGACCGCAGTCAATCGCTGGAGACGCTGGTGCGCGGCGGCTTGCCGGTGGTGGTGGTGGATCGGCAACTCTCTGCCCTGGAGGTGGATACCGTTCTCACCGATAACCTGCAGGGAGGCTTGCTGGCAACCCGTTACCTGATTGCGGGCGGACACCGCCGCATCGGGTGCATTACCGGTCCTTCGCACCTCACGCCCAGCGCCCAGCGGGTAATTGGCTATCGTCAGGCGTTGCAGGAAGCCGGGCTGGAGGTGGACGAAGCCCTGATGGTGCGCGGAGATTTTCATCCCCGCTCGGGCTACGAAGCCGCCAGGCGCTTGCTGGAACTCCGCCCCCTGCCGACGGCGCTGTTTGCCTGCAACGACATGATGGCGATTGGCGCTCTGCGCGCCCTGGCGGAAGCCGGTCTGCGGGTGCCGGAGGATTTCTCGATTGTTGGTTATGACGATATCGAACTGGCATCCTACGCCGCCCCGCCGCTGACCACTATCCGGCAGGACAAGGTTGCCATTGCCGAATCGGCTCTGCGTCTGGCGCTGGAGCGCATTGCTCAGCCCGAGTTACCCGCCCGCTGTGAGACCCTGCCGGTCGAACTGGTCGAACGTCAATCCACACGGAGGATGGCATGAGTGGAACGCTGGTGATTGTGGGAAGTTTGAACATGGATCTGGTGGTGCGCGCGCCGCGCCACCCTCAACCCGGTGAAACCCTCATCGGGAGCAGTTTTCAGACCTTTCCCGGCGGCAAGGGCGCCAATCAAGCCGTAGCCGCGGCGCGGCTGGGCGCAAAGGTGCGCATGATTGGACGGGTGGGGCAGGATGCCTTTGGCGATGCCCTGCTGGCAACCGTTCAGCGCGACGGTGTGGATACCACCTTCATCCGCCGCGACCCGCAAGCCCCTACCGGCGTGGCGCTCATCACCCTCGATGCTAAAGGGCAGAACACCATTGTGGTGGCTTCGGGCGCCAACGGCAACGTTTCCGCTGAGGATGTGCGCCAGTCGGCGCAGGCGTTTGAGGGGGCGGATGTCCTGCTGGTGCAGTTGGAGTGTCCGCTGGAGGCGGTGCAGACTGCCGTGCAACTGGCGCATCAGGCAGGCATAATTGTGGTGCTGAACCCCGCGCCTGCCCAACCCCTGCCCGCGGAACTGTTGCAAATGGTGGATTACCTCATCCCCAATCAGCATGAACTCACCCTGCTGGCGGGGGGAATCTCCGACCGCGAACAAGCCATCCGTCATTTGCAGGCGCAGGGGGTGCGCTATCTGGTGGTGACGCTGGGCGAAGAGGGCGCTCTGCTGGCGCTGGGCGAGGATCGCCTGATTCTGCCGGCTTATCCGGTGGAAGTGGTGGATACCGTTGCCGCAGGCGATGCCTTTGCCGGAGCCTTTGCTCTGGCATTGGCGGAAGGCAAGACGCCTCTGGATGCCGCCTGCTGGGGCAATGCCGCAGGTGCGATTGCCGTCACCCGTCCCGGCGCTCAGCCCTCTCTGCCCACCCGTCAGGAAGTGGAGCAATTTTTGAAGGAAAGGACATAGCCCATGAAGAAAACTGCCCTGCTGAACAGCGCGCTTTCGGAAGTCATTGCCACCCTTGGACACGGCGATATGCTGGTGATTGGCGATGCGGGTTTGCCCATTCCCGCCGAAACCTACCGCATTGATCTGGCGCTCACCCGCAACATGCCCCCGTTTCTCGATACCGTGCGCGCCGTGCTGAGCGAGATGCAAGTGGAAAAGGTCATCGTGGCAAAGGAAACCGGCGAGGTCAGCCCGCAGGTGCTGGCGGAGTTGAAGCGCCTGCTTCCCGATACGCCTTTCATCGAGGTGAGCCACGAGGAACTCAAGCGTCTTACCCGCGATGCCCGCGCGGTGGTGCGCACCGGCGAGTTTACCCCCTACGCCAACGTCATTCTGGTTTCGGGTGTGGTCTTCTAGGATGTGGAGAGCCAGCGCATGAGTCAGGTTGCTTCCCGCCCCGTTGCCTTTGACCGCCGCGCGTTTTTCCAGCGCTTTGGGCTGGTCTTTTCCTTCCTTTTGCTGATGATAGCGCTCTCCCTGCTCTCGGAGCGCTTCCTCACCCCCGCCAACCTGATGAACGTTCTGCGGCAGGCAACCATCAACGGCATTGTCAGCGTGGGGATGACCATCGTTATCCTCACCGGCGGGATTGACCTCTCGGTCGGTTCGGTGCTGGCGCTCTCCGTCACCGTGGGCGCTTCTCTCATGAAGCAGGGAACCCCGGTAGGGCTGGCGGTCGCCTCTGCACTGGGCATTGGCACACTGCTGGGAGTCATTAACGGCTTGATGATTACCCGCGCGAAGATTCCGCCTTTCATCGCCACGCTGGGCATGCTCACCGTGGCGCGCGGCTTGACCCTGCTGTACACCCAGGGACAGCCCATCACCGGTTTGCCGGCAACCTTCCGCTGGATCGGCACGGGCGTGGTGGCGGGTATTCCCATGCCGGTGATTCTCTCGCTGGCGGTGTTTGCCCTTGGCTGGGTGTTCCTCAGCCGTACCAAATACGGCGCGCAGATTTATCTGCTGGGCGATAATCCCACCGCCGCGCGCCTGGCGGGCGTTCCCGTGGATCGCATGACCGTGCTGGTGTACGCCATTTCGGGATTTTGCGCCGCGCTGGCAGGGCTGGTGCTGGTTGCCCGTCTGGATTCGGCACAACCCATCATCGGGCAGGGCTATGAGTTCAATGCCATTGCCGCGGTGGTGGTGGGCGGCACCAGTTTCTCCGGCGGCGAAGGCGGGCTGGCGGGCACCCTGCTGGGTGCTTTGCTCATCGAGACCCTCAATAACGGTCTCAATTTGTTGAATGTCTCCCCCTTGTGGGAGCAGGTCGTCAAGGGCGTGGTTATCGCTCTGGCGCTGTTGCTGTACAAAGTCTTCAGTCCACCCTCGAAATGAGCGGGCTGGAAAGGAGGTTGATGAAGGAAAAGAAGGGATGGAGTGAAATTCAATCAATCGTATCCGTGACTGTTCAAACCTATCCATTCAGTGGACTCACATTTTAGGAGGAGAAACATGAAACGTTCAATCGTCTATCTGCTTCTGGCTTTCGTGCTGGTGCTGGCGGCATGCACCCCGGCGGCGCAAACCGCTACCCAGGCGCCTCAGCAGGGTGGTGAAATCACCCTCGGGCTGGTTCTCTCGACCCTGAACAACCCCTTCTTCGTCACCCTGCGGGATGGCGCGCAGAAAGCCGCCGACGCCGCGGGCGTTAAACTCATTGTGGTAGATGCGCAGGATGACTCCGCCAAGATGACCGCGGGCATCGAAGACCTCATCAACAAGAAGGTTTCGGCACTGCTCATCAACCCCACCGACTCCGACGCAGTCGTCCCCGCCATTCAGAAAGCCAATGAAGCCGGCATCCCCGTCTTCACCGTGGATCGCGGCTCCAACGGCGGAACGGTGGTCAGCCACATCGCTTCGGATAATGTGGCGGGCGGCAAGATGGCGGCAGAATTCCTCTGCAAAGCCATTGGCGGCAAGGGCAACGTGGTCGAACTGCAGGGCATTGCCGGTACTTCTGCCGCGCGCGACCGCGGACAGGGCTTCAATGAGTACATGTCCACGTCCTGCAAGGACGCCGTCATTGTTGCTCAGCAGACCGCTGATTTCAACCGTGACAAGGGCTTGAAGGTTTTCGAGAACATCCTGCAGGCTCAGCCGGAGATCGCCGGTGTGTTTGCGCACAACGACGAAATGATTCTGGGCGCCATTCAGGCGGCTGAAGCGGCTGGACGCACGGGCATCGTCTTCGTTGGCTTCGATGCCATTGACGACGCCGTCCAGGCAGTCAAGGATGGCAAACTCGCCGCTACCGTGGCGCAACAGCCCGCGGTGATGGGGCAGATGGCAGTGGAAACCGCCGTCAAGTACCTCAAGGGCGAGAAAGTGGATGCTTCCATCCCCGTACCGCTCAATCTGGTCACCAAAGACACGGTGAAATAATCTTCTGACACCCGGGTGGGGGTGGCGCAGTGTGTGCCGCCCCCATCCCTCTTGCATGAGGGAGTATGACCGATACCGCCATTCCACGCCTGAAACTTGAGCATGTCTATAAATCCTTCCCCGGCGTTCAAGCCGTGAGCGATGTCAGCCTGGATGTGTACGGGCATCAGATTTTAGCCCTGGTGGGCGAGAACGGCGCGGGAAAATCCACCCTGATGAACATTATCAACGGGGTGGTGCCGCTGGACTCGGGAAAGATTGTTCTGGATGGACAGCCGGTGTCCATCACCTCGCCGCACCGCGCGCTGGAACTGGGCATCACCATGATTCACCAGGAACTGGCGCTGATTCCCGAATTGACCGTGGGGCAGAATATTTTCCTCGGGCGCGAGCCGCGGCGCTGGGGCATTGGCGTGGATTGGAAACGTTTGTACGCGCAGGCTCAGCGCGAACTGGATCGGCTGGGCATTGAGGTTTCGGCGCAAGCCACCATTGCCGATTTGAGCATTGCCCAGCGGCAACTGGTGGAGATTGCCAAAGCCCTGTCCTACAACGCCCGCCTGATTGCGCTGGATGAACCCACCAGTTCGCTCACTTCCCGCGAGACGGAGACGCTCTTCCGCCTGGTGCGCTCCCTGCGCGAGGAAGGTGTGGCGCTGATTTACATCTCTCACCGCCTGGAAGAAGTCTTTGAACTGGCAGACCGCATCGCCGTGATGCGCGACGGGCATCTGGTGGCGGTGGGCAACGCCGCCGAGTTCACTCCCGCCGAGGTGGTGCGCCTGATGGTGGGGCGCGAATTGACTGAATTCTTCCCCAAAGTGCCCGCTCAACGCGGCGAGCCCGTGCTGAAAGCCGTCAACCTGAAAGCCGGGCGCGAGGTTCGCGGGGTCAGTCTGGAACTGCACCGCGGCGAGATTGTCGGGCTGGCGGGGCTGGTAGGCTCCGGGCGCACCAATGTTGCCCGCCTGCTGTTCGGCGCCGACCGCCTTGAAGCGGGTGAAATCTGGTTTGAGGGCAGGAAGGTGCAGTTGCGTTCTCCGCAGGATGCCATCCGCCTGGGGATTGGACTGGTGCCTGAAGACCGCAAAGCCCAGGGGCTCTTTGCCGGGCAGAGTGTGCGCTACAACGCCGCCGCCGGGCTGATTCAGCGCCTCTCGCGCTGGGGATTCATCCGTTTTCAGGCGGTCAACCGCATTGTCCGCGAACTGGTGGAGCGGTTGCGGGTGCGCACCCCGCATTTGAATCAGAAGGTGCGCAATCTTTCGGGTGGGAATCAGCAAAAGGTGATTATCTCCCGCTGGCTCAGCCTCAACCCCAAGGTGCTGATTCTGGACGAGCCTACCCGCGGGGTGGATGTGGGCGCTAAAGCCGAAATCCACGCCCTGATGAGCGAACTTGCCGCCCAGGGCATGGCAATCCTGATGATTTCTTCCGAACTGCCGGAAGTGCTGGGGGTGAGCGACCGCATTCTGGTCATGCGCGAAGGGCGCATTGTGGCGGAACTGACCCGCGAAGAAGCCACGCAGGATCGCATCATGCAAGCCGCCACCGGTCAACTGTGATGGGGAGGGGAAACATGCTGAACGGAAATCATTCATTCTCATTCATCGCTTTCCTGCGCCGCACCAGCACCTATCTGATTCTGCTGGTCATTCTGGTGTGGTTTGCCCTGCTCTCCCCCGAGTTTTTGACGGTGGGCAATTTGCTGACCGTGGCACTGCAAACCTCGCTCATCGCGCTGGTGGCGATTGGGATGACCCTGACCATCATCACCGGCGGGATTGACCTTTCGGTGGGTTCGGTTGCCGCGCTGAGCGGCGCGCTGGCGGCAGGGCTGGCAACCCGCGGCGGGCTGGGGACGTATCCCGGGTTGCTCATCGGCTTGCTCACCGGCTTGGGCATTGGTTTCCTGAACGGCGCGATGATTGTCTGGGGACGCATCCCCCCCTTTGTGGCAACGCTGGCAAGCATGGCGGTTGCCCGCGGCTTGACGCTGGTCTATACCCAGGGGCGTCCGATTGCCGGGCTGGATAAAGCCTTCACCTTTTGGGGCGGGCAGGGCGCGCTGGGCATTCCCGTCCCGGTGTGGGTGCTGACGGTTGTGGC
Source organism: Anaerolinea thermophila UNI-1 (assembly GCF_000199675.1). GTDB lineage: Bacteria > Chloroflexota > Anaerolineae > Anaerolineales > Anaerolineaceae > Anaerolinea > Anaerolinea thermophila. Next base: position 589,452 of record NC_014960.1, read on the forward strand.
AGTACTGGCGTATTTCCTGCTCAAGCACACCCCGCTGGGATTGCACATCTATGCGGTGGGCGGCGGCGAAGAGACCACCCGTCTGGCGGGTGTCAATGTGGGGCTGGTTAAGTTCAGCGTGTATTTGCTCAGCGGGTTGTGCGCCGCGCTGAGCGGACTGATTCTCACCGCGAGGCTCTGGTCGGCACAGCCTAATGTGGGCGTGGGCTTGGAACTGGACGCCATCGCTGCGGCGGTGCTGGGCGGCACCAGCCTTGCTGGTGGGGTGGGCGGTATTCCGGGGACGCTCGCCGGGGCGTTTATTATTGGTGTGCTGTCCAATGGCTTGAATCTGCTGGAGATGCCCTCGTACAATCAGCAGGTGGTTAAGGGGCTGGTGTTCATCCTGGCGGTGATGCTGGATTACTTCATCAAACAGCGTCAGGTGAAACCTAAAGGGAATCCCACGGGATAGAGAGTTTTAGACGTTTTCACTCTCTTCAGATGTTTGTTGAATTAACCAGAGGTAAGCATCTTCAAGGGTGGGTTCAATATTTTCAGATGTGTGAGAGGGCTTTTCTGAAGAAAGCACGCGATGTTCTGTGCCGCTTGGTGTAGTTTTAGAAGAGATAAGGCGTAAGTTTTTCTCGGCGTTTAATTCCGACTCTGGAACTATCCGAACTTTTCCTTTAACTTGAGAAAGAAGTATTTCCGGGGCGCCGTGAAATAATAAATTTCCATTGGTAATCACTGCCAGATCCGAGCAAACCTGGTTAACATCTTCAATGATGTGAGTGGAAAGGATGACGATTCGTTTTCCAGCCAATTGGAACAGCAAATTCCGAAAATGAACCCTTTCTGCTGGATCAAGGCTCGCGGTGGGTTCGTCCACAATGAGGAGTTTAGGACTTCCTAAGAGAGCAATTCCAATCCCTAATCTTCGCTTCATTCCCCCTGAAAGGGTATGAATACGTTCTTTACGGGCTGATCTTAAGCCTATCTGTTCCAGCACATTATCGATTTGTCTATTTCTGTCCTTCGGATCGGTGATATTTTTCAGAATAGCAAAATAATCCAGTTCCTGCTCCACTGTGAGTTTGAGATGAAAGCCAATCTCCTGAGGCAAATATCCTAAAGACTTTCTGGTGCTTACTTTTCCTTCTGGGGTTTGTAAATCCTTACCAAATATAAGTACCCGTCCTGCTGTGGGAGTAAGAAGTGTAGCGAGAATTCGCATGAGCGTAGTTTTTCCCGCTCCATTAGGACCTATAAGGCCAAACATTCCCTCATGGATGTTCAGGCTGAGAGAGTTCAGGGCTCTTTTGCCATTTGGATAGACCTTTGTTAAGTTCTCAATCTCTATCATGCTGAAAAAACATCCTTTTCAAAAACTTTCATTGCAATGTTCCAGATTGCCCAGGTTTGCAATGCGCCGGAGAAAACAGGTAAGGGAAGGTAATAAAATGGCACTACAGGCGGAGAGGATGCCGCTGGCATATACAGTAAGCCCATTTGAAGACTCATCTGGTTGAGGAAGGTCTCAATCGTCATGCGTCCTGTGGGAAAAAGGATATTTCCAAGGATATTATTTTCGGTTATGACAGTAAGGACAAGAAAGATGATGGTGATTAAACCCCCAAGGAATACAGGAGGCTGTTTTCCACTCATTCCTCCAATCAGGATGCTCAAACTGCAAAAATACATCAGGCTGGGAACGACTCCCAAGAGAAGTATTCCAAAGTAATGCGAAAAGAGTGTCAGAGAACTGAATAAGGCAGTGATTGTCAACAGGAAAAAAGAAGGGAGGAGACTGAGGAGATAGATTCCTCCAGTAATAACGCATGCTCCTGCTACTTTACCAAAGAGATATCTCTGTGGAGAGATATTTGCCAGTATGGACTGATCCAGTAATTGTTTTCTATCCTGAGGAATCCGCTGAACTAGAAAAATGGGAAGAAAAGGGAAAAGGAAGAAGACCAGCGCAGTATGAGATTGGATAAGAGATAACGGCAATGTGTCAAACCCCAAGCGCAGTGCGTCAAGAAGAGGCAACAAAAATGTAAATAAAAGACTTATGCTCGTTACCATGATAGGGATTGTGCCTTCTGCGAGAATGAGCCATGCTTCATAACATATAAGCCCTAGGGATTGATTTGAAGGAATGGGTAATGGCTCGGAGAATGCCCTGATTATTTTCTCGAAAAAAACGTTTTTATGGTTTGCTGATTGATGTGCCAGAGAAGATTCCCCTGAAAGCAAACGGTCTGTATCGTTTGTAAGATAAAGCCCATGGGCAAAGGCTAATCCCCCCAAAAGACAATAAATTGATCTGGATACCCCCCAGAGTACAGGATAGTCTAAACCATCAATGACTCTGTATGGGTAAATTACCGGATTTAGAAAATTTGGAAAAGGGATCAGGATTGAGAAAAGAAATGCCATTAATCCCCACAACCGCCCTTTTCTTGAGTCGCGCCCGATCATTGTCCCCCAAAACGCAATTCCCCCGAAAAATAAACTATTGCTGGCGACATTGATGACACCAAGGGCCAAAAGCACACCTTGAGATAGGTTTTCTGTGATGAATGCTGAAACCCATGAGATAACTGCTGAAGAAAAGATAAGAGTTAGCCAGTGAACAATTATCCTGGATATAGTAACCTGCCAGTTTGGGCAAGCCATAGTACTGTGTAACTCAAGGGAAGGGGTATCTTCTGGTTTTAAGGCTGAAGAAAATAGGAATGGGCTGAGGAATGCGCTTAAGATTGCCAGATATTTCACAAAGGCAATGATTCCATCACCTGTTTGAGTATCCGTAAATGCTAATAAAGATGCACTCGTAAAGGAAATACATGAATAACAGAAAGTACTGTACCCATAGATGGCAAAAGAGAAACTTAACTGGCTAAGAGCACGTTTCATCATAACAAAAGGAAAAAGATACCTTCCGGATGTTTGTCCTTCAACCCGAAGGTAGAACGCAGTCTTACCAGTAAAAGTATAGGATAGATTTACACAATAATGGTATTGAGATTTTCTCAGGAAATGATAATTATTGGCACTTGCCTATTCCACAGGGAAGGTACTGGCATCCTGCCTTGACACTGGTTTGATTACAGCGTGAGTCGTAACATATTTCCAGCATCCCATTGTAGAGCACTCCAATTCCGCCAGGACATACTTTTGAATGACACCATCCACACAAAGTGTGTGTCACGCAACATGTAGTCCCTGGTAAACATGGACAACTTGCACTTACAGGTGAGGAGGCTGAGGAAGCCCAAACGATACTTGCTCCCGCTAGAAAAATTGAGAAGACGAAGAAGATCACAATCAAGCGAATAATGAATTTGCTATAAACTATCATTTCAGAACTCTCCTTTCTAACAGATCTAACAGAATTTAGTTACTGTTTTGATTGCATTTTCTAATCAATTCCTCAAGATGCTCTTCAGTATTTGCAAACCCTTTACTGCAAATTTTCCCAACTTCATCGATTACGTAAAAGAAAGGCGTTCCGGGTACTTGGAAATTTTTCCCAATTTCGGAGTTCCCCTGTTCAAGGGTTAAGATGGGAAAGTTGAATTGTTGTTCCTGTACTAATTCCTGATTCTCTTTAAGTGTTCCTCTTGAAATCAATACAATTTGTAGGTTGGAAGATTTCTTACTGAAAGAGCGAAGCTCGGGATACATTTTTTTACAGTAAGGGCAATCAATGGATGAGAATCCCAATAAGATTTTTTGTCCCAGGAAATCGTGTAAGGAAAAATATTTTCCGTCTGTGTTTGGCAAAGTAAAGTCTGGCGCATTTGTATCAATAGATAAGCCTGAGTTCTGACCTGCATCGACAGGGAAATATTCCATTAAAACTAAAATTTGATTTTGCAACTGATTTACACGGATGAACAGACCTGCTATTGCGATAAATAAAAGAAAAATGGTCCCCATTAGCATTGAAGTGAAAATCTTTGATTTCTCAGTCATTTCACTTCCTCAAAAATGATCAATATATTGTTTGCTCCAAAAGAATGATTGTGTAATTTGGAATTATTTATAAATTTAGCAAAAAAAAATAAAAGTCAATAGGTTGAAACAGAAATTTAAGACTTGTGTTTATGAAGGTTTAGACAGTCCGCTCAGAATTATTTAGATTCGATAATTTGCCCCTTCTCAAAAAACTTGCCACATCGTCCCGCTGATGTTATGATGAAAGGAAGCGGGAACATCTATGACAGAACACGAAAATCACCTCGACCAGCAACGCGCTGAAATTCGTAAAGTTTTGATTGTCATCATTGTGGTGGCTTTTGCCTGTTACTGCGTGGGTCTCAGTATTCTGCAGTTCAATGCCTGGATCAACCGTCCCACTGCCACCCCCACGGTAACCCCGACCATCACCGAAACCCCTGCGGTGACAGTGACCCCGCCGCAAGCCTCGCCGACCCTCATCACCCTCACCGCAACGGGAACCGGCACGCCTACGATGACCCCCTCGTTTACCCCCACTTTCTTCACCTTTACGCCAACGGTGACGGCAACCTCAACTCCCACGCCGCCGCCACCTACTGCGACGAATACGCCGGTGCCTCCCTCGCCCACCGAGACAGAGACGCCGGTTGCCCCCACAACATCCCCCTGATCGAAGACAACTATGACAGACATAAAAGACTTTCTCAAAGAACTGATTTCCCTGCCGGGTCTCTCCGGCTATGAAGCACCCGCGCGGGAGGTCATCTCCCGTGAGTGGCAGACGCTGGTGGATGAACTCAGCGTGAGCCCGTTGGGCAGTCTGCACGCCCTCAAACGCGGGTCATCTCCCGAACCGCGCCCGCGCATTTTGCTGGCGGCGCACATGGATGCCATCGGCATGATGGTCACCCGCATCACCCCGGAAGGCTTCCTCGGCTTTACCGAGGTAGGCGGGCTGGATCCGCGTATTCTGCCGGCTCAGCCGGTGCGCGTGTACGGCAAAGAGCCTCTGCGCGGGGTGATTGTCCAGCCCTCTGACCGCCTTCTGCCCCCCTCGCAGAAGGGCAAACCGGTGGAGATGAAGCACCTGCTCATTGATACCGGCTTACCCGCCGAGGAAGTGCGCCGCCTGGTAAAGGTTGGCGATCCCATTGCCTTTGATACCGAACCGCTGGAACTCCCCGAGGATTTAATTTGCGGTCACACCCTTGATAACCGCGCTTCGGTTGCCGCGCTGACGGTTTGTCTGCAAACGCTTCAGCGCGCCGCCCACGATTGGGATGTGTACGCCGTGGCTACTGCGCAGGAAGAGGAAACCCTCGGCGGCGGGTTCACTTCGCCGTTTGAGATTCGCCCCACCCTGGCAATTGCCATTGACGTGACCTTTGCCAAAGGTCCGGGCGTGAACGATTACCGCGGCAAGACGCTGGGCGGCGGAGTGGTGCTGGGCTGGGGTCCGCAGTCGCATCCGCGCGTCTTCGATGACCTCAAAGCCCTGGCGGAACGCCTGGACATCCCCTTTGAGATTGAAGTTTATCCGCGTGCTTCCGGAACCGATGCCTATGCCATGCAAATTGTCGCTGAGGGCATTCCCACCATGGTGGTGAGTATTCCCCTGCGTTACATGCACACGCCGGTGGAGGTGGTCTCGCTCAGCGACATCCGCCGTGTGGGCAGACTGCTGGCGGAGTACATCCTGCGGTTAACCCCTGAAGATGTGAAGAAGATTCAATGGGAGGAGGCATAACCATGAGCCCTGCAACCCCTGCCCCTCAAATTGGCGCAGAGCAGATTGCTCTGTTGGAAAAACTCTCCAATGCCTGCGCCGTTTCCGGCGATGAAGCCCAGGTGCGCAAAATCGTCCTTGAAGAAATCAAGCCCTTTGCCGATGACCTGCGCGTGGATGCGCTGGGCAACGTCCTGGCGGTGCGCAAAGCCCGCACCCCCAATGCCCTGCGGGTGATGGTGGATGCCCATATGGACGAGGTCGGTTTCATGATTGTCGAGGACGACAAGGATGGGCTGTTCCGTTTTGTTGCCGTGGGCGGGCTGGACGAGCGCACTCTGCCCGGCAAGAAGGTGCTGGTCGGTGCAGAGAATGTTCCCGGCATCATTGGCGCCAAACCCATTCACCTCACCGAAGAAGGCGAGACCGAACGCAAGATTCCCATCGAGTCCCTGCGTATTGATGTGGGTCTGAAGGGCGGTAAGAAGGTCAAGGTGGGCGACCGCGCCACCTTTGCCACGCGCTTCTGGCAGTCGGGCAATGCCCTGTTTGGCAAGGCGCTGGACGACCGTCTGGGTGTGGCAACCCTCATCGAACTGTTCAAGAACCCGCCGGAGAACATTGAACTGCTGGCGGCGTTTACCGTCCAGGAAGAGATTGGTTTGCGCGGCGCGCGCCCGGCGGCGTACGCTTTCAACCCGCAACTGGCAATTGCCCTGGACTCGACCCCCGCCAACGACCTGCCCATGTGGGATGGCAGTGAGAATATCTTCTACAACACCCGCCTGGGCGCCGGTCCTGCGCTGTACATTGCCGACTCGGCAACTCTGTCCGACCCGCGGCTGGTGCGCCATTTTGCGCAGACGGGCGAGCAGATGGGCATCCCCTTCCAGTTCCGCCAGCCCGGTGGAGGCGGCACCAATGCCGGCGCTATTCACCGCGTGCGCGAGGGCGTGCCTTCGCTCTCGGTTTCGGTACCGGGACGCTTTGCCCATACCGCCATCATGCTGGCGCGTCTGGATGACTGGCAAAACACGCTCGCGCTGGTGTATTATGCCCTCTCGCGCCTGGACGCGGGCATCCTTCAGCGTTGAGGTTCTTCAGCGATTCGACCCTGCAATCATAGAATGGAGAAAGAAAAGCCATGAAAGCATTAATCCAAAAACTGGTAGAGACCGTAGGACCTTCCGGCTACGAAGAAAAGGTGCGCGAGGTGGTGCGCGCGGAAATTGAAGGCTTGGCGGATGAAATCAAGGTGGATGCGCTGGGCAACCTGATTGCCCGCAAGGGAAGCCGTTCGGAAGGCGGTATGCGCATCGCCATTTCTGCTCACATGGACGAGATTGGTGTGATTGCCACTCATGTGGATGAAAATGGCTTTGTGCGCTTTACCACCATTGGCGGCGTCTCTCCGCGCACGTGCATTGGCGGGCGGGTGCAGTTCCTCAACGGCACGCGCGGCGTGATTTACATGGAAAGCCTGGAAAGTGCCACCGCTCTGCCCACGCTGGATCAACTGTATATTGACGTAGGCGCGTCCAGCCGCGAAACCTGCCCGGTGAAGGTGGGAGATATTGCCGCGTTTGACCGTCCCTTCATGGAACTGGGCGACCGCCTGGTTTCCAAAGCCATGGATGACCGCATCAGCGTGGCGGTGATGATTCAAGCCCTGAAGGAACTCTCCAGTACCCCGCATGAACTGTATTTCATCTTCAGCACGCAGGAAGAGGTTGGACTGCGCGGCGCTACCACCGCGGCGTACGGCGTGGATCCCGAACTGGCGCTGGCGGTGGATGTGACCCGCACCGGCGATACCCCCAAGGGCGTCAAGATGGAAGTGGCGCTGGGCAAAGGACCTGCCATCAAGGTGCGCGACAGTGGCATGCTCTCCGACCCCCGTGTCATCCGCTGGATGGTGGAGACGGCGGAGAAAGCCGGTATCCCCTATCAACTGGAAGTGCTGGAAGGCGGCACGACAGATGCCCGTGCCATGCAGTTAACCCGCGCCGGCGTTCCGGCGGGATGTCTTTCCATCCCAACGCGCTACATTCACAGCCCCTCTGAAATGGTAGATTATCAGGATGTCCTGCAGTCGGTGCGCTTGCTGGTGGCTTTGCTAAGCGCCCCGGTTACCCTGAAATGAGCGCTGGGCTTTCTTACAAACGCTCGTCTTCTCAACCGCATCGCCTGAAGCCTTTCAGGCGGGCGGTTGTTTTGCTTTTGAGCGCCCTGCTGTTCCTCAGTGGGTGTCTGCCCCCCTGGCTGGCATCCCCTACGCCCACTGCCTCTCCCCCCTTACCGACAGCCACTCCCCCGGTCAGTCCAACCCCTTCCACGGAAGCCCTGGCAACTCCTACGGTCAGCGAACCGCTGGTACTCTGGTTGCCGCCGCAATTTGACCCTGAGAGTGGCAGCCGCGCGGGTAATCTGCTTAAGGAACGCCTGGCGGCTTTTGAACAGGAAAACGGGATTCAAATTCGTGTGCGCTTGAAAGCCGTGAACGGTCCGGCTGGTCTGCTGGATTCACTTACCCTTGCCAGCGCCGCCGCGCCGGCGGCTTTGCCTTCGGCCGTGCTTTTACCTCGCCGCGATCTGGAAGATGCTGCGCTGAAGGGAATAATCTATCCGCTGGATGGGTTAAGCACAGCCATTGATACCTCAGACTGGTATGATTATGCCCGCGAACTCGCCCTGGTGCAGGGCTCGGTGTACGGTTTGCCCATGGCGGGGGATAGCCTGGGGCTGGTTTATCGCAGCGAGTGGCTGGCGCATTCGCCCAATTCCTGGCAGGAAATTCTTGAGCAGCGCTATACCTTTACTTTTCCGGCGCAGGAAAACCAGAGTCTGGTGACGCTGGCGCTCTATCTTTCGGCAGGGGGAGATACGCAGGACACTCAGCGCCGCCCTCTTCTGGAAGAAACACCACTTCAAACCGTGTTTACGTGGTATCGCAGTGCCGCAGAGCGGGCAGTGATTCCCATCTGGACGGCACAGGTTGAGACCTATTCACAAGCCTGGCAGGCTTACCAGGATCAGCGCACCACCATGGTGGTGGCATGGGTAAGCACATACCTCTCGGATTTCCCCCCAGATTCGCTCTTTGCTCCGCTCCCTTCGTTGGGGGATGCCCCCGCCAGCCTGGCGACCGGCTGGGTGTTAGCCGTGGCAGAGCCTGATCCGCAACGCCGCGTGCTGGCGGCGCGTTTGTGCGAGTGGCTGACGCAAAGTGATTTCCTGGGGGCATGGAGTGAAGCCGCGGGTGTATTACCCGTACGCCCCAGTGCCTTTCCTTTGTGGAAAAATCAATCTTTTGTGCCGGTTTTTCAACGCATGGCTGAGACTGCTCGTCCGATTCCTTCTAATGAAGTCATTACCGTTCTGGGACCGGTTTTGCGGGAGAGCACTCTGGAAGTTCTGCAGTTGAAAACTCTCCCGGCTTCTGCTACACAGGACGCTGTGAAAAAAGTTGCCAATCCGGGGGTAAAATGAACGAAAAAACCTCTTCGGTGATTCAGTACGCCGATCTCCGGGTACTTGCCATGCTGGGGGTGTTGTTGTTTTTCCTGTTCCTTTCCATGGGTTCTGGCATGATGCAGTCCTCACCCGTAGAAGCCACCCCCACGTCCGAAGGCGAGATGCTTGCCCCTACGGTTACCCCTCTTCCGCCGGAATATTTGGGGAACTACGCCCAGACTACCGGAATCATCCTGGCAACCTCGGTGATTGTATTGATTGTGGTTGGAGGGGTGCTGTACGGCTTGCTTTCCAATAAAAAGCAGTGAAAAGGTTTTCATCCGGTCTCTCTCTTGATATATAATCACATCAGGGAGGGTGGAGTGAAGTATGGGCTGGTATCCGCGCATTCCAACAGGTGAACTCTCGCTGTACCGGGCAATTCCAAAAGTGGATCTGCATCGCCATCTGGAGGGTTCTCTGCGGTTGGAAACATTGCTGGATATTGCCCGTCAGCATGGCTTGACCATCCCTCAAACGCATTTCCACTCTCTGGTGCAAATGCAACAGGATGAGCCGCTGACCTTTACCAACTTTCTTTCCAAATTTCAGACCCTGCGCATGTTTTACCGTTCCCCTGAGGTGATTCGCCGCATCACCCGAGAAGCCATTGCCGATGCGGCGGCGGAAAACGTGCGCTATCTGGAACTGCGCTTCACCCCGGTTGCCCTCAGCCGCTTGCAGGGTTTCTCTTACGACGAAGTGATGGATTGGGTCATCCAGAGCGCTGAAGAAGCCAGCCGGGAGTACAACATTAAAACCCGTCTGATTGTCTCGGTCAATCGCCACGAGCCGGTGGACCTGGCAGAGCAGATTGTTGAATACGCCATCCAGCGCCGTGAGCGTGGCATTGTGGGTTTCGATCTGGCGGGGAACGAGGTGGAGTTTTCTGCCTTGCCTTTTGAGGGGGTCTTCCGTGAAGCAAAGAAGCATGGATTACAATTGACCGTACATGCCGGCGAGTGGGGCGGGGCGGAGAATATTCTGGAAGCCATTGAGTTCCTGGGTGCAGAGCGCATCGGACATGGCGTCAAGGTCCTGCAGACCCCCCGTGTGCTTCAAGCCGCGCGGGAGCGTGGCATTGCTTTTGAAGTGTGCATCACCAGCAATCATCAGACGGGTGTGGTCGGTGCAGTTCGTCAGCACCCCCTGCCGCAGATGGTCCGGGAAGGCTTGAAAGTCACCATTAACACTGATGACCCTGGTATTTCCCGAATTACGCTGACGGATGAGTATCGCGTAGCGCTGGAAGAACTGGGAATGCCGGTAGCCGTGTTCAAAGATGTGGTGCTGAATGCCGCACGCGCCAGTTTCCTGCCCCCGGAAGAACGACAATCCCTTGTGGAAACACTGGAACCGGAATTGAATCGTACGTTACAATTCCTTTAGAGGTGAAAAATTTATGCCCCATGTTCTCATTACCAACGATGACGGCGTGCATGCGCCGGGAATCTTAGCCCTTGCCCAAGCCCTGCAAACCCTGGGCAAGGTGACGGTCTTTGCTCCCGATCGCAACTGGTCGGCTTCGGGACATGATAAAACCATGGACCGCCCTCTACGGGTGCGCGAAACGCATCTCGCCGATGGCACCCCTGCGCTTACTTCGGATGGTTCGCCCGCCGATTGTGTTGCCCTTGCTCTGCTGGGGGTGATTCAGGAACCAGTGGATGTAGTGGTGTCCGGCATCAACGCCGGTGAGAACCTGGGACAGGACATGACTTACTCCGGTACGGTGACCGCCGCTATGGAAGGCGCGCTTGCCGGTCTGCCTGCCGTGGCGGTTTCCATGAAACTGCCTGCTAACGGCAGTAAACCCGATTTTAGCGCCGCCGCGCAAATTGCCCGCCGGGTGGTGGAACGGGTCTTGCGCTTCGGCTTGCCGCCGCGCGTGGTGCTGAACGTCAACGTTCCGCCCCTGCCGCTGGACCAAATCAAAGGCATTCGCATTACCCGCCTGGGAGAGCGCATTTACCGCGACGCCCTGGTGACCCGCTATGACCCGCGCCACAAACCCTATTACTGGATTGGCGGTGAGCCGCCGGATGGCGTTCCCGAAGAAGGCACTGATATTGGCGCACTCGCCGAAGGTTACGCCTCGATTACGCCTTTGCACCTCGATCTGACCCTGTACAGTTTGATGGAATCGCTCCGACAATGGAACTGGGAGGAAGAATAAGCCCACAGGTTTCCGGGAATGCGCCGCTGAGGACCATCGGCGGTGTATGCCTTTGCCTGATGATGCTGTTCACCGCGTGTTCGGCTCCGCCCACCCCAGCGCTGTCTACCCCTTCTCCCAGCCCTTCGCCTACCTTGACGGCAACGGTTACGCCTTCTCCGACCGCTACCTTTACCCCCACGCCGACCCCTACGCCCACCCCCACGCCTACGCCGGTGCGGGCAGGTACGCCATTTGCCCTGAATCCTGAAGGAATTCTGGAGATTCATCTCCCCCAGGTGGTGGAACTGGCGCGCTGGGGTTACGGTTCCAGCCGTGATTTGGCGCTCTCTTCGGATGGGGAATGGCTGGCGGTGGCAACCCGCCTGGGGGTGGTGCTGTACCGTGCCAATCCCTTAACCTTCCACACCCTGCTGAATGTCTGGGAACCCGTTCAGGTAACGTTTTCTCCGGATTCCACCCGCCTGTACGTTGCCGGTGAGGAAATTGAAGAATGGAATCTCGCTTCGCTGGAGTGGGTGCGCGCTTTTCCTTCCCAGGGCGCTTCCACGGCGGTGGAAATGCTGGTTGCCCGGGATGGGCAAACCCTGGGAGTGCTCTATCCCGACCCGGGCGGGAAAAACGCCCTTCTGCTGGAACGCTGGAATGCGCTTGCCGGAACACTCGACTCTACACAGCGCCTGCCTTCGCCGGGTTCAGCGGTACGGGAAGCGGCGCTCTCGCCCAATTTAAGTTTTGTTGCCCTGCACGGTGGCGGGCTGGTGCAACTGGTGGATGCCCGCACGGGCGAAGCGCTTACCCTGCTCCCGGCTTCGCAGTCGGCGCCGGGCAGAATGACTTTCTCGCCGGATGAATCTCTGCTGGCGGTGGCGTACCCCGATCAGCGCGCTGATTTTCAGAACACTAACCGCGTGGAAATTTTCACCGTGCCGCACGGTGTGCGTCACTCGACCCTCAGCCTGAGCGGCGGCGAAGGCAGAGATCAGCCCATCATCAATCTGGCGTACAGTCCCGCTGGCGATGCTCTCGCCGTGGGCTTTGCCAACCGGGTGGTGCGTCTCTGGCGGGAATCAGGCGCGCCGCGCATGGTCCTGCAGGGCGAGAGCGAACCGGCGCAGATGCTTTTCTCTCCCGATGGGGCGCGTTTGTTTTCTTCCGGCGTGGATGTTTGGAAACTTGCTGACGGGGAACGTTTGGCTTCCAGTGGCGAGCATTTTGCCCCGCTGAACGATTTTGTCCTTTCTCCGGATGGCTCGTGGGTGGCGCTGGCAGGCTTCGGCAGGGTGGAACTGCGACAGATTCAGGATGGGCAAATTCTGCGCACCATCACCGAGGGCTTGAGCGGGGAGGTTCGGGATGTGGATGTCTTTCCCGGCGGGCAGACGATGGCCACCACCGGCAATGAGGGCATGGCGCACCTCTACCGCGTTTCGGATGGGCGTTTCCTCTCCCGTTTGGGGGAGACCGGTCCGCGCTTGTGGGCGGTAGCGTTCTCTCCCGATTCCCGCTGGCTAGCGTGGAGTGGGGAAAACGGCTATCTCTATATCTATGATCTCGAGCGTGATTTTCTGGCGAAGAGAATTGAAGAGCCTTATCTGGCGACACGCATCCTCTTTTCTCCAACCAGCCAGCAAATGGCTGTGCTGACTTCTGCGGGGGTGAATCTCCGTCAGGTGAACGGGACACTGGTACGCACCATCGGTGGAGCAGGGCTGGAAGATCTGGCTTTCTCGCCGGATGGCGGAACGTTGTTTGTGGGGGGCAATCAAGTTCTTCGTGCTGTGGTGACAGGTGATGGCTCAGACCTGTGGAAATCCGATTACGACCCTCAGCAATCACCGACGGCGCTGGCAGTCTCGCCGGATGGGGCTTTCCTGGCAGTGGGCTGGCAGGATGGGCACATTGAATTGCGCTGGGCAGGCAGTGGAGAGGTGTTGCGCATCCTTTACGGGCATCACGGCGCGGTGACCCGCCTGGGATTTGCACCGCAAAGCCGTTTGCTTCTCTCGCTGGGGCAGGATGGTACGGTGCGCTTATGGGGTGTTCCCTGATGAAGCGCTGGTTAGCCGGACTTGCTCTTGACATTTGCTAGCATTTGTATTATAAGGTCTAGGGTGTTCCCTGATGAAGCGCTGGCTAGCCGGACTTACCCTTTTCCTTACCTTGAGTGCCCTGTTTGCCATTGCCCCTTACGGCGCCGGCGTTGCCCGGGATTCGGTGGAGTACCTTGCCACGGGGATGCATGTGGCTCAGGGCAGGGGCTTCATCACCTTTGACGGCACGCCTTTCCGCCTCTGGCCGCCTCTGTATCCGCTCTTGCTGGCGGGGCTGAGTGTATTTCCCCTCGATCCGTTTCTGACCGGCGGATGGGTGAATGCTCTTCTGCTGGGAGCGAGCGTGTATCTCTCGGGGCTTCTGTTCATGGAAATCTTCCCGCGCCGTCGCTGGCTGGGGATATGGGGTGCGGGACTGTTCGGCATCTCCCGTTCCATGTTCCCCCTGTCCATTCACCTGCTTTCAGATTTGCTGTTCATGGTGCTGGTGCTGGCGTTTTTATGGGTTGTCTCGTCCATGAGCAGGACGCGGGGCGTGCTTTTAGCGGGTGTTCTGGCGGGGCTGGCGTGGCTGGATCGCTATATCGGCGCGCTGTTGCTCCCCCTTGGGGCTGGCTGGGTAGTGTTCTTTTCCCGCGTGTCCTGGCGTAAACGCCTGGAACGTATGGGGCTTTTTCTGCTCGTCTCTGCGCTCCCCATGTCCTTCTGGATGGTGCGCAATTTGCGCCTTTTCGGGCATCCCTTTGGCGCGCCGCCGCCTGCACGCCTCACGTTGATAGAAAACGTTGAGGCTGGCTTGGCTGAAATGCGTCTCTGGTTGTTCCCGGAAGGCTTTCTGCCTGCTTGGGGAATGTTGGGGGGCTTCCTGCTGTTTTTGGGCGTGCTGGCGTTTCTGGTGCGCTGGCGCAGGGGCGATCTGGCGGGCAGGGCGGGAATCCTGGCGGGCTGGTTCATCCTCTGGGGAGTGGCATATTTTGCCTTTCTGTTGATTTCCTCTACCCAAGCCGATATTACCCGCCTGGATGCCCGTTTGATGGCGCCAATTTATCCCGCTTTTCTCATGTTTATTCTGGCGGGTCTGGAAGGGCTGGCGCGTGTGCTGAAACGCTGGCGGCTGGCTTCTCTCCTGGTACCTTTGATAGTGGGTCTGTTCTGGGGTATTCCTTCGGTGAGTCAGTGGGCGGATATCCTTCAGCAAACGCGCACCTATGGTGCGCCGCTCTACAACTACCTCAACACGCCCGAATTTCGCCAGTCGGGGGTGACGGCTTACCTGCAATCCGAAGGCGTTCCTGAGGGGCTGCCCCTGTACAGCAACTATCGCACGGCGGTTTTTCTGTATACCCGTCATACCTGTTCAGGTTCGCCGTGGAGTCGTCACCCGCATTACGCCATTGAATATCCGCTGGAGCAGTACCTGCCGGATTTCCCTGCTGGAGAGACAGGGGTGCTTATCTGGTATGAGTCGGGGGTGCATACCCACTATTACGCGCCAGAAGACCTTGCCCGCCTGTATGTTTTGGATGTGCTTTACAAAGGTGAGGATGGCGGGGTGTACCTGATTCGACGCCGTTAAATCAAGCCGCCGAAGAGAATGAGTCCTCTCCGACGGCTTGAACATTAAGAGAATCAATTTACGCGAAAGATTCGTACAGCGAGGTCACCCGCAGGGCTTTACTCATCCGTTTCAGCGTCCAGCCTTTGGGAATAGGGCAGGTGACGGTGACGCTGAAGCCAGCCGGGACGTCAAAGTAGTTATCGCTGAAGATGACATCCGCGCCTTCCAGTTTCAACTCCACAAAGCGCGCCAGTTTGCGGGCTTGCACCACGATGACGGCTCGATTGCCCTCGCGGTGGATGGAGTACTCCAGCCCCGGATCGCTCAGTTTGAGGTGCTTGTTGGGGACAAAAGTCGCCAGCGAGCGGGAAATACATTCATTTTCGCGGTACAGTTCTGCCAGGAAAACCAGTTCGCGGCTTCGGTCTTCCTCGCCAAATACCACCCCGGCAAAGTCCTGGGAGAAGACTGCCTGAGAGGACAAGGGCGCGAGGTTGACGGGCACTTCGCCGGAGAGGACGATTTGCCCATCCACCGAAACCAGCGCCCAGCGCACTCTGCCTTCCCATGCGGTGGTCAGGTCGCTGGTGAGATGTACTTTCATCTTTGTTCCCTGATCTTCGATGGAGAGCAGAACCGGCGCGTAGAAACGCTTTGCCGCGTAGTGCAGGGCTTTCCAGCGCCCGAAGTAATCAATACTTGACCAGGAAGCCACCGGCCAGCAGTCGTTCAACTGCCAGTAGAGCGTCCCGCTGACGCGGTCGCGGTTGCGCCGCCAGTGTTCCACGCCGTAGCGGATGCCCTCGGCTTGCAGGACCATGCTCAGGTACACCAGTGAGGGGAAGTCCTTGGGCATGCGGAAGGACTCGGTCATCTGCGTAATCATCAAGCCGTTGCCGCTGGCACTGCGCTGATGATGCTCCATGATGTACGAGGTCATGTTCCAGTCCTCGGGATCGGCGTAGGTGCGGATGGTCTCCAGCGGGGGGAGCGACTGGAAGCCGAACTCGCTCATGAAGCGCGGGTACACCGTGCGGTACGCGGTGAAAGGCTTGCGCCCGTGCCACACGTCCCAGTAGTGCATGTCACCGCGGTCCTGGCTGTTGGGGTTGACAAACGGCTCATTCGATGACGCCGAACTGGGCCAGTAGGGACGGTCGGGGTCCAGCTTTTCCACCCAAGCGGGCAGGGTGTGATAGAAGAAGCGTTCATAGGCTTCGCGCTCGGTCACCATCAAGGGATTGGTGGGGTTGGTCCAGCCCCAGTCTGCCCAGCCCTGCTCCATCTCGTTGTTTCCGCACCACAGGGCGATGCAGGTGCGGTGGCGCAGGCGGCGGACGTTGTCTTCTACCTCATAGCGCAGGTTCTCGATGAACTCGGCTTCATCGTGCGGGTAGATGTAGCAGGCGAACATGAAATCGTGCCACAGCAGGATGCCGTAGCGGTCGCACAGGTCGTAAAAGCGCTCGTCTTCGTAAAAGCCGCCGCCCCAAACGCGCAGCATGTTTTGATGGGTCTCCGCGGCGGAGCGAATCAGATGCTCGTAGTGGGCTTCAGTTAAACGGGTAGGGAAGGAATCAGCGGGAATCCAGTCCGCGCCTTTCATGAAGACGGGCACGCCGTTGACGATAAAGGTGAAGGATTCGCCCCACTCATCGGGTTCGCGGCGCAGTTCAATGGTACGCAAGCCCATCTGCACGGCTTTCTGGTCTTCCACACCTTCGGACGATTCCAGCCATACTTCCACGCGATACAGGGGCTGATCGCCGTAGCCGTTAGGCCACCACAATTGCGGATTGGAGATGGCTACTTGCAGGGCGGCAGTCCCCTCGACGAGTGGCGCACTGGTTTCGAAAGTCTTCTTGCCATTGGGCGCGGTGACCCGCAGATGCGCTGTCAGGGGCGTCTTGCCCCACACTTCGGCTCTTACATCCGCAGAGATGTAGGCTTTCTTGCCTTCCACACGCTGGCGGAAGTGCACATCATCCAGGCGTGCCTGCGTATAGCCTTCCAGGCGCAAATCTCGCCATACCCCAATGGGCGGCAGTTTCGGTCCCCAGTCCCAGCCGAACTGGCAGGGGGCTTTACGCACGAACACCGAGCCTTCCAGCGACATGCCCACTTTAGGCGTCAGGGGCTTTTCCTGATTGCGCTGGCGGCAGAACTTCACCGCTGAGTGGAAGAACACGCGGATTTCGTTCTCTCCCGCTTTCACCAGTCCGGCAACGTCCCAGCGATATTGGCGGAAGGCGTTTTCTGTCTTGCCCAACACTTTGCCGTTAAGCCTCACATCTGCCAGCGTGTCCACGCCGTCGGCAACCAGGAACAAATGCGGGGCTTGTGCCAGTTCGGGCGAGACGGTGAACACACCGCGATATTCCCACTCGCTTTCGGCAACCCACTGCACTTTCAATTCGTTATCCGCCACAAACGGGTCGGGGATGCGTCCAAGCGCCAGCAGGTCGGTATGCACGCCGCCCGGCACGGTTGCCGGAAGCCATTCTTCTTCTCCAGCCTGACGAAACGTCCACACCGCGCCTTTTGATGAGGTCAAGGATTGTGTCAACATACCGAGTTTTTCATTCCTTTCTTGCAGGGATATGGAAATTGTACCCTGATTCCAAAGCGCAGACCAGTTATAAAATGCCGCTTGCCTGAAGGGAAGTTCAGGGCTGATAGCGGTATACCACCCAGTCACCCCGACTATCCAGATACCGGTAGGATGGCGCAATGGCGGTAGGATAGGTCTCACTGACCTCAATCAGCAGGTACTGGATGCCTTGGTCCCTCAGCCAGGGCTCATCCCCAATCCTTTCCGGCGGGTATACGGGAATCAACCGGCGGGTGAAGTGTTCGCCAAAAAGCCCGTACTCGAAGTAAAAGCCTTTCTGGGTAGCAATGCCCACCACCGCATTCAGCGGGATGGAACGGTCTGCCAGGTCTAGCATGGGCAGAGTGAGGTATGCCTGGCGGGTCAGTTGAAAGGTGCGACTGGTGTTCCAGAGGGTACGTTCTCCCAGCACTTCGCGGGTAGGGTTTTGGGTGGCGCACATCCATAAACTGGAGAGTACCACCGCGGCGACCAGCCAGCGCCAGAGCGCACGCCCCGGGCTGTTTTCCAGCACAAATGGCAACAGCGCCAACGCTAGTGCCGAAACCGGCATGAAGTAGCGCCCGTCGTAGGGCGTCCAGCCGGGACGGAAGAGGGTGCCAAAGACCAATGCGCTCAACAGGAAGAGAAAAGGCGCCAGCAAGAGCAGTTGGCGCTGTTTCCACCCTTTCCAGAATGCCCATACACTTCCGGGAAGCATCAACAGCGCTCCCAGCGGTCCAAACCAGGCTTCGTCCTCTTGAAGCAGGTACACCCTGCGCCATGAGAAGACATGCCCGCTGTAGGTAGCGGTGGTGCCTTCGATGACGTCATTCCATGAGCCTGCCAGCGTGTGGGCAAGCCAGGCTTTGGCTTTGATGCCATAGCCCCACAGTGGTTGAGGCAGTCCGGCGGTGTCCACCATCTGATAGAGCCAGCGGGTGGTGTTCAGTGCCAGATACTGCGGCAGGGAAACCTGCTTCAGCACTGTTTGACCGGTCATGGCTTCGGCGCGGGAGCCCAGCGGTGATCCGAAGTGTGCCCAGTTGCTCCAGTAAATGGGTGAACTCAGAAGCAGGAAGAACAGGAGCGCGGTACCTGTCCACTGGATCAACATCTTCAAGGAATGGGTGCGGGAGAATATCCATGCCAGCAGGAAAAGCCCGGTTAATGCTGGCAGGTAGAAAATGACCGAGAAATTCGTCCCGATGACCAGCCCGATGGCAAGCGCGGAGAGAATCATCCATACCCGTTGATGGGGTTCTTTTCCCCAGCGGTAAAAGTACAGCACTCCACTGATCAGCAGGGCGGTGCTGACCAGGTCATGGCGCACCGAAGAGAGATGCAGTTGCACCACCGGCAGAGAAAGCCACACCAGTCCTGCTGTCAGCGCGGCAATGCGGCAGAAGCCCAGTTCACGGGCAAGCGCCATGACCCCCAGCGCGCCGGTGAGCCCAGCCAGCCAGGGAATGAAGGCAACGAAGTGATCTGAACCCGAGAGCAGGATGGTCCACAGGGTTGCCAGTTGGGCATTGACCGGAAAGGTCAACTGCCAGACCACGGCGGTTTCCCACGGAAAGTAGGTGCCGAGTTGCCGCCACATGCCCACGCGGGCAAGGTGAATGGAGAGTGCGTCATTGTTGTTGGGGGGAACGGTGTATGCCAGTACTGCTGCAAAGCCCACTGAAAGCATCACCCCAAGCAAAATCACCAGATAAGGCAGGTCGTTCCAGGCAGGTTTCTCAAACGGGAGAAGCAGATTTGGAAAAAGGGGTGGTTTTTGTTGCCTCCACCATACCGCAATGGATGCTCCAAATAGAAGACTCTGGATAAACAGGATAACATCCAGGCGATTGAGCGCATGCAAGAGGTTGGCAATGTGGAAGGTCAGCACCAGTAATGCAAAAGCCATCAGGGCTACGGTCTGTGCCCATAGCAGCCGCGAACGGATGCGCAGAACCGCCCCCAGGGAGAAAGCCGTACCGATGAGCAGAAGAGGGGAAAGAAAGGCTGGCAACATGAGGTTAAGGTTTATCCTCCGGTGATCACCGACATTAAAATCAGATGTTCCCCGTCTGCCGGGTTCTCATCCAGCACCATCACCGGGGTTGCCAGGTCGCCGTTGATGACCAGCATGTTGGAACTCAGGAAGGACTCGCCGTCCGGGGCTATCAACCAGCCCACCAGTTGGGGAAAGTGTTTTGCCAGTTCCCGAACGATATCGCGGTAAGTGGCGGTATCGGGCAGGTCTAGCGAAAGGGTTTTCACCCCTGCATGGGCGCGGGCAGCGCCGGTCAATTCCACAGTGACTTTCATGGTTCTCTCCCTGATGTAAGTATAAGAGAAATTGATAGAGATTGAAAAGAGAAAGTTGAAGCACCCAGAGTAATTTGTCAGATATTTGAACGATAAATATCAAATTGTCTGATAACTTATTGACTCAGGCTTGTGGGTTTGCTATACTGAATTTGTTCCATTCCCTAATTTTGTCAGAGAGGAAAAAATGAAACTCCAGCCACCGGTAGAAGTTTCTACCAACACGATTTCATTTGATGTCAGTGAAATTGAGCCTTTGTTGCAGGCTCCCCCGATGAAACTGCCCCCCTGGCCCGAAGCACAGATCACCCTGCGTGATGGGCGCATCCTCTACATCCGCCATGCCAGGGAAGAAGAAGTGCCCGAAATGCTCGCCTACATGGAAAAGGTCATGAAAGTGACCAAAGATTGCTCTGTTGCAATCATGGTTGAAATGTGGTAAACATACGGTATGACCACACGAGAAAGCAGATACGTCCGAGTGGCGAGGATCGCCTACCGGCTTGCCAAACAAGCATTACCGATGTATTCACATGCCAAGAGTCCCCATCACTTCACGTTGCCGCAGTTGGGGGCCTGTGTTTTGTTGATGTTCTACCTGAATCTCAGCTATCGCGACATGGAAGAATGGCTGCTGGCAAGCGATGCGGTTGGTAAGGAGCTGGAATTACCGCGTGTTCCCGATCATACGACCCTGCAACGTACCTACGCCAAGATACGCAAAGCGGATTGGATGCGCATGAACGAGACCTTGCTCGAGGAAATCGGACGGCCTGAAGAAGAAGGGGTGGCTGCCGATAGTACCGGCTTCTCACCCGGCCCGGCCAGTTCTTACTACCAAAGCCGTTCGGGAAAAGCCTATCGCCACTGGGCGAAGGGCGTTTATGCCGTTGGAATTGTCTCGCAATTCATCCTTGCGATGCAATCCGGCTGGGGTCCAGGTAGCGATGCCCCTTATCTGGGCTATCTGCGCCGCAAAGCCAGGCGGTTTGCCAAACGTCGGGCTTGGGTCTTGCTGGCCGATTCAGGGTTCGATGGTCGGACTGTCCGGCCTCAAGACTTGATTCCACCCGTTCGGCGAGGTGGAAATTTGCTGGCCCCTGAACGACGAGCAAGAAGCGAGCTTGTCTCTGCGGCTCGCCTGGATGGTCTCTATGGTCAACGCTGGAAGACCGAAACCGTGAATTCGGTCATCAAGCGCAAATTCGGGCAAGCCATCCGCTCGCGGAAACGCAGCCTGCAAAACCGAGAACCGATTATCAAAGGACTGGTCTACAACATACACCGCTAGGTGTATCTCTTCCTAACCTATCTTTGCAACAGAGCAACCAAAGATTTTTATGACATCGTGGGCGTGCGCGTGTACGGCGAGATTCTGGGCTGGGTGCGCAAGCGCATCAAGGACCCCTTCACTCTGGTTGGGTTGATTGATGGCGAGTGGGTTGGCTTTGCCAATGGGCGCGTGATGAACCCCGATATTGCCATCAGCCTGCACACCATGACCTTCACCCGCCGTGGTCGTGTGGGTTGGGCGATGTACTACGCCAAGACCTACTATGCGCTGGAAATTCTCAAGTGCAAAGAGTGGTGGTCCACGTTTGAGTCCTACAACGGCTGGCGCATGGCGGGCGTCGAAATGGCACAGCCCACCAAACCCTGGCCCGAGTACCAGCATGAACTGGGCGGCGCGCGCGTGTACTACCTCACGCAGGACATGTGGAACGCCGGCGTCAAGAACTTCGCCGTGGAAATGATTGGCTCTGACCTGTCCTTCAATGTGACCGACGAAGTGCGCAAAGCCAATGAGCACTTCCACGCTCCCGCCGAAGTAAACCTGTAAATCGCGGGTCTGGAAGGGAAGTGAAGCGATGTTGAGCGGATGTTTTTGCAGAGCGACTGTGAGGGCATCCGCTCAACTTTTTCTGGCAATGGAATGCCCTGAGTGGGGCGTTCCAATGGTCAAATGTCATACAAATTCATGCAAAACGCAAGTTGACGAAGATTTTTGAACTTGCTATACTGAATTTGTTACAGGGCATCTCTTTTTCAATTCTTCACCGATATCGTTGTTCAAATGAAACCTTTGTTATTAAGTGCTGTCTGCTTTACGGGTCTCATATCTAACCTTCTGTAGAGTGTCATCTTTCGAACAGGCTTCGAAAGGGACATTTTGCTTTTCAGCGACCTGAGGGGTCGCGGATAAATATTTGAGTGAGGAGGAGTGATGGCGGCAATTAAAGTCGAAATCCGTAGCGGCGTATATTACGATTCCGCAGTCCTGATGCAACTCCAGCGTTCTCTGGCGTCCCTGCCCGGCATCGAAGATGCCGGTGTGGTCATGGGCACCGAGTCCAACAAAGAATTGCTGGCGCATATTGATCTCACCACTCCCGAAGTGGAAAAGGCCCAACCCAATGATCTGGTGATTGTGGTGCGCGGCGTGGACGAGAAAGCCGCCACCGAAGCCCTGGGCAAGGTGGATGAATTGCTGACCCGCAAGAAGGGCGGCGCAGAACAAGCCTACCGTCCCCGCAGCATTGAGGGCGCGAACGATATGCTCCCCGAAGCCTCGTGGGTGCTGGTCTCGGTGGCAGGGCGCTATGCCGCAGGCGTGGCGCGCGAAGCCATGCGCCTGGGCAAGCATGTGTTCCTCTTCAGCGATAATGTCTCGGTGGAAGAGGAAATTGCCCTCAAGCAGGAAGCCGCCGAAAAAGGCTTGCTGGTGATGGGACCAGACTGCGGCACGGCGCTCATCGGCGGGTATGGCTTGGGTTTCGCCAATAAGGTGCGCCGTGGGAATATCGGCGTTGTAGCGGCAGCCGGCACCGGTTTACAGCATGTCACCAGCCGTATTCATCAGTTGGGTGGGGGAATCACCCATGGCATTGGCACCGGTGGACGCGACCTGTCCGAAAAAGTCGGCGCGGTGACCTTCCGCCAGGGTATTGAACTGCTCAGCCGTGACCCTGAGACGAAAGTCATCGTGCTGGTATCCAAACCCCCATCACCCAAAGTGGCGGAAGAGGTGCTGAAACTGGCGCGCAAAGCCGGAAAACCTGTGGTGGTGAACTTCATCGCCCGCCCGTTAAGCCTGCCGCAAATGGATAACCTCTACTTCGCCCGCGGGCTGGATCACGCCGCGGAACTGGCAGTGGAACTTTCCCGCAACCTGCCTGCCCTCGAAACCGATGTGGATTTGGGGTTGGAGCGCTTTGCGGCGGGACAAAAGTACCTGCGCGGTTTATTCTCCGGTGGTACGCTGGCGTACGAGGCTCAGCACATTCTTGCCAGTTACCTGCCCAAAGTGTACGCCAATGCTCCCATCAACAAAGAACTTAAACTGCCCAACAGTTACGTCAGTCAGGAACACTGCATTGTGGATCTTGGCGAAGACGAGTTCACTCAGGGTCGTTTGCACCCCATGATGGACAATGAACTGCGCATCCGCCGTCTGATGGAAGAAGCCGCCGATCCCTCGGTAGCCATTATCCTGCTGGATGTGGTCATCGGCTACGGTTCGCACCCCGATCCTGCCAGCGAACTGGGTCCGGCGGTTGCCAGAGCCAAAGCCCTGGCAAAAGAAGCCGGGCGCTACCTGGAAGTGATTGCGGTGGTGTGCGGTACCGACGAAGACCCGCAGAAACTGGATGCACAGGTGCAGCAGATGAAAGATGGCGGTGCGTGGGTTTCCACCAGCAATGAGGAAGCCATGCGCTATGCTGGCCGTCTGGCGCGCGCGCTCAGTCAGGAAGCGGGTGGCGAGTTCACCATGAAACCGGTGGATTTGAGTACCTTACAGCGTCCGCTGGCAGCCATCAATGTCGGCTTGGAGTCCTTTGCCGAGAATCTGGCGGCGCAGGGCGCGCCGGTCATCCATGTGGATTGGCGTCCACCGGCTGGTGGCAACGAGCGCCTCATGGCAATTCTGGAGCGCATGAAACAGCGCTAGGTCGTTCATCCGAAATACACGAGGTTTTGGGAGGCTATCATGGTTGATATTGAAAAAGCCAATCAACAGGCTGTGGAACGAATGATGGATGCCCGCCCGGTGGTGGTGGGAGTTGCCCCGGCAATTGACGTTATTCCCGGCATGCACAAGGATTTACTGCTCCATGCCGGTCCGCCGGTCACCTGGGAGCGCATGGCAGGACCGATGAAAGGCGCCATGGTTGGCGCGCTCATCTGGGAAGGACGCGCGAAGAACTGGGACGAAGCCGAAGCCCTGTTAAGCAGTGGCAAGATTAAATTCGAACCCTGCCATGAACACTCTGCCGTTGGACCTATGGCGGGCGTGATTTCCCCCTCGATGATGGTTTATATTGTCGAGAACAAAACCCATGGCAACAGAGCCTATTCAGGTTTGAACGAAGGGCGTGGCAAGGTCCTGCGCATGGGCGCTTACAGCGAAGATGTGCTGGCACGCTTGACCTGGATGAATGAAGTACTGGGACCGGTTTCCCACAAGGCTCTGGAAGCCATGGGTGGCTTGGATCTGCGCACTCTGCTGGGCAAAGCCCTGCACATGGGCGATGATGGTCACAACCGTCTGGACGCGGCATCAATTTTGTACACAACCCAAATGGCACCCTGGATTGCCAAAGTGGCAAAAGACAGTGACACTGCGGCGGAAGTCATTCGCTTCCTTGGCGAAAATGCTTTGAGTATCCTCAATCAGGTGATGGCGGGGTGCAAGACCATGGCCGATGCCGCGCATGGCATTGAAGGCTCTACCATCGTGACCGTGATGGCGCGCAATGGCACCGATTTCGGCATCCGTGTCAGCGGTTTGGGCGACCGCTGGTTCACCGGACCGGCGGGCAAGGTCAAAGCCCTGTACTTCCCCGGCTTCACCGAGAAAGACGCCAACCCCGATATCGGCGACAGCACCATCACCGAGACGGCGGGCATCGGCGGGTTTGCCATGGCGGCGGCACCGGCTATTGTGACCTTCATCAGCGGCACACCGCAGGATGCCATTAAAACCACGCTCGATATGTATGAGATTACCTACACCGAGCATAAGCACTTCACCATCCCTTACCTGAACTTCCGCGGCACACCCACCGGCATTGACATCCGCAAGGTCATTGAGAAGAATGTCCTGCCGCGCGTGAACACCGGTGTTGCCCACAAAGACCCCGGTATTGGACAGGTAGGCGCTGGTGTGGTGACCCCGCCGCAAAACATTTTTGAGGATGCGCTGGTGGCGTTTGCTGAGAAATACGGTTTCTAACGTGAATGCTCTCTGGATGACATCGCAGTGAGCATGGTGGAACGAGCAAGGGTTTTTGTTTGATTTCAGGAGGATCGTATGGACCGTGAGCGATTTATCAAGATGATGGCGGAAGCCAAAATGTACGACCTGACCCAGGACTGCAGTATCTTTACCCCGCCTTTCCCCGGAGATAAAGCGCTGGAAGTGCACTTCTTCAAGCGCGTCACCGGTGCCTATGGCGGTGGTCAGGGTGCAAATGGTCAGATTCTCAACTGGAGCAACACCGTCGGCACGCACCTGGTCGGCGAGACGGCCTTCCATTCGGGCGGACGGCGCATTTCCGATATCCCCCTGACCGACCTGTGCGGTCCGGGTGTAATTGTGGACATCTCGGATATGGTCTCCGATTACAGCATTTATACCCCCGAGATGATCATGAAGAAAGCCGATGTACGCCCCGGCGATATTCTCATCATCAATACCGGCTATCACCGCTATTCATGGGATCAGCCCGATGTGGTCAACCCCGAAGCGCAGGGTGGAGTGGAGTCCAAGGAATTCGGGTTCTATGTCCGTCACCCCGGTCCTTCCATGGACTTCTACAAGTGGGCGCTGGATATGAAACTCAAGGTTATCGGCGTGGACTGCGGTTCTGCCGAGCACCCCATGAACACCACCATCCGCTACATGCATGACAACCACTTCCGCCGCGCTGAAGAAAAACTGATGCGCGAACACGGCAAGAAGTGGGAAGAGATGTTCCCGCCCGATGAGTACTATCAACTCACCCACATCACCATGCCCAAGAATCACCTGGTCTTTGTGGAAGCCATCGTGGGCGAAATTGATAAACTCAAGAATCAGCGCGCGTGGATTACCATCATGCCCATCCCCTTCATGGAAGTGGAAACGGCTTGGGCGCGGGTGGCGGCTTACCAGCCCCCCGACTGGATGAGCGAAGCCGAGTTTTACGAAGCCATGAGCAAAGCCGAAATGCTCGATATGACCGTGCCCTTCAGCGTGCAGACCCCGCAGTGGCTCAACTATGTGCCGCTGAGCGTTACCTATCACCGCCGCGTGGGTGGGCAGTACTTTGGCATGAGCCGCAACAGTTCCATCTGCAATGCGTCCATCCATCTGGCAACACACATGGATGGCGAGAAACACTTCTACCCCTCCGGGCGCACCATTGGACAGGTGCCGCTCTCCGAGTGGGTGGGTCCTGGTGTGATTGCCGATATTTCCCATCTGGTGAGCGATGCCAGCGTGTACACCCCGCAGATGATTGAATCGGTGGTGGATATCCGCAAGGGCGATATTCTGGTCATCAAGACCGGCTGGCACCGCTACGGCTGGCTCAGCCCCGATTCGGACGAGTTCCGCTACATGGTCAAGCATCCGGGTCCCTCACCCGATTTCTCCGAGTGGGCGGCAAAACTGGAACTGAAGTGGATTGGCGTGGATGCGGTCTCGGCAGACCATCCCATGAACACCATCATGCGCATCTGGCACCCCAAGACCTTTGCCGAAGCCAACGAGAAACTCAAGCGTGACTTTGGTAAGACCTGGGATGAGATGTATCCGCTGGATAAATACTATCAGGATATGCATCTCAACCTGTTCCCCAAGCGCATTGTCCATGCTGAGAACCTCGGCGGCGATATTGCCCGCGCCTCCAGCGGACGCTACTACATCGGCTGTTACCTGCAAAAGGCAATGGAAGCCGAGTCCATGTGGGGTCGCTTCGTTGCCTTCAAGGAAGGCGAATAATCCTTCATGAGTGCAAGTCTCCAGAGAGGTTTCATCCCTCTGGAGACTTGCGGTTAACCGCAATGGGAGGTTGCTTTTTATGAAACCAATACCCTTTGAGTATTTCGCCCCCACCACGGTCGAAGAAGCGCTGGAGCATCTGTCAAATTTGGGCTATGGCGGAAAGGTGCTGGCAGGAGGGCAGAGTCTCATCCCCGCCATGAACTTCCGCATGGCGCGCCCCGGCGCTCTGGTGGATTTAAACGGCATTCCTGAACTGGCTTACATTAAACCTACTGCCGATGGCGGGCTGGCAATTGGCACGATGACCCGCGACAGCAAAGTGGAGCACAGCCCCGAAGTGGCAAAGCGCTTCCCGCTCTTGCCGGAGGTCATGCCCAACATTGCTCACCCGCAAATTCGCAACCGTGGCACTTTCGGCGGTTCTATCGCCCATGCCGACCCGGCGGGGCAGTTACCTGCCATTTCCATCGTCCTGAATGCCAACCTCAAGGTGTTGAAGAAGGGCAGTGAGCGCTGGGTGAAAGCCGAAGAGTTCTTCCTTGGCCCCTTCATGACCGTTCTGGAACCGGAAGAGATGCTGGCTGAGGTGGTCCTGCCTGCTTTGCCTCCGCGTACCGGTAGCAGTTATCAGCAGGTTTCCCGCCAGAAGGGCGGGTACTCCATGGCGGCGGTTGCTTCGGTGGTCACGCTGGATGAAGCCGGGAAATGCACCAACGCCCGCATGGTGATGATCAGCGTGGGCGATGTGCCCATTCTCTCCGCAGCCGCCTTGCGCATTCTGGTCGGGCAAAAGCCTACCCCTGAAGCCATTGCCGAAGTGGCAGAGATTGCCGCCAGCCAGGAAATCGACCCCGGCACCGATATCCACGCCACGGCGGAGTACCGCCGCCACCTGATTCGCGTGCTGGTGAGACGCTCGCTCACCACTGCCTTTGAACGAGCCGCAAAGTAAGGAGGGAAACGTGACCACGCATACCATTAAAGTCAAAGTGAATGGCGTTGAGTACGTTCGGGAGGTAGAACCGCGCCTTTTGCTCAGCGATTTCCTCCGCCACGATTTGGGCTTGACCGGCACGCATGTCGGTTGTGAACATGGCATTTGCGGCGCCTGTACCATCCTGTTCGATGGTGAGCCGATGCGTTCCTGCCTCATCTTTGCCGTTCAGGCAAACGGGCATGAGGTGACCACAGTAGAGGCGCTGGGTACTCCCGAAAAGATGCACCCCCTGCAGGAAGCCTTCCAGGAGAAGCACGCCTTGCAGTGCGGGTACTGCACGCCGGGTTTCCTGATGACCCTCAAGCCCTTCCTCGAAACCCATCCTAACCCCACCGATGAGGAAATCCGCGAGGCGATTGATGGAAATCTGTGCCGTTGCACCGGTTATGAACATATCATCGAAGCCGTCAAACTGGCGGCGCAGAAGATGGCTACCCGTTCGTAGGGAAAGGAGAGGTTACCGTGGCTGGACGAGTTTTTGGTCAAAGCATTCCCCGTAACGAGGACCCCTACCTGTTGACGGGTCAGGCAAAGTTTATCGACGATATTGAACTTCCGGGCATGCTTCATGCCGCTTTCTATCGCAGTGATTACGCTCATGCGCGCATCAAGAAAATTGATGTCTCCGAAGCGCGCAAACTGCCCGGGGTGGTGGCAGTGTACACAGCGGAAGATTTTGGTGAGTTTGTGCGCCCGGGTCCCTTGCAGGTTCCGCCGCCTACCGCCATTAAAGGCTCGGTATTCCACGCCCGTCCTTTGATGCCCATTGCCAAGGATAAGGTGCGCTACTCCGGCGAGCCTCTGGCGGTGATTATTGCCGAAAGCCGGTACATTGCCGAAGACGCCATGGATTACATCGTGGCGGATCTGGAACCCTTACCGGCGGTGACAGATCTGGAAAAAGCCCTGGAGCCCGGTGCTCCGCTGGTGCATGAAGATCTGGAAAGCAACCTGGCGGCGCTGGTCAAGCAGGAACGCGGCAATTACGAAGAAGCCGCTGCCAAAGCCGATGTGGTCATCAAGAAGCGCATTGTGGTGGACCGTGGCGCGGGCGCGGCAATGGAGAACCGCGGCCTGGTGGTCAACTGGGACGACCGCGCCCGGGAGATGACGATTTGGGCAACCACTCAGGCACCCATCCCCCTGCGCAACAGCATCGCCGGGCGTCTGGGACTGTTTGAAGAGCAGGTGCGGGTGATTACCCCCTTCATCGGCGGCGGGTTTGGTCCCAAGATCATGACCTCGCAACCCGACGATGTGCTGTTGCCCATCATCGCCATGTGGCTCAAGCGCCCCATCAAGTGGATTGAGGACCGCCGCGAGAACTTCCTGGGAACAACCTCGGAACGCGATCAAATTCACTACGCCGAGATTGCCCTGACCAAGGATGGAATCATCCTGGGCGTCAAGGATGTGTTCTATCACAACACCGGTGCGTATGACCCCTATGGCATGACCGTGCCGCTGAACACGCAGACGCATACCGTGTCCTGTTACGAAGTGCCCAATTTCTACACCGAAATCCGCATGGTCTTCACCAACGAATACGTGGTGACCCCCGTGCGCGGTGCGGGACGCCCCGAAGGCGTGTTTGTGATGGAACGTTTGATGGACTATGCTGCGCAGGAACTGGGCATGGATCCGGCGGAAATCCGCCGCCGCAACCTCTTGCGCAAGGAGCGTTTCCCCTATCCAACTGGAATCATCGGGCAGGACTTTGTGGAAGGCGTGCTGGACAGCGGCGATTATCCCGAGACCCTGCGCCGCGTGATGGAGGTGATTGAATACGAGAAATTCCGCAAGGAAATCCAACCGCAGTTGCGCGCCCAGGGCAAGCACAAGGGCATTGGCATTGTCTGCTTCACCGAAGGCACTGCCGTTGGTCCCTATGAAGGTGCCCGTGTCACCGTCGGCGCAAATGGCAAGGTGACTGTCGCCACCGGCATCAGCACGCAGGGGCAGGGACACTTTACCGTCTTTGCTCAGATTGCCGCCGAGCAGTTGGGTGTGGATGTAAAAGATGTCAAAGTAGTCACCGGTGATACCGGGCATTTCCACTGGGGGGCTGGCACCTTTGCCAGCCGCGGTATGGGCGTTGCCGGGACGGCTGTGTACAACGCTGCGGTTAAGGTGCGCAAGAAGGCTCTGGAGTTCGGCGCGCGCTTCCTCGGCGTCTCCGAAGATGAAGTGGAATTGTGCGATGGTAAAGTGTGCGTCAAAGGCGATCCCTCCCGCAGTATGCCCCTGGGAGAAATTGCCCTCAAAGCCAATCCCACCCGCGGAACCATTCCTCCGGGTGTGGAACCCGGTCTGGAAGCCACTGCGTACTTTGGGCCTCCCTATGGGGCTACCGGCGCCGGGGCAGTGGCGATGATTGTGGATGTGGACCCCGAAACCATGGCTGTCAACATTGAAAAATTTGCCATCGTGCATGATTGCGGTACGGTGGTCAACCCCTTGCTGCTTGAAGGGCAGGTGATGGGCGGCGTGCACATGGGCATCGGCAACGCCTTCTACGAGAAAATTAAGTACGATGAGAACGGGCAGTTGCTTACTGCTTCACTGATGGATTATCTCATCCCGCAGGCTACGGATATGCCCAAAGAGATGGTCGTGGAGCATCTTGAGACGCCTTCGCCGCTCAATCCGTTGGGGATGAAAGGTGTGGGAGAAGCCGGCGCCATTCCTACCCCGGCATGTTTCATGCAAGCCCTGGAAGATGCCCTGTATGAATATCGCCTGCAAATTGATGAAACACCGTTGAATCCCAGCCTGTTATGGGAAATGGTGCAAAAAGCACCCAAGAAGTAAATGATCGGGAGTGGAGCCCCGTGAGTTTAAAAATCTCATATACAATATTGAGGAGGACTGTTATCCATGCAACTCGAAGGTGAACACGTATTCAAAGGGCCGCGCGAAGAAGTCTACGCCATGTTCCGCGATCCAGAAGTGCTGGCGAGCGCCTTGCCCGGTACGCAATCTCTGAACAAGATTGACGATCAGCACTATGAAGGTGCCATGAACATCCGTATTGGTCCCGTTTCCGGTTCTTTCTCCGGAAAACTGGAAGTTGCCGATGAAGTTGCCCCCGAAAAATGCACCCTGATTGTGGAAGGTCGCGGCGCTCCCGGTTTTGCCAAGGGCGTGGGACGTGTGGAGTTCATTGACCAGGGCGATGGTACTACCCTGATGAAGTATTCCGGCGATGTGCAGATTGGTGGAACCCTGGCGAGCGTGGGCCAGCGCATGATTGACAGCGTAGCGAAAAGCATGATCAAAACAGCCTTCGAGACGCTGGACAAAGCCCTGGAAGCCCGTCTGGCAGCCAAAGCCGGGAGTGCGCCGGTAGAGTTCAAAGCCCCCACCGAGGCAGAGTTTGCCGCCGCCGTAACCAAGGACATGGCATCAGGGTTAAAAGAGGTAGCGGAAGTGCGCATGCTCTTCTACGTGATCCCGCTGATCCTGGTTCTGGTGGTCATTGCTTATCTGCTTTCGCACTAATCTGGTGGATAAGGTGATTCGAAGGGGGCGAATCACCTTTATCGAACTTCCTCACCAACAACGGGCATGGAGGAGACAGCGCCCGGAGAAGAGGAGAAAAAGGAGGTGGCTATCGAGGGTACGTGAAGCATTTTTCTCATCCCCGTGGGCTGGCAAACCCACAACGTCTTGAACTGTTCATTCATCCAAAATCACCTGTTGAAAACTTATTCTTCGGAGGAAGGAAGTCACATGGCTACAACTGCTAAAAAACCTGCAGTGATGGGGTACCTTCCCAATGACGTTCCGCCGTTCGGGCAGATGGTTCTGCTGGGCTTCCAGCATGTCCTCACCATGTTCCCCGCGACGGTGTTGTGCGCCATCCTGATGAAGTTCCCCGTCAGCACAGTGCTCACCATCACCGGTCTGGGCACGGTCGTGGCATTGCTCGGCTCCAAATTCGCCATGGGGAAATACATCCCCCTGTACTACGGTTCGTCCTTCTCCTACATTGCGGCGGTGACGGCAATTATGCAAGCCAAGGGAGTTGAGGGACCCGTTGCTCCGCCCGAAGTGATCTCGGTGGTGACGGCTGGCTTCATTGCTACGGGCACAATCAACATCATCGTCGGCTTGATCATTCGCCTCTCCGGTGGAAAGGAAGCCATCGATAAGATCCTGCCGCCCATCGTGACCGGTCCGGTGGCGTGCACCATTGGTATCGGCTTGGGCGCAGCAGCCCTGAACATGGCAAGCGGTGCCTGCTGTGGCGTGACCGATCCGGTGATGCAACTCAAGTGGTGGGCAGCGGCAACCGTGACCCTGCTGGCGGCGTTCATCTTCTCCGTGTACCTGCAGGGCAAGGGCTTCATCGGCATGCTCCCCATCCTTTTGGCGGCCATTTTCGGTTACATCGTAGCCATCCCGCTGGGGCTGGTGGACTTCTCTCAATTCGGTAAGGAAGCCCTCATCCGCGCCCCGACCATTACCTTCCCGGTCTTCAATGACCCGTTGACTGCCACGGTCATTGTCGGTGTGGGTATTATGGCGATTGCCACCATCCCCGAGTCCACGGCACACCTGTATCAGATCAGCCTGTACGTGGATCACCTGGCTGAGGAACAGGGACGCGAGAAGTATGGACTGGCTCGCTACATTGGTTTGAACCTGATGCTGGACGGTCTGAACGACCTGGTCAACGGTCTGTTCGGCTCCACCGCTGGGACGAACTACGGCGAGAACAACTCGCTGATGGTGATCAGCCGTAACTACTCCGGTCCATCCCTTCTGGCGGCGGGTGTCATCGCCATCCTGTTGGGCTTCATTGGACCGCTGGCGGAAGCCGTGGCTTCGATTCCCACTGCGGTGAGCGGTGGTCTGGCGATCTACCTGTTCGGCGTCATCGGCATGCAAGGTATTGCGCTGATGATGGCGGAGAAGGTCAACCTGTATGATCCGAAGTCGCTGGCAATCGGTGCCGCCATCCTGATCATCGGTATCGGCGGCAACATCGGCTTCAACGGCGGCTTCCTGCCCATCCCGCTGCTTCAGGGGGTCTTCCCCTATGGTTGGCCCGCTATTGCCACGGGGGCGGTTGTGGGTATCGTCCTCAACCTCATCACCATGGCGTGGAAACCGCCCATGGAGCGCGCGGCGGTTGAGCATTAGTCTCATGCTTTGATTTGTGCAGGCGGAGCCTGCACCTCTCGGGGCTCCCGGTGCAGAATCGATTTTCTTCATCGGGAGCCCTGAACCTTCCACTGGAGGCTTTGAGGGGCTGGGGATGATTCTGGTGAGCGGTGCGGCAGGCAAAACAGGTTTGGCGGTTACCCGTGCCCTGTCAACACGCGGAAAGCGCGTGCGGGCGTGGGTGCGTTGCGAGGCATACCGTCAGCGTGCACTGGGACAGGGGGCGGCTGAGGTTGTGGTGGGGGATTTGCGCAATCCCCAGGACTGGCAGAATGCCCTGCACGGCGTTGAGGCGGTATATCACATCTGCCCCAACATGAGCCCGGACGAGGAATCCATTGCCGCCGCCATGCTGGAAGAATTGTGCCGCCTGGAGGGGGTGCAGTTGGTGTATCATTCTGTTCTGCACCCTCAGGTGGAAGCCATGCCGCATCACTGGGCAAAGATGCGCGTGGAAGAACGCATCTTTGCCAGTGGCGTGCCCTTTACCATCCTTCAACCTTCGGCTTATTTCCAGAACTTGCTGGCGTTTCGACAAAGCATCCTGGAGCAGGGGTGTTTGAGCATCCCTTACTCGGTGCAGGCGCGCCTGAGCATGGTGGATTTGCAGGATGTTGCCGAAGCGGCGGCGCAGGTGCTGTGTGAAGATGGACATGCAGGGGCAATCTATGAACTGGCGGGACCTCAGCCTGTCTCTCACGAACAGGTTGCCCAAAGCCTTTCCCGCCTGCTGAGACGCCCGATTCAGGCTCAAACGATTCCCCTTGAGGATTGGGTGAAGCAGGCACAGCGTGCGGGGATGTCCGCTTACGCGGTGGAAACACTGGCAAAGATGTTTGCCTATTACGACGCACACGGCTTAATCGGCAATGCTCGCGTGCTGACCTGTTTGCTGGGACGGGCGCCGGTTTCACTGGAAGAGTTTTTATCTCGGGAATTTTCCTCTCAGGGAGAGTAGATGGACTCAAACCGCAGTCAACACTATAACTTTGTTTACGAGGCCATTCCGGTGATGTTTCACAGTCAGACCAATCAATTTATGAAATACTTGGAGCGGGATGGCACGAAATTTCTGGAGTTCTGGTGGGATCATGTAGGAGAACGCTTGCCCGAAGAGCGTTTGAGCGATTTTAAAGATGTGGCGTGTGAAATCACTCCCATTGATCAACAAACCAAAATGGCTATTATCCGCCTGCCCGTGCCAACGGCGGATCGGGAAGCCTACTACATTGGATTAATCAGCCGTCCAGAGCGGCGCTTTGCCTGGGTGCGTTTGCCAAATACCTCTGTGGTTTGCCTGATTCGCCGGGAGGGCGATGCCTTCCCCAATGGGACGGAACTGGTGGAACTGACCCCCTCGGCGAGGGTGGTATCTGTGGGAGCGGGTCCCTTGCCCGAGTGGGAGGCGTTTA
This sequence comes from Anaerolinea thermophila UNI-1, assembly GCF_000199675.1. Lineage (GTDB taxonomy): Bacteria > Chloroflexota > Anaerolineae > Anaerolineales > Anaerolineaceae > Anaerolinea > Anaerolinea thermophila. The sequence goes on from NC_014960.1 coordinate 623,899, forward strand.
AACAGGTATTGCTCAAGATGGTGAAGAAAGGTTGAGGGGTTAATCCATATGAAGATTGATTGGGGTACTGTGGTTGTGGGGCTGGCAATTCTGGTTGTGTATGGGCGCATGGCGTTGATTCGTGGGCGCAAGCGCCGGCTGGAACGTCAGGCGCTGCTGGAGCAGAAACGAGAAGCCAAGAAGCAGAAGAATCGTCCTCATACGCCGGTGGCACAACCGCAACCGGGAATCAAAATCACCTATGAGGTGGTTTCCTGGTGGCTCGTGGGCGGGGGATTGCTGGTCACACTGGCTGGAATTGCCATGCGTTACTCGGCTCTCTTCCCGCCGGCCGTGCAACCTTACTGGTGGGTGGTCACCGCGGCGGGAATTTTGCTGTTTGCTTTTAGTTTCAGATGATGAATATTACATTTGTAAGACAAGTAAACGTGATAAAGGTCAAACTTGTCAAACAACCTGGAATATGCTACCATGATTTTGTCGTTTTCACTGGTTTTTTTCTGACTTGAAAATTAATTCTCAGATGATATGTGTACCTCAACGGTGCGAAGCATTCGCCCGGAGGGGGTGCATTTGTTTTTCGAGGAGGTGAGGTGGCAGGGACGGGAGTGAAATGAGTTACGGAGGAGCGTGTGAAAGAGAGATGGTGATGTGGGAGCGAGTTTGTCCTGCGCTGGCAGGAGGCGTGAGAAGAAACGATCCGTTTTGAGAGAAGGAAAATCGTATGCAAAATCCTCATCCTGGACTTCCTGAAATTGAATATATCAAACCGGCGTCGCTGGAAGAAGCCAGCAAGTTCTTAGCGGCTCATGCCGGCGAAGCCCGCCCATTCCTGGGCGGTACAGATACCTTTGTGCGCATGCGCGATGGCGTCTGGAAGGATAAGTATCTGGTGGATGTGAAAGGGCTGGATGGCACGGCGCAGGTTTCCTTTGACCCGGAAAAAGGGTTGACCATTGGTGCGGGTGTCCCCATGAACCGGGTGGAAGCCATGCCTGAAGTCCGCGAGCATTATCCCCTGCTGGCGGAAGCCATTCGCACGGTTGCCAGTTACCAGTTGCGCAACCGTGCCACCATTGTCGGCAATATCTGCAATGCCTCTCCGGCGGGCGATACCATCGGCGCGTGCATGCTCTACGGCGGCGTGCTGAAGGTTTTCGGCGCTGATGGCGTGCGCGAGGAACCCCTGGCAACCTTCTTCAAGGGTCCCGGCAAGACCAACCTCAAACCCGGCGATATTGCTCTTTCGCTCCACCTGCCTTTACCGCCCAAAGGACATGTTGGACGCTACATTAAAGTAGCCCGCAACAAACTGGGCGATCTGGCAATTGTAGGCGTTTCGGTGCTGGGGTATCCCGATGCGACGGTGGCTTCCGGTTTCCGTTTTCTGATCGCGCTGGCTTCGGTGGCGCCGGTGCCGTTGCGCGTTCCGGTGGCAGAAAAAGTGCTGGCGGAGAAGAAAATAGATGAGGCGACCATTGCCGAAGCGGCGCAAATCGCGATGGATTCCTGCTCGCCCATTGATGACGTCCGCGGCAGTGCGCAATACCGCAAGCACATGGTGCGCAATATGACCCGCCGCGCGGTGACCGAAGTCTGGCAGAAACTTACTCAGGCCGCCTGATGCCGGGCAGCCATTCACAACAGGAGGATTCCTATGGGTTATCACCGAATTACCTTAACCGTCAATGGGGTGATGGAACTGGTGGATGTGCCGTCCAACATGACCCTGTTGCAAATGCTCCGTGAAAAACTGGGCTTGACCGGCACGAAAAACGGCTGTGCCTCGGGCGAATGTGGCGCCTGCACGGTCATGCTGAACGGCGAGCCGGTCAATTCCTGCATGGTGCTGGCCGTGGAATGCGATGGCGCCGATGTGGTGACCGTGGAAGGCTTGGCGAAAAACGGACAACTTGACCCCCTGCAGGAAGCCATTATTGAAACCGGTGGCGTGCAGTGTGGTTTCTGCACTCCGGGCATTCTCATCTCTTCCCGCGCGCTGTTGAACCGCAACCCCAAGCCGACCGAATTTGAAATCCGCGAAGCCATTTCGGGCAACCTGTGCCGCTGCACGGGGTACAACCGCATTGTGGAAGCGGTCAAGAAAGTCGCTGGAACGGAATAGCGGAAAGGAGAAAAAACCATGGCAGTCGCTGAAAAACAACAAACCGTGATTGGCGCCAGTGTACCGCGCCTGGATGTGCGCGAGAAAGTCACCGGTGCCGCGGTGTATGCCGATGATATCCAATTTGGTCCCGGATTACTGCACTGCCGGGTGAAGCGCTCGCCCATTCCGCATGGCATCATCAAGCGCATTGACACCAGCAAGGCAGAGAAGTTGCCCGGCGTCAAGGTGGTGGTGACTGGTGCCGATTTCCCCGATCGCATCGGGTTGTACCTGAAAGATCGCCACATCTTTGCTCGCGACCGCGTGCGTTTTATCGGCGAGCCGGTTGCCGCTGTCGCCGCTGTGACTGAAGAGATTGCCGAAAAAGCCCTGGAACTGATTGACGTGGAGTACGAGGAACTGCCCGGTGTGTTCGATCCGGTATACGGGGCTTCTCCCGAAGCGCCCCTGCTGCACCCCGAATTGGGCACTTACGAGTACCCCAACTTCATTTTCCCCAAACCTGGCACCAACATTGCCAACCACTTCAAGATCCGCAAGGGCGATACCGAAGCCGCCTGGCCTCAATGCGCCGCGATTGTGGAACACACCTTCCGCATTCCGCATGTTCAGCATGTACCCATTGAACCGCATGTGGCGGTCGCCAAGGCGGAAGAAAACGGTCAGGTGACGTTATGGGCAAGCACGCAGTCTCCGTTTGCTCAGCGCGCCCTGATTGCCAAAGCCCTGCATATCCCCGAAAGCAAACTGCGCGTCATTGCTCCGTTTGTGGGCGGTGGCTTTGGTTGTAAGGCGGGCGTGACCATGGAAGCCATTCCGGTGGCAGTAGCGCTCAAACTGCCCGGTTATCCCATCAAACTGCGCCTGACCCGCGAAGAAGAGTTCTACACCAATTTCGTGCGTCAGGGCTTGGTCATCAAGATTAAGGTGGGATGCGATAAAGACGGCAACCTGCTGGCGCTGGAAAACACCATGTACTGGGATGGCGGTGCCTACACCGAGTACGGTGTGAACGTCACCCGCGCGGGCGGTTACTCCAGCACCGGCCCGTATGATATTCCCAACGTCAAGACCGACAGCATGTGCGTGTACACCAACCATCCGGTAGGCGGTGCTTACCGCGGCTTTGGCATGGCAGAACTGCACACCGGCATTGATCAAGCCATGGACATGCTCGCCGAGAAGATCGGCATGGATCGCGTGGAGTTCTTCAAGAAGAATTGCATCCGCGGCGGCGATGTGCTGGCGACCGGTATGGTGATCCACGATGTGGGTATTGAAGATTGTATTGATGCGGTTGCCAAAGACCTCAACTGGGGTGTCAAGGAGAAACCTTCCGGTCCCAATAAGGTGCGCGGCAAAGGCATTGCTCTGGCGTGGAAAGCCCCTGCCATGCCCCCGAACGCGGGGTCTTCCGCCATCGTCAAACTGAACGCTGATGGCACGGTGGATGTGAGTGTGGGCGGTCAGGAAATTGGGCAGGGAACCTTTACGGTCATGGCGCAGATTGCCGCCGAGACGCTGGGTGTGCCTTATGAAAATGTGCGCGTCACCGGTCCCATAGACACCCGCTACAGCCCCTACGAGTGGCAGACCGTTGCCAGCCGCCTGACCTGGTCGATGGGCAATGCGGTGCGGAATGCTGCGCTGGATGCCCGCCAGAAAGTGCTCAACGTGGTGGCAGAAGCCTGGCAACAGGATCCCAAAGAACTGGATATCAAGAACGGTTATGTCATTTCCTACCGCACCGAAGATACCATGCCGCTTAAGGATGTGGTGGTGTACGGTATCCCCAAACCTAATGACCAGGGCTGGATTGGCGGGCCAATTGTGGGTACAGGGTCGTTCATGCCCACTTACGTCACCGGACTGGACCCCGAGACTGGTCAGGGTGACCGCGCTGTGGTGCACTACACCACCGGCGCGCAGGGCGTGGACCTGGAAGTGGACCTCGAAACCGGGCAAATCACCATTTTGAAAGCCGTCTCTGCCTTTGACGTGGGGAAAGCCATCAACCCTGAACTGGTCAAACAGCAGATGGAAGGCGGTATGGTGCAGGGGCTCAGTTCGGCAATCTTCGAGGAGTGCAAACTTGAAAAGGGCGTGATGCGCAACCCGTCCTTTGTGGACTATCGCATCGCTACCGCGATTGACGTGCCCCCGATCATGGACACCTTCATCATTGAGCATGCTCAGGATGATGGTCCGTTCGGTGCGCGCGGCATTGGCGAGCATCCGCTGGTGCCGTCCATTGCTGCGGTGGCGTCGGCGTTGCGCGATGCGCTGGGCATCCGCATCACCAATCCGCCCTTCAGCGCTGAGAAAGTTTACCTTGCGCTGGTTGAAGCCGGATTGGCGAAGTAACCCGGAGATTCAGGTGGTTTGGGGCAACAATGCCTCAACCCACCTTTCAGGATGTGACAATTGGCAAAGTTTTCAGCATGAACGTCTCTTGAATTGTCAGACATCCTTTTGTACACTGTAATTGGATCTTGCATCTGATTTCACCAAAATGATGGAGAGGAGCAATGACAGAATCCAACGTGAATGCTCAACCGACGAGTGGAGAAGCGGAACAGCGCGATGAGCGCCAGCACCTGTATAAAAAATTACAGGAATACCGCGAAAAGTTGTTGGAAGCCGGTGGCAAAGACCGCATTGAAGCCCAGCACGCCAAAGGCAAATTAACGGCGCGCGAGCGCATCGAAAAATTGCTGGATGAAGGCACCTTCCAGGAAATTGATGCCTTCATGGTACACCGCCACAGCGATTTTGGCATGGACAAATCGCGCTTCCTGGGCGATGGCGTGGTAGCCGGCTTCGGCAAGATTGACGGCAGACGAGTATGTGTTTTCTCGCAGGATTTCACCGTGTTGGGTGGGTCGTTCGGCGAGGTTGCCGGTCAGAAAGTCTGCAAGATTCTGGACATGGCAATGGATGCCGGTGTGCCGGTGATTGGTTTGAACGACAGCGGCGGTGCGCGTATTCAGGAAGGCGTTCACAGCCTTTCGGCTTACGGCGAAGTTTTCTACCGCAACACTCTTGCCAGCGGGGTCATCCCCCAAATCAGCGTCATGCTGGGGCCCTGCGCGGGTGGCGCAGTGTATTCTCCGGCGCTGATGGACTTCATCATCATGACCAAAGGCATCAGCAACATGTTCATCACCGGACCGGAAGTCATCAAGACCGTGACGGCGGAAGTGGTGGATGCCGAAACGCTGGGCGGCGCTATGGCACACTCGACCATCAGCGGTGTGGCGCATTTTGCCACCGAGAATGAGGAAGAGTCCTTTGCCACGGTGCGGCGCCTGCTCTCTTACCTGCCTCTGAACAACTCTGAGCCCGCCCCGGCGATTGAACCCTATGATGACCCCAACCGCATGGATGAGGGGTTGAATGCCATCGTTCCGGCAAACCCCAACGAGCCATATGATATGAAGCAAATCATCGAGAAGGTCTTCGACCTGGGGTCGTTCTTTGAAGTGCACGCCAATTTTGCCCCCAATGCCATTGTGGGCTTTGCCCGCCTGCATGGGCAATCGGTGGGTGTGGTTGCCCAGCAACCGATGATGATGGCGGGCGCCATTGACATCAACGCCGCCGATAAAATTGCCCGCTTCGTGCGCTTCTGCGATGCCTTCAACATTCCGTTGATTACCTTCTCCGACTCGCCCGGCTTCATGCCCGGTGTGGCGCAGGAACATGGCGGTATCATCCGGCATGGTGCCAAGATTGTGTACGCCTACTCTGAGGCAACCGTTCCTAAATTGACGGTGGTTACCCGCAAGGGCTACGGCGGTGCGTACATCGTGATGGGGAGCAAGCACATTCACGCCGACCTGGTCTTTGCTTGGCCTATGGCAGAAATTGCCGTGATGGGTGCTGAAGGCGCGGTGAACATTCTTTACCGCAAAGAGATCAGCAATCACCCCGATCCGGCGGCGGAGCGCGCCCGCCTGGTGGCGGAATTCCGCGAGAAGTTTGCCAACCCCTACCGTGCGGCGGCTTCCGGGTACGTGGATGATGTGATTATGCCTTCCGAAACCCGCCCGCGCCTGATCGCCGCGTTGGAACTTCTGCGCGATAAACAGGTCAGCCAGCCCAGCAAGAAGCACGGCTCGATTCCTTTGTAAATCGGCGTATCAGGGAGGTGTTCTTTGAACGGTGACTTTTTGCAAGGCTTGACCGTCAGCGTGCTGGGGATTCTGATTACGTTTATTGCGCTGGGGGTTTTCATCCTCATCATGATTGTCCTTCAACGGCTTTTCCCTTACCGTGAGGAAGAGGAAGAGCAAGCGGAGGTGGCGCAAATCGAAACCAGTCAGCCCGCTGAGGAAACTGCTATGTCGCAGGAGGGAGAAATTGTCGCCGCGATTGCTGCTGCGGTGGCGTATCTGCGCCTGCGCGCCAATCCCCAACTGGGAAATGCTTTCCAGGAAGGGCGCGGTCGCTGGTGGTTCTCCCGCCGTCTGGAAGCCATTGAAGGAAAAACGAGAAAACGCTAGGAGAAAGGCATGAAGAAAATCAAGGTCATCGTGAACGAAAAACCTTACGAAGTGGAAGTGGGCGATATGAGCATTTCCCCCTTCACCGTGGTGGTGAATGGGCAATCCTATCAGGTCACGCTGGAGGGTGAACAGGTTCAGGAAGTTCGGCCGGTAGCGAGTGCTCCGGCGGCTCCTGCACCCCGTCCGGTTGCGCCGGCACCCGTCCCAGCCCCCGCGCCCAAGCCCGCCGCGGCTCCCGCCGCCAGTGGCGACGTGCTCACCGCGCCCATGCCCGGCGTGATTCTGGATATTGCCGTCAAACCCGGGGATAAGGTGACCGTGGGGCAACAGTTGTGCGCCCTGGAAGCCATGAAGATGAAAAATGCCATCCGCTCGCCGCGCGAAGGCACCATTGCCAGCGTGGAAGTGCAGGATGGCCAGCGGGTTAATTACGGCGAAGTCCTGTTCCGCTTCTCGTAAAGAGGTCGTATGGATCTTTCCAATCTCAGCATCCTCTTGCAGGCATTTCGGGAACTGGGCTGGCAAAATATTGTCATGCTTGGCGTGGGAGGCTTTCTGATCTTCCTTGCTGTCAAGTATGAATTTGAGCCGAATTTGCTTTTGCCCATTGGTTTTGGTGCCATACTGGGGAACCTGCCGCTCACCGGGGTGACCGAACAGGGTGGTTTCCTGAAAATCATCTACGATTTTGGCATCAGCACCGAATTGTTCCCGTTGTTTATCTTTATCGCCATTGGCGCGATGACGGATTTCGGTCCTCTGCTGGAAAACCCGCGCATGGCATTGCTGGGCGCCGCCGGTCAATTGGGAATTTTCACCACCCTTTTGCTGGCTCTTGCCATTGGTTTCCCGCTGAAAGAAGCCGCATCCATCGGCATTATCGGAGCGATTGACGGTCCTACCGCCATTTACGTCTCCAGCAAACTGGCGCCGCACCTCTTGCCCGCCATTACCGTTACAGCGTACAGTTACATGTCGCTGGTGCCCATCATCCAGCCGCCGGTGATGCGCCTGCTGACCACCAAAGCCGAACGCCGTGTGCGCATGCCCTATACCATTAAGCCGGTTTCGCGGGTGGTGCGGGTGCTCTTCCCCATCGTGGTGACCATTCTGGTTTCGTTGATTGCTCCCAAAGCCTCTCCGCTCATTTCCTCGCTGATGTTCGGCAACCTGATTCGGGAATCCGGTGTGGTAGAACGACTGAGCAAGGGCGCGCAGAATGAACTGGCGAATCTGGTCACCCTCTTCCTGGGCTTGGTGATTGGCTCGACCATGGAAGGCAAGGCGTTCATTCAGCCGCAGACGCTGGCTATTCTGGGGTTGGGTTTGCTGGCATTCGTCCTCGACACTGTGGGCGGTGTGCTCTTCGGCAAGTTGATGTATGTGCTCTCCGGCAAGAAATTCAACCCCTGCATCGGCGCGGCGGGTATCAGTGCCTTCCCCATGTCGGCGCGCATCGTTCAGCGTTTTGTCTCTGAGGAGGATTTCCAGAACTTTGTGCTCATGCACGCTATGGGCGCCAATGCTGCCGGTCAGTTGGGGAGTGTGGTGGCTGGCGGTGTGGTGCTGGCTGTGCTGGCGGGTGTGTTATAAAGTCATGGGCGCCTCTGTGAAATTATTTCGGAGGCGCCAATTCTTCACTTCAAATTCTGTTTGAGGAGGAACGCGATGAAACTGATTGATTTGACCATCCCATTGGGAATCGGAACCCCTGCCTGGCCCACCTATGAGCCTTTGCAGGTCAAATACTTCAAGCGCCTTGCCCCCAACGGCGCCAATGGCCAGTTACTGACCCACTCTAACCATTTGGGCACGCACCTGGACGGGGAGATTCACTTCTACACCCCCGGCAAGGATATGGCATCCCTCACCATGGACTATCTGGTGCACGAAGCCGCCATTGTGGACCTCAGCGATGTGTGTGGTGATTACGATGTGTACACCAGCAAGATGATTGAAGAGCGCGTGGAGGTCAAGGAAGGCGATATCCTTGTCATCCACACGGGTTATCATCACTTCGGGTGGGATATGCCCACCGCCGATGAGGTGCGCTACATGGTCAAGCACCCCGGTCCCGACCGCGAGTTTGCTGAGTGGGCAAAGAAGAAGAAACTGCGCTGGATTGCGGTGGACTGCGGCAGTGCCGATCATCCGATGAATACCATCATTCGCACCTGGATGCCCCGCCAGGCAAAGGAAGCCGAGTACGTCTTCAAGAAGAAGTACGGCATGTCGCTGGAAGAGTTCTTCTCCGATGACAAGTATCAACTGATGCACATCGAGATGTTCCCGCATGAGATTATCCATGCCGAGTGCTTCGGCGGCGAAATTGACCTTCTGCTCAACCAGCGCGTGACTGTGGGCTTCTTCCCGTGGCGCTTTGTGGACGGTGAAGCCTCGATTGGGCGCGCGGTGGCTTTCGTGGATGATGCCAAGTACGAAGAACTGATGAAGAAGCGCGAAAGCATGCCCAAGACCCGCTTCGGCGACGCCTACGATCCCACGCATGTGGAGCGCCTGAACGCCATTTCGCGCGCCAACCTGTCGTAAGGGGAATCCCTCTGTTTTCTCGTGGGGAGACAGCGGTGTAACCAAGTTTCTTCTTATTCATACCTAAAAGGAGTTTCGTATGAAGTTCGATCTGCCAACCAAAGCCTCTCAAGAAGTCCTCGAAATCGATGCCCGAGAAGTAGAAGCCGTCCTTCAGGGACCTTCGATGAAATTGAAGCCCTGGCCCGGTGCCATGGTGCCGTTGAAAGATGGGCGCATCCTCTACATCCGCGAAGCGCGGCTGGATGAAGTGCCCCTGATGCTTTCTTACCTCAAGCGCTTCCTCGATGTGGATCATGACTTCTATGACATTGTGGGCGCGCGTGTGTACTCGGAGGTGTTGGGCTGGTACCGCAAGCGCCTCAAGGACCCCTACACCCTGGTGGGTTTGATTGATGGGTTGTGGGCTGGCTTCGCCAATGGGCGTCTGATGAACGAGGACATCAACATCAGTCTGCACACCATGGCGCTGGTTCGCGGTGGGCGCATCGGCGCCGCCATGTACTACGCCACTACTATGGCTTCGAAATCCTTGGCAACAAGGAATGGTGGGCGACCTACGAGTCCTACAACGGCTGGATGCGCTGGGGCTTGGGCATGGCGCAACCCTCTTACCCCTGGCCCGAGTATCAGCACGAGTTGGGCGGCGCTCGCGTGTACTACATCACCAAGAAGTACTGGGATCAACTGGTCAAGGATTACATCCGCCAGATGGTTGGCGCCGACCTCGACTTCAACGTGCCCGATGAGGTGCGCAAAGCCAACGAGGTCATGCGTGTTCCGGATGACATCCTGGTCTAGGCAGAGCCGTACACATTGACGAAAAAAGAGGGCGCAACTTCAACTGCGCCCTCTTTTTACTTAACAAATATACCTGGTTTAGATAAGATAGTTTGCCACTTTCAGCGCCCGCAATGCCAGCGCCATGCCGGTCAGCGCATCTACGCCGGAAGAACTGCCGTATTCCTGCAGGGTAGCCAGCACTGCGGACTCGCTCAGAGAACCGGTCAGGAAGCCGTCCACTGCCTGGATAAGACGCTCATCAGCGCTTCCTTCGCAGGCGCAGGCGATGAGATTGGCGCTCAGCGCGGTGGTCTTCTCAAAGGCAATCTCCATTATCTGCCGATGCAGGGCTTCAAGGGTTTCGTGGAGCGAGTCCATTCCCGGCATGCGGCTTAAGAGCAACATCAATCCAACAATCAGGTCATCCCCTGAGGGAGTCAACCCTCTGCCACTGCCCATCAAGCCAGTCAGGGCGGGCATGCTGACTTCCAGCGGTTGGGTAAACAGATTCTTGAGGATGAGAATGCTGGCAATGCTGGGTTGAAGGATGGCAGGAATGGTGGGTGGATGGGGGTCGTCCATGATGAACGCCAGAAGAGGCACAAACCCCACCCCGCGGTGCACATACAGGGCGCTTTCGCTCAGCCGCTGGATGCTCGCCCATAATTCCTCGCCCGAGCGGATGCGCGCCGGGGGCACAGGCGGAAGCCAGAGATTCTCGTCGCTCAGGCTAATGTGCGTATTCAGGGTGGGCAGGCTGATTTCGTCGGCTTCCAGATGCACTTCCTGCCCGATATACACCGGCAGGGGTTCGGCGGGGCGCGGGCTCAGGTTGAGGGTTAGAGGACCCCGATAAGATTCATAGGAAAGAAAGAAGACTCGTTGAGGGGGAACCAGCACAAAGACCCCTTTAGAGGTCGAGCCGGTGACACGACCGGTAGTCGGAAAACTCAGCCCTTTCAAAGCCGCGTATCCAATGGATTGACAGCGATACATGCGCACATAAGCAGAGGGGGAATGTTCCATACAGTGTTAATCATAACACATCCGCCAGATTTCTCAGTTCAAAAATTCTGCTTGAAAACAGGGGGAGGCGTGGAACGGGTTGATAAGGTTTGCATTATTGTAAAGTTTCTTGTCCTTGCAGATTAACTTCGGAAAGACTAAAATCGAAGTGTATGAGTGTACCGCTTGGACCCATTCTGGTTGTGGAAGATGTTCCCCATGTGCGGGAATTGCTCGAGGTGACCCTGCGCTTTAAGGGGTACCCGGTTGTCTCTGCCTGTGATGGCTTGGAGGCGCTGGAGTTCATTGCCAGAGAGCGACCCGCGCTCATCGTCGCCGATATCCTCATGCCGCGTATGGATGGGTTTGCCATGGCACATGAGATTCGCAAGAATCCACAAACGCGCTCTATTCCCATCATCTTCGTCTCGGCGACTTACGTCACCCCCGAAGACAAGAAATTCGCCCTCAGTTTTGGTGGGGTGCGTTTTATCGAAAAGCCCATCGATACGGAAGATTTTCTGCTCACCGTGGCAGAAGTGTTAACTTCCGACTCGCCCAACGTGCCCGCGCCGATGAACGAACGCGATTTCTATCAGGGCTATCGTGAGCGTCTGGAACAGAAACTGCGCCACAAAAATACCCAGATTTCCCGCACCGAGCGTTTGCTGGCAACTTTGCCTGATGAGCAAAAGCCTGCCTTCGAAACGCTCCTCAAGCAAGCCCTTGCCGATCGGGATGAGATTCAGCGAGAACTGGATCAACTGTATAAGATTCTGGATGAGATGAAAGGGTTGAGTTAACACCTCCTGCGGAGTTTCTCTTTCGAGTCCCCTGCGCAAGCAGGGGACTCTGTGTTGAAGGGTGTATAATCATAGCCATGTTGCCTGAACTGGAAGATCTCAAACAATTTGCCCGCGAGGCGGGTGCTGTTTTACTGGAAGGCTTTGGACGCAAAATGGCAGTGGAGTACAAAGCCCGCATCAATCCCGTCACCGAGTACGACAGACGCTCGGAAGACCTGCTCATTCGCCTGATTCGTTCGCGTTTCCCGCACCATGCCATTCTGGGCGAGGAAAATGGGCATCAGGATGGACAGAAAGAGCACCTGTGGATTATTGATCCGCTGGACGGTACCACCAATTTTGCTCACGGCATGCCCATCTTTGCCGTTTCCATTGCCTATGCTTACAAAGGACAGGTGCAGTTGGGCGTGGTGTACGACCCGAATCAGGACGACCTCTTCTGTGCCGAACGGGGACAGGGTGCCTGGCTGGGCGACCGCCGTTTGCAGGTGGAAGGCGCTGGGGATTTGCTCCACAGTCTGCTCATTACCGGCTTTGCTTACGAGAACTGGGTCATCGAGACCAATTTGCAGTTCTTTGCCCACTTTCACCGCCGTTGCGAGGGGGTGCGCCGTTTGGGCGCGGCGGCGCTGGATTTGTGCTACGTTGCCGCCAACCGCGCCGATGGCTACTGGGAAGTCTCGGTCAATCCCTGGGATTTGGCGGCGGGCGGGCTGGTCGCAGAAGAAGCCGGCGCGCGGGTGACCCGTATGGACGGCGCTCCCGATTATCTCCGCCCGCCCTGCAATGTGCTGTGCGCCAATCCTGTCCTGCACGAGATCATGCTCAAAGAGATTCAAAGCGTGGCAGTTCCTCTTTACCCAGCGCGGTAAACATTTGCTGGATAAATTCAACGGCGGCTTGGACTGGGTTTGCCGCCTCTCCAGTCCGCGCAATCAGTGCCGAGCCAATGATGACCCCATCGGCAATCTGGCTGACGCGCCGGGCTTGCTGAGGTGTGCTGATGCCAAATCCCACCGCCAGAGGCACCCGCGCTACGGCGCGCGTGCGGGCAACGAATGCCTCCAGTTCGGGGGGAAGGGATTCTCTTGCCCCGGTGACGCCAGTCAGCGAGATCAGGTAGAGAAACCCCCGCGTGGTTTCGGCAATCTGGCGCGCTCTTTCCGGTGGTGTAGCAGGGGAAACCAGTGAGATCAACGCCAGTTCATAAGCGTCACACAGGGCGCGGAAGTCGGCGCTTTCCTCCGGCGGGAAATCGGGCAGGATGATGCCATCAGCGCCGGTCTGGCGGGCATCTCGCACAAAGCGCTCCATGCCATATGCCATCACCGGATTGAGATACCCCATCAGCACCACAGGCGTTTCTACACCTTGCTGGCGCAGTTCCCGTACCAGTGCCAGACAGTGGCGGGTGTTCATTCGCTGCGACAGCGCCATCTGGGTGGCGTGTTGAATAGTGGGACCATCTGCCAGCGGGTCCGAGAAGGGCATGCCCACCTCCAGAAGATCTGCTCCACTTTGCGCCAGCCCCTTCAGTACTTCCAGCGAAGTGGCGTAGTCCGGGTATCCTGCCGGGTAGTACAGAATCAGTGCTGCCCGCTGTTGGTTGCGGGCTTTTTCAAAGATCTGCGCAATTCTTTTGATCCCGCTCATGCCCCCCTGCCTTTCAGGGCTTTGAGAACCGTTTCCAGGTCCTTGTCCCCGCGCCCGGAGAGATTCACCAGCAGGATGCTTTCACGGGGCAGGCTGGGGGCGCGGCGTATAGCTTCTGCCAGCGCATGGGATGACTCCAGGGCGGGCAAAATGCCCTCAGTACGGGCAAGGGTTTGGAAGGCTTGCAGGGCTTCTGCGTCGGTCACGCTGGTGTACTCTGCCCGTCCTATCTCCCGCAGATAGGCATGTTCAGGACCCACCGCGGGGTAGTCCAGCCCGGCGGAGATGGAATGGGTGGGCAGTACCTGCCCATCTTCATCCTGAAGCAGGTAGGTGAAGGTACCATGCAGGACGCCTGGCTTTCCACGTGCAGGGTCGGCAAAGCGCGCGGCGTGCTTTCCGCTGGCAATACCCTCGCCCCCGGCTTCCACGCCTATCAGGGCTACCTCTTCATCGTCCACAAAGGCGCTGAACAATCCAATCGCGTTGGAGCCACCCCCTACGCAGGCGATACAGGCGTCCGGCAGGCGTCCTTCGGCTTCCAGAATTTGCGCGTGGGCTTCCCGCCCGATTACGGCTTGAAAGTCGCGCACAATGGTGGGGTAGGGATGCGGTCCCAGTGCCGAACCCAGCAGGTAGTGCGTGGTGCGCACGTTGGTCACCCAATCGCGGATGGCTTCGTTGACGGCATCTTTCAGCGTGCGGGTGCCGCTTTCCACAGCACGTACCTCTGCACCCAGCAGTTTCATGCGTTGCACATTGGGCTGTTGTCGGGCGATGTCTACACTGCCCATATAAACCACGCATTCCATGTCGAGCAGAGCGGCAACCGTGGCGGTAGCTACACCGTGCTGACCGGCGCCTGTCTCGGCGACCAGGCGGGTTTTGCCCATGCGTTTTGCCAGCAGGGCTTGCCCCAGGGCGTTGTTGATTTTGTGCGCGCCGGTGTGCGTCAGGTCTTCGCGTTTCAGGTAAATGCGTGCTCCGCCCAGTTCTTCGGTCAGGCGTTTGGCAAAGGTGAGCGGGGTGGGGCGTCCCACGTAGGTTTTCAGTAGATGCGTATAGATTTCGTGAAACTCAGCATCGTTCCGGGTCTGGCGGTAGGTTTCTTCCAGTTCCTGCACAGCAGGCATGAGCACCTCGGGGATGTATTGTCCGCCAAAAATGCCAAAGCGCCCGTCTTTTTGTTGTGTGGGAATTAGTGAAAGGGTTTCCATGGTGAATTCTCCAGTGAGGGATTTATGAATGAATCAGGGCATGTTCGCAGGCTCGCACTGCGCGGATGAAGGCGCGTATCCGTTCGGGGTCTTTCTTGCCGGGTGCCGATTCTACCCCGGAAGACACATCCACCCCCCAGGGGCGCACGCGCAACACACGCTCGGCGACGTTTTCCGGCGTCAAACCGCCTGCCAGCAGGATGGGCATGCGCATTGCCAGCGGGCGGGCTATTTCCAGATTTGCCGATAAGCCTGTCCCGCCGTAGGCGCCTGGCTGATGGGCATCCAGTAAATACGCAGGCGCAGGGTGGTGAGGGGGGTAGATGTGTAGATTTTCGTCCAGTTCATCGGGCGTGGCAGGGCGCAGGGCTTTGAAGGCTTTGCCTGCAAGTTGTTCCAGGTGTGCGGGAGGTTCATCTCCGGAGAGTTGCGCCAGTGCCAACCCACAGGTGCGCAAAATGTCCTGCACTTTTTCCACAGCGTGGTTAACGAACACTCCCACGCACTGCACCGGATACCCTTTGAGGGTTTCGACGATACGCGCACACCCTTCCGGGTGAATAAAGCGCGGACTGCGTTCATAGAACACAAAGCCCAGAAAATTCGCTCCGGCTTCGGCGGCGATGAGGGCGTCTTCTTTTGTGGTCAGCCCGCAAATTTTGATATTCATTCTACCACTCCAATCAATTCTTTCATTTTCTCCCCCGGGTTTGCCGCAGTGACCAGTGCCTCGCCGACCAGCAGGGCGTCAAAGCCTGCATCGGCAAAACGGTGAGCATCTTCCGGGGTGTGAATACCGCTCTCAGCGACCTTAATCATGGGAGAAGGGATGAGCGGGAGAAGTCTCAGGGCGGTATACGGATCTACCTCGAACGTCCGCAGGTTGCGGTTGTTGATGCCGATGATTTCAGGCTGACAGGTCAGCACCTGTTCCAGTTCGGCTTCGTTGTGGACTTCAACCAACGCACTCATTCCCAGTTCAGCGGCGTAAGCCATCAGATGGCGCAGAGATGCCGGCGACAGGCAGGCGGCAATCAGCAGGACTGCCGAAGCGCCCGCGGCGCGGGCTTCCAGAATCTGTATGGGGTGGAGGATGAAGTCCTTCCTCAGCAAAGGCGGGTGATGAGGCAGTGCAGCAATGGCGCGCAAGTCTTCCAGACTGCCGGAGAAGAAGCGCGCATCGGTCAGTACGCTGATGGCGGCGGCGCCGTTTTGCTGGTAACAGTGCGCCAGTTCTATCGGATTGGCAATGGGTGCCATTTGCCCGCGGGAAGGCGAAGCCCGTTTAATTTCGGCAATCAACCGCACCGGGGCGCCTGGAGGACGGCGGAGTGCCTCTCGAAAGTCCGGTGGTGGCAGGGTTTCCTGGATGTCCCGCTCCAGTTGTTCCGGGGATACGGTCTGCAGGCGTTCCTCGATCTCCCGCTGTTTGTGTGCCAGAATGGTTTCCAGGCGATTCATACGGCTACCTGTTGAGAATAAGTCACCAGGGCTTCGAGTTTTTGCAGCGCGGCCCCGCTGGAAAGTGAGTGTTCGGCTTCTGCCAGTGCGCGGGTCAGGTCACCGCATTCGGCGGCAATGGCGGCAGCGCTGTTCAACAGGACGACATCACGGCGGGGACTGTCATCGCGGTTTTCCAGAATAGCGCGCAAAATGCTGGCGTTTTCGGCGGGTTCACCGCCGCGCAGGTCTTCGGGCGTTGCCTGCCGCAAGCCCAGGTCGCGGGCATCCAGTTCTTCGTTTTCCACCCTGCCGTCATGCAATCGGCTGATGCGGTTGGGACCGCTGGTGGAAAGTTCATCCAGCCCGCCATGACCGTGGACAACAAAGGCACCCTGCACGCCCAGTTCGCCCAGCACTTCCGCCAGCATGGAGGTCAGTTTGCCATCGTATACACCGATGAGTTGATGGGTAGCACCTGCCGGGTTGGTGAGCGGACCCAGCAGGTTAAACAGCGTGCGCTGACCCAGTTCGCGGCGCGGGGCTACGGCGTGCTTCATCGCCGGGTGGAAACTGGGGGCAAACAGGAAGCCAATGCCCACTTCTTCAATGCAACGGGCAACCTGCTCAGGGGTGAGGTTGATGCGCACTCCCAGCGCGTCCAGCACATCGGCGCTTCCACAGCGCGAGGAGGCCGCCCGGTTACCGTGTTTGGCAACCTTCCTGCCGGTGCCGGCAATGACGAAAGCTGCGGCGGTGGAGATATTGAAGGTGTGAGCGCCATCTCCGCCGGTACCGGCGGTGTCGATCAGAGGTGTGCTCTGCACCTTGACCCGGCTGGCATGCGCGCGCATGGCGCGGGCACTGCCGGTAATCTCTTCCACAGTCTCACCTTTCATGCGCAGAGCCACCAGATACCCGCCAATTTGTGCAGGCGTGGCTTCACCGTTCATGATGATGTTCATGGCTTCTTCGGCTTCCTGCGCCGAAAGCGATTGAAAGTTCATCACTTTTGCAATGTAGGGCTTAAGCATGGGTTCTTCTCCTTTCGTTCAAAGTGGTTGTGCGGCAGGTACACGCACATCCAGAAAATTTCTGAGCAGTTGTTTTCCGTAAGGGGTGAGAATGGATTCGGGGTGGAACTGCACCCCAAAGATGGGATACTGGCGGTGGCGCAAGCCCATCAATTCGCCTGCCGAGGTGAAGGCGGTGGCTTTCAGTTCTTGAGGTAAAGGCTCGGCGACAATCAGGGAATGGTAGCGGGTGGCTTCAAAGGGGCTGGGAATGCCGGTGAAGAGATCTTCTCCGTAATGGTAGATAGGCGAGGTCTTGCCGTGCATCAGGCGCGGCGCACGGGTGACATTGCCCCCAAAGGCGGCGGCGATGCACTGATGCCCCAGGCACACCCCCAGAAGAGGAATATGCATCCCTAACTCTCGGATGACCTCGATGGAGACCCCGGCATCCTCCGGTCCTCCTGGTCCCGGCGAGATGACGATGCGCTCCGGCTGTAGCGCGCGGATTTGCTCCAGGCTGATCTCGTTATTGCGGTACACGGCAATTTCTTCCCCCAGTTCGCCAAAAATTTGTGCCAGGTTGTAAGTGAACGAGTCGTAGTTATCCAGAATAAGCAACATGGTGTTCCTCCGGTTTTTCAGCAATCTCAATGGCTTGGGCAAGCGCGCGGGCTTTATTGAGCGTTTCCTGATATTCCCGTTCAGGCTCCGAGTCCGCCACAATCCCAGCGCCTGCCTGGACGGAAATGCGCTTTCCCTGCATCACCAGTGTGCGGATGGCAATACAGGTGTCCATACTGCCGTCGAAGGCAAAGTAGCCTACTGCTCCCGCATAGACGCCGCGAGGTGTGGGTTCAAGGTCGCGGATGATTTGCATGGCGCGTACTTTAGGGGCACCGCTCACCGTCCCGGCGGGAAATGTGGCGCGCATCAGGTCGAACGCATTCAGTTCCGGTCTCAGGGTACCTTCGACCTGAGAGACAATGTGCATGACATGAGAGTAGCGTTCGATGGTCATCTGCTCACGCACCTGCACACTGCCATAGGTGCATACCCTTCCCAGATCGTTGCGCGCCAGGTCTACCAGCATGACATGCTCGGCGCGCTCTTTGGGGTCTGCCAGCAGGTCTTTTTCCAGTTGCAGGTCTGCTTCGGGGGTGGTGCCGCGCGGACGGGTTCCCGCAATCGGGCGGATGGTTGCCGTGTTGCCACTCAGGCGCACATGCATCTCCGGCGATGCGCCGAT